>NZ_FMUW01000014.1:0-89981 GCF_900101315.1 Blautia sp. SF-50
ATTAAAGCGGTACGCGAGCTGGGTTCAGAACGTCGTGAGACAGTTCGGTCCCTATCCGGCGTGGGCGCAGGATATCTGAGAGGAGCTGTCCTTAGTACGAGAGGACCGGGATGGACGGACCGCTGGTGGACCGGTTGGCTTGCCAAAGCCATGGCCGGGTAGCCAAGTCCGGAAGGGATAAACGCTGAAGGCATCTAAGCGTGAAGCCCCCCTCAAGATGAGATATCCCATTCTTAGTGAAGTAAACCCCCTTGAAGACGACGAGGTAGATAGGGCAGAGGTGGAAGTGTGGTAACACATGGAGCTGACTGTTACTAATCGGGTGAGGGCTTGACCAAAAAGCCGAGGAAGCGGGCAGGATGTAACAGAAATGGGGCGGAACAAGCTTGCTTGTGGAGAACCATTTATGGTACAGACTGAACATTTGCGAAGCAAATGACATCGAACGACGGAGTCGCGAGATGACCACCGCTGGAGTAGCCAAAAGAACAGGTGATGTAGCTTTAGCTGCGAGCCCGTGAAAAAAGGCGAATCGGTACGCAGGTTAAAATTGATTCAAAAAAGATTAACGATCATCAACAGAACATGTATGTAGTTTTGAATATACAATCATGAAAGAGTGGCTTAAACAGCCACTTTTTTATTACCCATAAAAACTGTCCCCTAAAAAAACATAAAAATTGCCCCTTGTAATATACCCAAACAAGCGGTACTATAACATCCAAGTTATTACATTCCTACATTAATACAATCATACATTAAAGTAATAACAAAGGTAATAACGAAACGAGAGGGGAATTATTATGAACACACAGAACAACACAGTAGTTAAACTTGCAGAAACTGCGTTATTAGCAGCTTTATGTTATGTATCCTTCACATTTCTGCAGATTAAGATCCCGGTGCCGGGCGGAGACGCAACATCCATTCATATCGGAAATGCTTTCTGCGTACTTGCAGCACTGCTTCTGGGTGGCGTATATGGCGGACTTGCCGGAGCTATCGGAATGGGAATTGCAGATATCATGGACCCTGTTTATATCACAGGCGCACCGAAAACCTTTATACTGAAATTCTGTATCGGTCTGATCGTAGGTCTTGTGGCACACAAGGTTGCAAAGATCAATGAGAGTACAGATAAAAAATATGTTTTCAAATGGAGTGTGATCGCATCTGTTGCAGGACTTGCATTTAACGTAATTGCAGATCCTATCGTAGGATATTTCTACAAACAGTACATTTTGGGACAGCCACAGGAACTGGCACAGGCACTTGCAAAAATGAGTGCGGCGGCAACCTTTATCAATGCAGTTGTATCTGTAATTCTGGTAGCGATCATCTATAATGCAGTACGTCCGGTACTGATCAAAAGTCATCTGATCACAGTTACCAACAACAAAAATCAGGTTGCGTAAAACGACATACTAAAAAAATAATAGAAAACAAGAAATAACACAAGACAGCGAAATGGAAGTTAAAATTCATTTCGCTGTTTTTTATGCGTGTATAGGATCATTTTTTATATGGTTATCCTCACATAGAAAACAAATTTCGGAATAACCAGGATCTGTTTTGACGTATCCATGGCAGTGATTGCTGCGGTACTTTCCTTCGTATTTGCGGGAAGACTGGATGGTGTAAGAGAAGGTACTGTTATTTCCGCATATTCTCCCGCACCTTCGTAGGTGTGCACCCGAAGTGCTCCTGGAACATCCGTCGAAACAGCTTATAATTGGTGAATCCATGGCGTTCCAGGATCACATGCACGGGGTCTTTCGTATTGATCAGATCTTTGTAGATAAAAGAAAGTCTGTATTCATTCTGATATTCCAGAAATGTACCCCCCATCTTTTTCTTGAAAAAACGGCAGAAATATCCAGTCTGGAGATAAGCAACACCTGCAATCTCATCCAGAGAAATAGGCCGTTTGTAATTCTCAGAAATATAATTCAGCACCAGATTCAGCCGGTCCAGATCTTTTTTCAGCCGGCTTAGATCACTTTGAAAAACTTTGACACTGAAATTGTGACACAGCTGGAACAAAAGTTCAAAGATCAGGATATTGCAGACGAGAGTCGTATGGTGGAGTAAAAAGATACAAAAAAAGCGGAGATTTATCGTTATAAAGACTATTGAAAATAAAAGAAGTTTGTAGTAAGGTAGTAGCTACAACGCTTACGAAAGGGAAGACTGTTTCGGGTGGGCAGTCTTCTTTTTGTGGAGAATTTTGGATGAAGGAAAACGAAAAACAAGGGGGAAGAATTTATGGAGAAGGTAAAAGAGAAATCTTCTTTTTTCCGAAAGTTCGTAGGAGATAAGAGGTTTTATCTGATGGTCCTGTCTATTGCAGTACCGATCATGGTACAGAACGGGATCACAAATTTTGTCAGTCTTCTGGACAATATTATGATCGGTCGTATCGGTACCGAACAGATGTCTGGAGCGGCGATCGTCAATCAGCTGATTTTTGTATATAATCTATGTATTTTCGGCGGGGTGTCCGGAGCGGGAATTTTTACAGCACAGTATTTCGGACAGAAGGATCATGAGGGTGTCCGCCAGACACTTCGTTATAAACTGTGGATGGCAGTGATTCTGACAGCGATCACCATTATACTGTTTCTGACAGCTGGGGGTTCACTGATCAGCATGTATTTAAAAGGTGACGGAACCGCACAGGAGATCAGGGATACTCTTATTTATGGGAAACAGTATTTATGGATCATGCTTCTGGGACTTCCGCCATTTATGATGGTGCAGGTCTATGCAAGTACCTTACGTGAATGTGGTGAGACCGTACTTCCCATGAAGGCCGGGATCGTGGCTGTGCTGATCAATCTGATATTTAATTATCTTCTGATCTATGGTAAATTTGGATTCCCGGAAATGGGAGTAAGAGGTGCGGCTGTTGCCACAGTACTCTCCAGATATGTGGAAGCCTGCATTGTCCTGAGCTGGACACATAAGCATACAGAAAAGAATATTTTTGCACAGGGTCTGTATTCAACATTAAAGGTTCCGGCGAACCTGACAAAGAAGATACTTATTAAGGGAACCCCGCTGCTTCTGAATGAGACTTTATGGGCAGCCGGAGTGGCCATGCTGACACAGTGTTATTCAGTTCGTGGACTGAACGTGGTTGCGGGATTAAATATTTCCAATACCATCAACAATGTATTTAATATCGTATTTATCGCACTTGGAGATTCGGTAGCCATTGTTGTAGGACAGCTTCTGGGGGCAGGTAAGATGAAGGAAGCCAGAGATACGGACAACAAGATGATCGCATTTTCTGTGTTCTGCTGTACCTGCGTGGCAGCTGTGATGTTTGTAATGGCACCACTGTTTCCAAGGCTTTACAATACCAATACTGAGGCACGTACTCTGGCGAAATATTTTATTATGCTCACAGCATTTTTCATGCCGCAGAATGCATTCCTGCATGCAACATATTTTACTTTGCGTTCCGGTGGAAAGACCATCGTTACATTTCTGTTTGACAGTGTGTTTATCTGGGTGGTAAGTGTAACGATCGCATTTACCTTAAGCCGTTTTACAGGTCTGCCCGTACTTGTGATCTACGCAATGGTCCAGGCAGCGGATATGATGAAATGTGTCATTGGATTTATCCTTGTAAAAAAAGGCGTATGGCTTCAGAATATCGTTTCATAGAATTTTTTGAAATCTTCCGGGAGGGGTGCTTCCAGGGAGATTTCTTTTTTGTCATTTTTGTCATGATGCATGGAAGCCCGGGTGTCGGAAGCAGATTCATCAATTGAAAATGGAAGTTGAAATTTAAGCTTCCATGCGTGGAGTGCAGCCCGGGAAAACGGATTCGATATGTCCGATAAACAGTACAGAGAATCACCCAGAAGAGGATGCCCGAGAGATGCCATGTGTACACGGATCTGATGGGTACGGCCGGTTTTCAGACGGAGCATTACAAGAGAAGACGGAGCTGCTGCGTCAGGGCCGGTAGATTTCAGAACAGAATAAAGGGTTTCTGCATGTTTGCTTCCGGGAAGCGTGCCATCTGTGGATACGACCATTTTCAGACGGTTATCCGGGTCAGGTGCAAGGGGAACGGAGATCCTGTGAAAAGCTCCATTTTCATCCACAGGCATGAAACCGGAAACTGCAGCCAGATAGGTTTTCTCTGAAATCCCTTCTTCACGCTGGTTCTGTAATCTGGCGGCAGCAGTCTGGTTCCTGGCAAAGAGCAGGATACCGGAGGTTTCTTTATCCAATCGTCCGATAGACCGGACTTTGGTAGGCTCTCCTTTGGAACGGAAATAGGAAGCCACCTGGTTGGCGAGACTGTCACTGTAGTGAGAACCGGAAGGATGAGTGACAATCCCGGCAGGTTTATTTATGGCGAGGATATCCTGGTCTTCGTATATGATCGCCAACTCAGGAAGAAACTGTGACGTTGCAGCCAGTGAATGATAAATGTGAGAATTGACATCAGAACCTGCAAATTCTGAAGCTGCGGAATCAGAATATGAAATTGCGTCTGCGGAGAACTGGAAATGGTGATTGGACAAATTGACAGTAAAGGATGAAGATTCCAGCTGGGTAGAATCCACATCGTCCGCTTCCAGGCATACTATGATCTGATCCCCGGGATAAGCGGTTTCCGTTACCCGGCACTGCTGTCCGTTTTTCCGGATACCACCGGGACGAAACTTCGCCTGGCTGATCTGCTTTTTTGTAAGACCTGCCTGCGTGCGAAGAAAGCGGGAGACAGGTGCCGGAACAGCTGTTTTCGGGATATAGATAGTAAGATAGCCGTTCATTGTGAGGAATCCTCCGATTCTATTAAATTAATAAATATTTACAGGAATTTGGATGCAGGAGATTTTTACTTATGCTGATAATAAAAAACAGCAACTTGAGTCCGATCCCTCAGCTGCAGTTTATCCAGAATGGAACTGAGATAATTTCGTACCGTTCCCTCACTGAGAAAAAGTTCTGTGGCAATCTCCTTATTGCTGTATCCGTTGGCGATCAGCCGGATGATATCCAGCTCCCGTTCGCTGATGTTTCTGGAAGCATAATCAAATCCGTCGGAGGACTGTAGGAGTTCAGGGATTTTGGATATGATCTCTGTGCCGAACACGGTCTGGCCGGAGTAAACCGCCTGAAGAGCCGGAAGAATGCTGGTATGATCCTGCTTCAGAAGATAACCCTTTGTGCCGAGGCGGAGGGCTTTTACAATATATTCATCATCGGAAAAAGTAGTCAGAAGAAGAATTTTTGCCTCCGGAAATCCGCCCAGGATCTTTCTGGAAGCTTCCAGTCCGTCCATTCCTTTCATACGGATATCCATCAGAAGAATATCCGGAAGATACTCTCTGTACAGAGAGCAGGCTTCTTCACCATCAGAGCCGGTGGCAGTCACTTCGATATCCGGGTTTGCTTCAAGAATGGTTTTTAGTGCTCCTGCAACCAGGCAGTCGTCGTCTACGATTATAATTTTCATGTCAAAATCTCCTGTTTATGAGTTATAAAAAGTAAATTTACAGATCAGAAAAAACAGACGGATCCAATATGCCGGGAAAGTACTTTGATCAAATCAGGAAGGTTTCCGGCAAAGTGAGAAATATCTGTCTGATTCAATTAGAAACAGATTTCGGGATCGTCACAAAGATCCGAAAACCATTCTCCTGCGTAATCTGGACTGTACCGCCCAGCGCCTTTGCACGGTCACGGATATTGGACAGTCCCATACCACCGGAAATATTTTTGGCCTTATTGCTGTCTGATCCAGTTTGAATATCCGGAATTCCATTTTCCGGTGTCCCATTATCCTCAATGCACAATTGATAAAGTGCAGGATGCTCCCGCAGAAGAATATCCACAGAATCCGCATTACTATGCCGCATCACATTGGAAAGCCCTTCCTTTGTAATACTGATCAGACTGTATTTCACCTCTCTTGGAATCTGCCTGGACATATCATAAGTAAGATTCACCGGGCAGAAGGTGAAATCCTTTACAAGTCCTTTTATGGCATCTTCCAGATTTATCGCATCGTCATGAAGATCATGTACACTGGAACGGATGCTGTTCATAGCACCGTTCAGGGATTCTTCCAGATTTCCAAGCAGAGGATCAAGAGAATCATTTTTGTTGATGGTTTTGCAGGCAGCAGTCATAAGGATAGAACGGGATAGTACATGTCCCACATTATCATGGATCTCTCTGGCAATTCTGTTTCGCTCGCGCAATGTAGCAGCATAAATCTCGTAATCCTGTTTTTCCAGAAGTGCCTTGTTTTTTTCAGAAAGAAGAAGCGTATGTTCCTCACTGTCATCCCGGATCTGATGAAAATCCTGGTAAAGAGCCTGATATTTTCCGGCATAGAGCCAGAGAAAAAATGAGAGAACGAAACCAAAAATCCCAAGCAGACAAAGAACTGCCGGAAATCTATTGATCTGAAAAACCAGAAATCCCCAAAGTGGAAGCTCAGCCACTGCCAGAGGAAAAAGCCCGGCAGATAAGGTCTGATACAGAAGCAGCGGGAAAAACAGAAGAAAATCCGAAAACCACAGGGAACATAATCCAAAGATCACATAGCTTCCTGCAAGAACCGGAATGATATTTCCGGCGGGTTTCAATACTGGCAAAGAATTGTGTGAACAGGATTCTGTTTTACATACCCTGCACAGATAAGTAATGCAGCAAAGGATCACCGCAAAAAGGAGGGCAAACACAAGAGCCTGATCTGCAGGCACATAAAAAAATGTTAAAGTACTGTATAAAAGCAATAGTATGGAATCTGTAAAATAACGCATAAAAAATATACCCTCCTTTCTACTACAGCATTTTCCGAAAGTCAGGCAGATAACCGGCTAAAATTATCGTATCCTGTTCCGGGAGAACCCCTTTTGCTGCACAAATTTCTGAAATCAATGTGCCTTTATTATAATATACCGGTTCCTTCCCTGCAAAGAAAAATCTATCTTTCTGAAAAAGACATGACATTTGTCATTCGCAGGTGGTGACATTCAACACTTGGAGCAGACAGAAGAAAAGGATATAATGGCATCATAGAAGAAATATGAATTTCTGCGAAAAAGACATAAAAGTCCTGCTTAACGGACTGTAAAAAAGGAGGAAAACATATGCCACAGAGTATGGTCCACATAGAAAATCTGGTAAAACGATATGGTGATCTTACCGCACTGAATCATCTGGAACTGGATATCCGGGAGGGTGAGATCTTCGGATTACTTGGTCCCAACGGCTCGGGAAAGACAACGGCCATCAGCTGCCTTTTGTCACTTCTGAAATATGACAGAGGTGAAATAAAGATATTCGGAGAAGAGATGAAGCCGGACAGCTATAAGCTCAAGGAACAGATTGGGATCGTGCTTCAGAATGTAGCCGTTTTTGATGAGCTGACAGTGCAGGAAAATATCGATTATTTCTGCGGCCTTTACATACGGGACAGGAAACGGAGAAAAGAGCTGGTGGAGGATGCCATTGAATTTACAGGTCTTGAAGATTTCCGCAAAATGTACCCGAAGAAGCTTTCCGGAGGCCTTTTACGAAGATTGAACATTGCCTGCGGGATCGCCCACAAGCCGAGACTGATCATTATGGATGAGCCGACGGTAGCTGTAGACCCACAGAGCAGAAACAAGATCCTGGAAGGGATCCAGACGCTGAACCACCAGGGCTCCACCATTATCTACACATCCCATTACATGGAAGAGGTGGAGCAGATCTGTACCAGGATCGCCATCATGGATCACGGAAGAGTCATCGCTCAGGGAACAAAGGAAGAATTGAAGCAGATGATCAAAACAGGAGAGACCATCACCGTAGAAGCCATTGCCCTGGAAGAAAAAAATCTCCGGGATATCCGCACACTGGAGCATGTGTTTGATGTGCAGTATGAAAAACAGGTGCTGGTCGTGCGCTGTACCGATGCGAAGCATAACCTGATCCGTCTTCTTAATTATCTGCAAAGCCAGGATATTTCTTTTGGAAGAGTCTTTTCCGAACTGCCTACATTAAATGATGTCTTTCTGGAGATCACCGGAAAACAGCTGAGAGATTAGGAGGGATGGGAGATGTTGCATTTACTGAAATACAGTTTTCTTTCCAAGATCCGGAATTTTAACATTGTATTCTGGCCGCTGGTCTTTCCGCTTGTGCTTGGAACTTTTTTCTATTTTGCATTCGGAAATATCAATGAAGCAGATTTTCAGACGGTCCCGGTGGCAGTGGTGAAGGAAGCTTCTGCGGATACGTTTTTTATGACCTATCTGGATGAAGTGGAAAAAAGCAGTCCGGATCTTTTAAAAGCAGAAGAAATGTCGGAAAAGGAAGCGCTGGAAGCACTGCAGGATAAAAAAGTAGAAGGGATTTATTATGTGGGAAAAGAGCCTTCCCTTACAGTAGCAGGAATCGGAATAGAAGAAAGTATCCTTCAGACAGTTCTCGACAGCTGCGAAAACACCAGAACGACCATCACCAATATCATGAAAAAAAATCCGCAGATGGATATGGAAACCATGAAATCCTTGTTAAGTTCCGACAGCCTGGTAAGGGAAGTCTCTCTTGGTGGCCGGACCATTGACGGAAATGTGCAGTTCTTTTACGCACTGATCGCCATGGCCTGCCTGTATGGATGCTTTATCGGATTTGGCTCTGCGATCGGGATCCAGGCCAATATCACACCTCTGGCAGCCAGACGGTGTGTAACGCCGACCCACAAGCTGAAGCTGATCCTTACAGACCAGCTGACATCTTTTGCTCTGGGCTATGTGGACGTGATCATTCTGATCCTGTATCTCCGGTATATTCTCAATCTGGATTTTCAGGGACAGATGGGAAAAATGCTGGTGGTATCTTTTTTCGGAAGTCTCATCGGTGTATCTATGGGAATGTTTATAGGCAGCTTCGGAAAAATGCAGGAAGGCGTCAGAATCGGGCTCATGCTTGGAATCTCTATGGTAAGCAGCTTTCTTGCCGGACTGATGAACGGAAATATGAAGGATATCGTGGAAAAAAGTGTTCCGTTTGTGAACCGGATCAATCCTGCATCACTGATCTCAGATGCGTTTTACTGTATCAATGTATATGATGATATGACCAGATACTATAGAAATCTGATCACACTGGCGGTAATGTGCGTGGTGCTGGTGATGGCATCCTTTTTCATGGTCAGGAGGGAACGTTATGACAGTATTTAAAGGCTATATGAGGATCATGAAAAAAAATACAGGTCTGATCCTCCTGTATCTGGGCATTTTTTTCGGAGTGACAATGGCACTTCAGGCAGCGGCCGGTAAGGAAACTTATACCAGCTATGAAAGCGAAAAAATAAAGATCGGAGTGGTGGATAAAGACAACGGACCACTTGCAGAAGGACTGGTAAAATGGATTGAAGGTACGCATCACGTGACCATGCTGGAGGATAACAGGGAGAAGCTTCAGGAAGAGCTTTTTTACAGAAATGTAGAATACATCGTGGTGATTCCTGAGGATTTTTATGAGAACTGTATGGTAAACGGCGAAAGTATTTCTGTGACCAAGGTGCCCGGATCTTATTCGGCATATTATGTGGATCAGCAGCTTGAGAGCTGCCTGAATACAATGCGGACATATCTGAAAGCCGGTTTTTCCCAGAAGGAAGCGGCAACAGCGATCCTGGATAAAAAAAGAGGAGAAGTCACCATGCTGGATACAGATGAAAACAGTGGTACGTCCGGATGGCTCTATTATTTCCGATATATTCCATATCTGTTTCTTGCATTACTTTGCTATGTGATGGGATATGTTCTGATGGCTCTCAAAAAAGACGATATACCAAAGAGAATGCAGGCATCTGCGATCTCTGCAAGACGACAGAGTCTGGAAGGGCTTCTGGCCATGTTTATCATGGGCGGGGGCTTATGGGGAATCGGTATGGCTGGAGCCATCCTTATATATGGAAAAACATTTCTCAGTTCAGAAAATTTCGGATACTATGTACTGAACACTCTGGTAATGATGGCAGTGGCACTTTCACTTTCCTATCTGATCGGTCTTTTTGTAAAAAACAGCAACATGTTAAGCGGGATCGCAAATATCCTGTCTCTTGGAATGTGCTTTCTGTGTGGTGTGTTTGTTCCCATGAACATTATGGACAGAAACGTCCTGAAGGTGTCTCAGTTTCTTCCTGTGTACTGGTATGAAAACGTAAATGAGACTCTTGGAAGTTATAGCCACCTAACAGGTGAGGCAGCTGTATCGGTGTGGAAAGGCATTGGACTGGAAGCTATGTTTGCGGTAGTTTTTGTCTGCATGATCCTGGCAGTGACCAGGTATCAACAGCAGAAATAACAGAAAATAATAGCAGATGGCTGTTAATTATGGTAGGATATAGCTGATAAAGATGATTTGCGGAGAAAAACATGAAAAAAATACAAGTTTTACTAAAACCACAATGCAATGCAGAAATTCAAAATCAGTTTGCAACAAAATTCGGAGATCAGTGCGAATTTACATTTCAGGGCAAAGAAACTGAGGATGCGATCGCAGCAGCAGAAGTAGTGATCGGAGAGCCAGAGGAAGAAGAAATCCTGAAAGCAGAAAATCTTCGCTGGATCCAGCTGACCTGGGCCGGTGCGGACAAATATACAAAAATGAAAGCATTCCCGACAGGAGTTACATTAACCAATGCTTCCGGCGCTTTTGGAAAGATCATATCAGAATATGTGATCGGGAATATCATTGCGCTGTACCGTGAACTTCCGAACTACTGGAAGAACAAACAGAAACACCTCTGGGTACAGAATAGATCATCAGAAACCATATATGGAAAAAACATTCTCATCCTGGGAACAGGGGATATAGGAAGAAATATTGCCCATAGAATGAAAGCGTTTGAAACGCATGTGACTGGAATAAAAAGAACTGCAGTCCCGGAGTATTTGCAGCAGATGAAAGAGTTTGATGAGGTATATGATCTGACAGTGCTGGATCAGCAGCTTCAGAAAGCGGACATTGTGATTGGCTGTCTCCCGGGAACACCGGAAACAAAAGGCCTTCTGAATTACGAACGGCTGTATTCCATGAAAAAAGATGCAATTCTGGTTAATGTAGGAAGAGGAAGCCTCATTCCAACAGAAGACCTGATCAGAGTACTGGAGGAAGGCCACTTAAAAGGAGCGGTCCTGGATGTATTTGAAACAGAACCATTGCCGGAGACATCACCTCTTTGGAATATGGAAAACGTCCTTATCACTCCACACATTGCAGGCCCGAGTTTCGGTGGAAACGCTGAAGTCCAGGATATGATCTGGAACATCTGCATGGAAAATCTGGAACGATATCTGAATGGAAAAAAATTAAAAAATATTGTCCGGTTAAAGGATGGGTATTAAATAAAAAAGATAGTTACAAGCTCCTTCTGATAAACTGTGAAGCAGTTATCCGGTTATGAGCAAGTAGCGAAGCGGATGCTTTTATCCGCTTGACTAAAAATACATTTATGGATATTTAAGAAAGAGACAGAGTGCATAATGATAACACGCCAGAAACTGATCGATCAGATAGAAAAATACAAGCCATATAATGAGCAGGAAGAAAAAGATAAAATCCTGATCCTGGACTGGATCAGAAATAATGAGAATGCTTTTTCCAGGGAAAATGCAGTAGCCCATATGACAGCTTCTGCCTGGGTAGTAAACAGAGAACGGACGAAAGTCCTTATGGTATATCACAACATATACAATTCCTGGTCCTGGCTTGGAGGACATGCAGATGGTGAGACGGATTTACTGTCCGTTGCTGTCAGAGAAGTAAAAGAAGAGGCAGGGATTTCCAATGTTCGTCCGGTGTCAGAAGAGATTTTTTCCCTGGAATCCTTGACTGTAGACGGCCATATGAAAAAAGGAAAATATGTATCCAGCCATCTGCACTTTAACCTAACATATCTCCTTGAGGCAGATTCAGAAGAGGCTGTTTCCATAAAAGCAGATGAAAACAGCGGTGTAGCCTGGTTTTCACCGGAAGAAGCATTGATGAGATCAACAGAACCGTGGTTTGTGGAACATGTTTATATTAAGCTTTTGAAGAAAATGAATCTATGTTATAATGGGATAAAGACAAAAGAGGTTTGACATTGACTGAGCAAATACGAAAAGCCGGAGGAGGCATAGAAAAATAAGATGAAATGTCCATATTGCGGAGGCGAAATGTGTGAAGGCCAGATCCATTCCTTCAATTCAGGAATAGAATGGAGGAGCAGAGGTGAAGCTATGCGATTAAACACCGAAAAAGGCCTGTCGAAAATGCTATATGGTGATCGGATCGAGGCTTATCGCTGCGAGCATTGTAAGAAGATCCTTATATCTTATGAATGATCTTCTTATTGTAATGCAGGATATAGTTTTGCGGGGATCGCTGGGAAGCAAGGTTAAAATAAAAGAATAAAGGACTGGATTGTATGAAAATGCAGTCTTTTTTTTATTCATAAGGAATAGGGAAACTGTTAGCTGAGAAAGGGGGAAACAAACATGAAAAATTATTCAGAGGATGCGGACAGACAGTATCACATTCAGGTAGCAAAAGGAGAAGTGGGACGTTACGTTATTTTACCGGGAGATCCGAAACGCTGCAAAAAGATCGCACAGTATTTTGATGATCCGGTTTTGGTAGCAGATAACCGGGAATACGTAACATACACCGGAACACTGGACGGAGTGAAGGTAAGTGTGACATCTACTGGAATCGGCGGACCGTCCGCTTCTATCGCAATGGAAGAGCTTTATCGGTGCGGGGCTGACACATTTGTACGCATCGGAACCTGCGGTGGAATGCAGCCGGAGGTAAAAAGTGGTGATATTGTTGTTGCAACGGGTGCGATCCGTATGGAGGGCACCAGCAAAGAGTATGCACCTATTGAATTCCCGGCAGTGGCAAATCTGGAAGTGATCAATGCACTTGTGGAAGGAGCAAAGAAAGAAGGATGTGAATTCCACACAGGTGTGGTACAATGTAAGGATTCCTTTTATGGCCAGCATGAGCCGGAAACCAAGCCGGTCAGCTATGAACTGATGAATAAATGGGAAGCGTGGAAACGTCTCGGCTGTCTTGCGTCGGAGATGGAATCCGCTGCTCTTTTTATAGTGGCAAGCCATTTAAAAGTACGTGTGGGCTCCTGCTTCCTGGTGCTTGCAAATCAGGAAAGAGAAAAGCTGGGTTTGGATAATCCTGTGGTACATGATACCGATAAGGCAATCCAGGTTGCAGTACAGGCGATCCGTGAACTGATCCGTGCAGATCAGGCACAGAAAAAAGAAGAATAACGTATACATGCCTGATTCAGGAAAGGTGGGAAAACTATGGAAGAAAAACAGATCAAAGAAATGATCGATCTGGCAATCAGACAGATGGACTATTCCTATGCGCCATACTCACATTTTCATGTAGGGGCGGTACTTCTTGTAAAAAACGGTACCTATTATACCGGGTGTAACATAGAAAATGCTGCCTATACTCCAACAAACTGTGCGGAAAGAACTGCTTTTTTCAAAGCGGTCAGTGAAGGCATGAGAGACTTTCAGGCAATCTGTATCGTTGGCGGCAAGGATGGTGTTCCTACAGAGTATGCAGCACCCTGTGGAGTATGCAGACAGGTTATGATGGAGTTCTGTGATCCGGAAACCTTTCAGATCATACTGGCAGTCAGCAGAGAAAAATATGATATCTTTACGTTAAAGGAACTGTTGCCATTTGGATTTGGACCGGATAATCTGAAGAAACTGAAGTGATAAGCGCATGTGGATATGTGCAGAGATTTTCACGATATGAATGCAGTGAGAAGTAAAATATTGAAAAGTGATCGCCCGGATGTTGATATGACAGGCCGGGCGATCACTTTTTCTGCCATACAATAAAAAACGCTGAAAATCCTTAATTAAGATTTTTCAGCGATTCTAATAGCAGGGGATGAGAGAATCGAACTCCCACCAAAGGTTTTGGAGACCCCTATCATACCATTTGACCAATCCCCTATATTAAATTATGTTTTCATCACTGTTGCAATTATACATATAAAATATACAATTGTCAAGAGATGAGAGTGCTTTTTGTATAATAAAATATAAATAAAATTCTTCCTGTCATAAATCGGCAGAAAAGCGGAGATGGAGGGATTTGAACCCTCGCGCCGGTTGCCCGACCTACCGCATTTCGAGTGCGGACCCTTCAGCCACTTGGGTACATCTCCGGATGCAAACCTTTATTATTATATAAGGTATCCGGAGAAAGGTCAATCTTTTTTAAAACTTTTCTTTTTTGTATTATTGACGAATCTTCCAGACTATAATATGATAATGAGATAAAGTGTGCAGACAGAAGTGGATGTGCAGAAATGGAGGGAATTATGAGCGATAAGAAATCAGCGATTCTCAGGGCGGTGAAGGGTCTTACTGAGAATTATGCTTCAGAAGAACTTTTTATGCCGAAGAGCGGCAGACGTCTGCCGAACCGTTCGGTGATCATTGATATAGTAAGAGATCTGAAATCTATTGTATTTCCGGGATATTTCAGTACGGATACCAGTGCTACCGTATTTCCGGAGTATTATGTGGGACACAGACTGAATGATCTTTATGACAGATTGAAGAATCAGATCGAGATCGCACTTCTTTATCACGGAGAGGAACCGGAAGAAGCAGCAGCTCATGCAGACAGAACTGCCGGTGGATTTTTTGAGCAGCTTCCTGAAATCCAGAGACTGCTTCTGACAGATGTACAGGCTGGTTTTGATGGTGACCCCGCAGCCAAGAGCAAGGAAGAGATCATTTTTTCATATCCGGGATTATTTGCTATCTACGTGTATCGTCTGGCACATGTTCTTTATAAAGAAGAGATCCCATTTATCCCGCGCGTGATGTCAGAATATGCTCATGGCCGTACAGGAATCGATATCAACCCGGGAGCGACCATCGGAGAGTATTTCTTTATCGATCATGGTACCGGTGTGGTTGTAGGTGAGACTACAGAGATCGGAAATAATGTAAAACTGTATCAGGGAGTAACACTGGGAGCGCTTTCCACAAGAAAGGGACAGCAGCTTGCCAATGTAAAACGTCATCCGACGATTCGTGATAATGTAACGATCTATTCTAATTCCACAGTGCTCGGTGGTGAGACGGTTGTAGGAGAGAATACGATTATAGGTGGTAATACCTTTATCACAGAATCCATTCCTGCAAATACCAAGGTCAGTGCAAAAAGTCCGGAGCTTGTGATCAAGAAACCGAAGGCCCAGGTTTCTGCCACAAATGTATGGGAGTATTGATAAAAAATCCAATAAATAAAAAAAATAAAAAATTTAAAAAAACCTGTTGACAAATAAAACAGCATGCTATATACTAATCATCGTTGCAGCGGTCAAGCGATCGGTAATCACCGAAGCGACGATGCGCGGGTGTAGTTCAATGGTAGAACACCAGCCTTCCAAGCTGGATACGTGGGTTCGATTCCCATCACCCGCTTATGCGATAGTGGCGTAGTTGGTAACGCGCGACCTTGCCAAGGTCGAGACCGCGGGTTCGAGCCCCGTCTATCGCTCTCATCGAAGGATGAAGATTTATAATTTCATAACTGCGGGTGTAGTTCAATGGTAGAACACCAGCCTTCCAAGCTGGATACGTGGGTTCGATTCCCATCACCCGCTTGTGCGATAGTGGCGTAGTTGGTAACGCGCGACCTTGCCAAGGTCGAGACCGCGGGTTCGAGCCCCGTCTATCGCTCTTCGGAACTCTGAGGATGATCAGAGTTCTTTTTTGTTGCGAAAAAATCCTCTGCTTTATTTTTATGCAGCAGAGGATTTTTCGCGTTATGTGTTACTGCGTAGCTTATTCAGTTGTTTCACCCTGATCGATCAGAGTATAGAAGGTCAGAAGATAAAGCCCGCATAAGCCTACAAGTCCGTAGATGATCCGGGAGAGCCAGCTCATGCTTCCGAACAGGAATGCTACCAGATTAAAATTAAAGAAGCCGATCAGACCCCAGTTTATGGCACCGACCACAGCAATGGTCAGGGTGAAGTACTGCAGACATTTATTTGACATAAGTCACCATCCTTTCGTTATACATGAAATAGTTTTTCATAGAATCGAAAAAATATACACAGGAATGAGAAAAAGAAAAACGGAAATTTCTGCCAGCCATGAAAAAATCATGAAGGAGAAATTTCCGTTTTCCTTTCATATGCAAGATAAAATGTAAATTTCCGGTTTATCGAATTTGGATCGTAAATATCCGCCAGGCGATTCCGATATCTTACTTCAGCTTCAGAATCTGAGAGGTTGTCTGTCCGCCGCTTACATTCAGAGTTTCTTTGCCCTGAAGCGTTACATCACTGGTAGTATCCTTCAGAAGAAATACCTGGCATACAGTGACGGTTTTTCCGGGATCAATGGTGCTCATGTAGTTATCTACAGCATCATCGCTGGCTTCCGGATAAGTTCCTTCCAGAACTTCTCCGTTCTGGGAAGCCTGTAGGGTGAAGTCTACAAATGCACTGGACTGGGAATCACCGGAGTTTGTATAGTCGTAGTAGATCATCAGACAGGGATTTCCGCCGTAGTCCTTGGAAATCGCAAACTGTTTGAAACGGACGGAGAATTTGTCAGTTGTAATATCAATGGATGCACTTGTGCCCTCAGCAGAAGCCGTGCTGTCTGGGGTGGAAGAATCCTCTGCAGCGGCAGAACTGCTATCTGTGCTGTCATCCGTAAGCTGGGATGATATTTCGTCTTTTACGCTTTTGAAGTTTGCACACATAACCTTGACTGTGGTGTCATCCAGAGAAACGATCTTCCAGTCGCTGCCGATTTTGATCAGAGGATAGGTAATATCGATCTCACTGTATTTCTCATCAGCTGTGGAAGCATTTTCGGCAAGAAGTGCAGCGAGCATTTCCTGGATATCATCCTGTGTCATTTCCTTTCCGGCATAGGCTGCGACAGCAACCTTACGGGTGTATTCCTGAATAGTTGCTGCATAGATATTGGTTCCGTCAATATATTTCATGTGAACCGTTATCCTGGCAGTTCCGTTCTGGATGTCAAATTTGTTTTTGGTGATCTTGTAGGTCATTTTTTTGTTGACGGTAGTGAAGAAATCTGTGTAAGCAGAATCACGGATATCTGCATCATCCAGAGCACTGAGATCATGACTCTGGAGAAGGTTCTCCATTGTGGTAAAATCCATGTTCTGCATGCCTGTGAGAAATTCTTCTGTGGCTTCTACCGGTTTATGGCGCTGCATCATATACCAGGCGGTTCCGCCGGCTGTGGCAGCGATCAGAAGGATGATCAGACAGATCACGAGAGGCTTTTTGCTTTTTTTCTTTCTGTGGGGAGTGTCGCCTTCAAAATCATTGGAGATCAATGATCTGGAGAGCTCATCGTCATAAAAATCATTATTGTCTTCTGTATTCATTATTCCTCCTTACAATAAGTCATTCTGGTTTTCGGGTGGGTAAGTCAGAGGATATCTGTTTGCATTTGCGGGCAAACAGCATCACCCTATGTTACCGTAACGATTATATCATAGGTTTACTGTTTGAGAAACCCCCTGTGTTATGATATACTGGAAGACACAGAAAAAGTGGTTGAGTACAGGTGACAAAGCGGAATGCGAATGCCCGCTTTATGCAGCAGAAAAGGTGAGGTGAAATATATGTTACGGACAATTCAGTATTCATTTCCTTCAAAAGCAGACGGATTGGAAATTTCCTGCTTAGCAGTAGTGCCGGAGTTGGAACGTAATGAGAAATACCGTGGGATCATACAGATCGTTCACGGAATGAGTGAGTACAAGGAACGCTACATTCCTTTTATGGAATATATGGCAGAGCGAAAATATATAAGTGTGATCCATGATCACCGTGGCCATGGGAAAAGCGTACGCAGTAAAGAGGATCTTGGGTATATGTACGGTGGTGGGGCGGATGCCATGCTGCAGGATATCCATACGGTGAACTGCTTGATCAAGGATCATTTCCCGGGTATTCCGCTGATCCTTTTCGGACACAGCATGGGCTCTCTGGCAGTTCGTGCCTATGCAGCTCATCATGACAGCTGTATGGATATGCTGATCGTCTGCGGCTCACCCAGCTATAATGTATTTCGTCCGGTCGGAGTAGCTCTGGCAAAGGCGGGAAAGACTGTTTTCGGGCCTAAACACAGTGCGGGTCTGATCGAGATGATGTCTTTTGGAAGCTATGCAATGCACTTTAAAAAAGAAAAAAACCGTTTTTCCTGGATTTGCTCTGATCCGCAGGTTGTGCAGGATTATTCGGATTCAGAATACTGTGGATTTACATTTACGGATGATGCATATCTGGCACTTTTTGACCTGATGAAAAGAGCCTATGATGTGAAGCACTGGAAGTGTACAAAGCCGGAAATGCCGGTGCTGTTTATCAGTGGGGCGGAGGATCCCTGCATGGGAAATGTGAGACAGTTTGCGAAGGCTGTCCGTGCTATGCGTTGTGCAGGATACCGGGATGTCCGGGGAAAATTATATCCGGGAATGCGCCACGAGATCCTGAATGAGAAAGACAGGGAAAAGGTTTATCATGATATATTTACATATATCTGCAAAAAAGGACTTTGAACGCTCTGTGACAGAGTGATATAATAAAAATCTGAGTGCTCCTGCAGACATCTGTGAGAGGGCGCAACTACTGAGAAAACAGGAGGATTCGTAAATTATGAGAGCAAGTGGGATTTTACTTCCAGTGTCCAGTCTGCCATCGAAATATGGGATCGGATGCTTTTCTGAGGAAGCATATGAGTTTGTAGACCAGCTGGCAAGAGCAGGACAGAAATACTGGCAGATTCTTCCTCTCGGACCTACCGGATATGGAGATTCACCATACCAGTCTTTTTCTACCTTTGCGGGAAATCCGTATTTTATTGATCTGGAGGCTTTTGTAAAAGAGGGATATCTGGATAAAAGTGATTGCGAGGACTGTGACTGGGGTACAAACGAGAGCTATGTGGATTATGAGAAGATTTATAATTCCAGATTTCGGCTTTTGAGAAAAGCCTTTGAAAATTATGACTGTGAGACAGATCAGGAGTACCGGAAGTTTGTAAAAGAAAATGCTGCCTGGCTGGAAGATTACAGCCTGTATATGGCAATCAAGGACAGCCTGAATGGGATCAGCTGGATCGAATGGCCTACGGAACTCAAAAACAGAGAAAAAGCTGCATTGGCTGAAGAAAGAGAGAAGCTTGCAAAAGAAGTGGGATTTTACTGTTTCCAGCAGTTCTGCTTTTTTAAACAGTGGACAGCACTGAAAGCTTATGCAAATGCTAAGGGAGTGGAGATGATCGGAGATATCCCGATCTACGTTGCGTTTGACAGTGCGGATGCCTGGGCACAGCCGGAATTGTTCCAGTTTGATAAGGAAAATATTCCGATCGGCGTTGCTGGATGTCCGCCGGATGCTTTTTCCGCTACGGGGCAGCTCTGGGGAAATCCGCTTTATGACTGGGAATATCACAAGAAAACAGGCTATGCATGGTGGACACGCCGAATGGCAAATTGTATGAAGCTTTATGATGTGGTAAGGATCGACCATTTCAGAGGCTTTGATGAGTATTATTCCATTCCGTACGGAGATAAAACTGCGGAGTTCGGTCACTGGGAAAAGGGACCGGGAATGGATCTGTTCCGTGCGCTTGAAAAGAATCTTGGAAAGCTGGATGTGATCGCAGAGGATCTTGGTCTCCTTACAGACAGTGTGATCGAGATGGTGGAAGAATCCGGATTCCCGGGAATGAAGGTATTGCAGTTTGCTTTTGACGAGAATGAGGACAGTCCGTATCTGACGCACAGATATGAAAGGAATTGCATTGTTTACACAGGTACTCATGACAATGAGACAACAAGAGGATGGTTCCGCAATCTGAGCCAGCATGACCGAAATTTTGCCAGGGCCTATATTGGCTGTGAGGGCAAGCATGAGACTGCGGCAGTGTGGAGCATGATACGTGCGGCGATGTCCAGTGTTGCAGATCGCTGTGTGATCCCGGTACAGGATTATCTCTGCCTTGGAAATGAGGCAAGGATCAATGAACCGTCAACTCTTGGTGACAACTGGAAGTGGCGTATGAAAAAAGGCCAGCTCAATGAAACAATTATTCAGAAGATTTATAAAATGACAAAGCTTTATGGAAGACTTGTAAAAGAAGAAACGGAAGAGAAGGAAAAAACAGAAGCTGACAGGGAAAAGATATCTGACAAATAGAGAAATATAAGGATATCAGAAAGGACAGAAATACATCATGGAAGAACAGAAAAGAGAAAATAAGGAAGAGCTGCAGCAGGAAACTGCTGAGGAAAAGAATTCCGGACAGGGAAATTCTTCCACAAGAAGCAGTCTTCTGTGGATCTTTGCAGGAGGCTATCTTGTGTATACAGGATATCGTCTCTGCGCCAGTGTCATAAGCGGAGCAGAAGACTCCGGTGTGGTATTTCTGGCAGCGGGAGGTATTTTTGTTGTGATCGGAGCAGTGCTTCTGATCATGGCGATCCGTAATCTTGCAAAGGCTGGCGCACAGAAACATGAGCTGGAAGAAGCTGCTGCGAAAAAAGCGGCAGAGGAAGCTTCTCAAAATCCGGAAACCGTGGCAAAGAAAAAAATGTCAATTGCGGAGCGGGCGCATCTTGCGGAAAATCTGGATGATGCACCGGAGGAGAAAGACGAAAAATAAAGCCGGATGCAGGTGAGAGTAAAATGCCTGCTGAGATATGACGATTAGTAATAGCAAAAACGGAACATCATAAGGCAAAAAAATCCTTATGTATGTTCCGTTTTTTAGATCAGGCAGATCGCAAAATAGTTATCTGCGTCTTTGCGCGTTTCTGCGTTTTTTTCGAGATTTTTTTCTGTTGGGGGTATGTAAGGTAGACCAGCAGAATGCCTGTACCAGCAAAATTCCGATCATTGCTCCGCAGCTGTCGATCCCTACATCCCTTACGGAAGGTCCGCGGGCCTCTACAAAAGACTGGTGGTATTCATCAAGTCCGGCAAATCCCACACATACAAATCCGGCAAGGAGCATCAGCCAGATTCCCCGAACTCCGTATACATAGAGGGGAAAGGAAATAGATATGGCCAACAGGCAGTATTCTGTCATGTGAGCAGCCTTACGGACATAAAATTCGATACCGGCAGCTTCCTGGGAAAGCTGTTCCAGGCTTTTGCCGGAAGCTAATATTTCGTTTTTGATTTCTACGATCTGGTAGCTGATCTTGTAGCTCAAGGCACCGGAAACATCTCCGGTCTGTGCGGAAAAAGAGTAGATTACGCACATCATCAGGATCGCAGGTGCAAAAGAAAAAGGTTTTAATAATGTAATCAGTATTTTCATGGCTCTTAATATAGCACTCCCGCATGGAAAAGTCCAGAAAAATACAGAAAAAGAACAGGGAAAAGGAAAAACAGGGAGAGAAGGTTAAATGGGATAGGAGGTTAAAGGGGAAGTGGACAGTAAGGACTGAAATGTGTTAGAATATAAAATAAATTTCAGGGGCATTTTTAAGAAAAAAGCAGCCCGGGATCGAATAGAAGAAAATTACAGGAGGAAATCAACAAATGAGTCTTGCAGATAATATATTCATTGACATGTGCAAAGATGTCATAGAGAACGGAACCAGCACAGAAGGTGAGAAGGTACGTCCTGTGTGGGAGGATGGAACTCCGGCTTATACCATCAAGAGATTTGGTGTTGTGAACCGTTATGATCTCCGGAAGGAGTTTCCGGCACTGACTTTAAGAAAAACAGCGTTAAAGAGTGCAATGGATGAGATTCTATGGATCTGGCAGCAGAAATCCAATAATATCCATGATCTTCACAGCCACATCTGGGACAGCTGGGCAGATGAGAAGGGCTCCATCGGAAAAGCCTACGGCTATCAGTTAGGTGTGAAGCATCAGTATAAAGAGGGAATGATGGATCAGGTAGACAGAGTTCTTTTTGATCTTAAGAACAATCCGTACAGCAGAAGGATCATGACCAATATTTATGTACATCAGGATCTCCACGAGATGAATCTTTACCCATGTGCCTATTCCATGACTTTCAATGTAACCAAGGAACCCGGAAAAGACAAGCTGGTCCTTAATGCGGTGCTGAACCAGAGATCTCAGGATATCCTGGCTGCAAACAACTGGAATGTGTGTCAGTATTCTCTTCTTCTCATGATGATCGCACAGGCCTGCGATATGGAAGCCGGAGAGCTTGTTCATGTGATCGCAGACTGCCATATTTATGATCGTCATATTCCGGTAATTAAAGAACTGATCTCCAGAAAACCGTATCCTGCACCGACAGTAAAACTGAATCCGGAGATAAAGGATTTTTATAAATTCACCACCGATGATCTGATCGTGGAGAATTATGAGACATGGCCACAGATCAAAAATATTCCCATTGCAGTATAATTGCATAAAGAAAGGAAGAAAGAATGAATATTATTGTTGCAGCAGATAAAAACTGGGGAATCGGAAGAAATAATGAACTTCTGGTAAGTATTCCGGCAGATATGAAGATGTTCCGTGAGGAAACTACAGGAAAAGTGGTTGTTATGGGAAGAAAAACACTGGAGTCTTTTCCAAATGGACTTCCTCTGAAAAACAGAACCAACATTGTGATCACCGGCAACAGGGATTATCAGGTAAAAGGTGCGGTGATCGTTCACAGCATCGAGGAAGCACTGAAGGAAGTGGAGAAATATCCGGCAGAGGATGTGTACTGTATCGGCGGAGACAGTATTTACAAACAGATGCTTCCGTACTGTGATACAGCTCATGTGACAAAAATCGATTTTGCATATGAAGCGGATGCGTATTTCCCAAACCTGGATGAGGACCCGGACTGGGAGATCACAGCGGAGAGTGAAGAACAGACATACTTTGATCTGGAATATGCGTTTGTAAAATACGAGAGAAAAGATAGATAATGTGAGCACAGATCATAAAGCAGAATGAGAATGCCCGCTTTGTACAGAAAAACAATGAAGAAATAATAAAAAAACAGACCACCGAAAAAAATACGGCGGTCTGTTTTTTTGTGCTTAATGTTATGTATAATGACGAAAATCCGGTAATTACTCGATTACGTGGATCCATCCCTTCGGTGCTTCGATGCGTCCCATCTGGATACCGGTCAGTGTGTCGTACAGCTTCTGGATGACCGGACCCATCTTCTCCATTCCGCTTGGGAAGCAGATTTCCTTGCCGTGATCATTGATCTTTCCGACAGGAGAGATAACTGCAGCAGTACCGCAAAGACCACACTCTGCAAAATCTTTAACCTCATCGAAGTAGACCTCACGCTCTTCAGCTTCCAGTCCAAGGTATTCCTTTGCAACGTAGATCAGAGAACGACGTGTGATGGAAGGAAGGATGCTGTCAGACTTCGGTGTTACAACCTTGCCGTCTTTAGTAACGAAGATGAAGTTTGCTCCGCCTGTCTCCTCAACTTTTGTACGAGTCTTGGGATCAAGGTACATGTTCTCATCAAAGCCCTGTTTGTGAGCATCTACGATAGCATGAAGGCTCATTGCGTAGTTCAGGCCAGCCTTGATGTTACCGGTTCCGCAAGGTGCGGCACGGTCATAGTCGCTGACACGGATCGTGATCGGTTTGGCGCCGCCTTTAAAGTACGGACCAACCGGTGTTGTAAGGATACGGAACTGATATTCGTCAGCCGGTTTAACACCGATCACGGCGTTGGAACCAAACATGTACGGGCGAAGATAAAGTGTTGCGCCGGAACCATATGGCGGAACCCATGCAGCATTTGCCTTAACAACCTGCTCAACAGCGTCGATAAATCTTTCCTTCGGGAATACCGGCATTTCAAGTCTTGCCGCAGATGCAGCGATACGCTCTGCGTTCAGGTCAGGACGGAAAGTAACGATATGTCCGTCTTCTGTTGTGTATGCCTTCAGACCCTCGAATACACTCTGAGAATACTGAAGCACACCAGCACACTCGTTGAGTACGATATTAGGGTCTGTGCTTAAAGTACCCTCATCCCATTTTCCATCTTTAAAATTAGACACGTATCTGTAGTCGGTTGGCATGTAAGCGAATCCGATGCTGGACCAGTCGATGTTCTTTTTTTCCATAACGATTCCTCCGTTTACAATTTTTACTTTTTACCATTGTAAAACTTTTAAGTGATGACTTCAATAGTTTTTTGTTCCTTTTTTTCATTTGCTTGTAATTTTAATATGATTTCGATATAATAAAAATTATCTATGGACTGGAGGGAAAAATGGACAATCACGAATTTGAAGACCTTGGAAAAAAGATGCAGGATATTGTAGATAATGCAGTGAATTCAAACAGCTATCACGAATTAAGCCATACGATCAACCAGACTGTAAATAAGGCCATTGATTCCGGAAGCGAAGCACTGAAAAATGCGCTGAATTCCGTGTTTGATCCGGGTGCTGATCCGGAATTCCGTAAGAAAAGCTATACATACCAGAGCCCTTATTACGGAAGAAGCAGAAAAGCAAAGCAGCAGGCTGCAAGGAAACAGTCGGAACTGCTCTACGGAAAGACTACCGGTGAGAATCTCAAAGGCATGATGATGGCAGTTTCCGGTGGGATACTTTTAAGTGGCATGGGGCTTGGAGCCATGGTGCTTCTGATCTGGATGGGCATTGGACACAGCGGTGCACTTGCAGCAGGTGTGCTTGGAGTGATGTGTGCAGGCGCAGCAGGTGGCGGTGCTCTTTTGGGAGCAGGAACAAGCCGTCTCGGAAGACTGGGACGTTTCCAGAAATATATCCGTGCGCTGGGAGACCACACCTACTGTAATTTTCAGAAGCTTGCCCAGGCAGCAGGAAAGAACGAGAAATTTGTAAAAAAAGATATCAGCAGAATGATCCAGAAGGGCTGGTTTCTGGAAGGCCATGTGGATGAGCAGGGAACCTGTCTGATCACAAGTAATGAGACCTATCAGCAGTATCTGGAAACACAGAAGCAGCTGGAGCTTCGTAAACAGGAAGCAGATCCTAAGGTTCAGCTGGAGGAGAATATGAGTCCGGAAGCCCAGGAAGTCCTGAGAAAAGGAAATGAATTTCTGGTAAAGATCCGTGAGAGCAATGACGCCATTCCCGGAGAAGAAATTTCCGCAAAGATTTCCAGGATGGAAATGATCGTTCAGAAAATTTTTGAGCGTGCAGGAGAGCATCCGGAGGTGATTCCGGATCTTAAAAAAATGATGGATTACTATCTGCCCATGACTGTGAAGCTTCTGGATGCTTATGAGGATATGGATGGACAGCCTGTACAGGGCGAGAATATCACGGCTTCCAAGAAAGAAATTGAAGAAACCATTGATACACTGAATATTGCTTTTGAGAAACTTCTGGATTCCATATTCCGGGATACCGCATGGGATGTATCCACCGATATTTCTGTGCTGCATACGGTTCTGGCACAGGAGGGACTGACAGAGGATGATTTCGAAAAAATGAAACAGAATGCGGAAATGAAATAAGTACAACGAGCAGATCAGAAGCTGGAATACAGACATCTGCCGGAAGGTACAACTGATCAAGGAGAATGCTTATGGGAGAAGAATTTAAAGACTTTGAGGTAGAAGCACCGGTGCTGACTTTGGAACCGGATCTCACGGAAGAAAAAGAAGAAATTGCAAAAAAAGAACCGGAGAAACCCCAGGAGCCTGCAGTAGAGGAACCGGTGTTATCTCCACAGGAACAGAAAATCGTAGAAGATTTTGCAGCAAAGATCGATATTGAAAATACAAACCAGATCCTGCAGTACGGAGCCGGCACTCAGAAGAAGATGGCAGATTTTTCTGATGCAGCGCTGGTAAATGTGAAGACACAGGATCTTGGGGAGGCAGGAGAGTTTCTTGCAAATGTGGTAGGAGAATTGAAGGATTTTGATGCCACAGAGGAAAAGGGATTTTTCGGCTTTTTCAAAAAACAGACAGCGAAGGTGGAAACTCTGAAAAACCGTTACACAAAGGCCGAGGGAAATGTGACGAAGATCACGGAAGCTCTGGAGCAGCACCAGATGCGTCTGATGAAAGATTCTGCCGTGCTGGATAAAATGTATGAGCAGAACCTTGCATACTTTAAAGAACTTTCCATGTACATTCTTGCAGGTAAAAAGAAGCTTAGGGAAGTCAGAGAAGGCAAGCTCAACGAATTGCATCAGAAGGCAGCGGCAAGCGGACTTCCGGAAGATGCACAGGCTGCCAATGATCTGGAAAGCAAATGTGACCGCTTTGAGAAAAAGCTTCATGATCTGGAGCTTACCAGAACCATTTCTATGCAGACTGCACCGCAGATCCGCATGATCCAGAACAATGATACGACGATGATCGAGAAGATCCAGACAACCATTGTAAATACCATTCCTCTCTGGAAAAGCCAGATGGTGCTGGCTCTAGGGATCGCGCACTCCACAGAAGCCGCACAGGCACAACGGCAGGTTACGGATTTTACCAATGAACTTCTGAAGAAAAATGCGGAAACGCTTCACTTGGCATCTGTGGAAACTGCAAAGGAATCCCAGCGTGGTATTGTAGATATTGAAACTCTGAAAAAAACCAATCAGGAACTGATCCAGACACTGGATGATGTGATGAAGATCCAGCAGGAAGGCCGTGAAAAACGTCAGGCAGCAGAGGCAGATATGAGACGTATGGAAAACGAACTGAAAACAAAGCTGCTGGAGATCCGACGTTAGGAGTAAGAGTAAAAAGATAGTTCGGAAAGGAAAGGCAGGGCGTTTGAAGACACCTGCCTTTCAGGATTCATAAAGGAGATTTTTATGTACAGAGATCATACAAAAGTAATAAAAATTGGAAATCGTGTTATCGGAGGAGGAAATCCGATCCTTATCCAGTCCATGACCAATACGAAAACTGAAGATGTAGAAGCAACGGTTGCGCAGATCCTTTCACTGGAAAAAGCAGGCTGTGATATTATCCGCTGCGCAGTTCCTACTATGGAAGCTGCGAAGGCTTTATCCCAGATCAAAAAACAGATCCATATTCCGCTGGTTGCGGACATCCATTTTGATTATCGCCTTGCCATTGCAGCCATGGAGAACGGTGCGGACAAGATCCGTATCAATCCGGGAAATATCGGTTCCAAAGAGAGGATCCAGGCAGTTGTGGATACAGCAAAGGAACGGAATATCCCTATTCGTGTAGGAGTAAACAGCGGTTCCCTTGAAAAAGAACTGGTAGAAAAATATCACGGTGTTACAGCCGAAGGACTTGTGGAGAGTGCTCTTGATAAGGTGCACATCATTGAAGAGATGGGATATGACAATCTTGTGATCAGCATCAAATCTTCTGATGTTCTCATGTGCGCCAGAGCCCATGAACTGATCGCAGAAAAAACACAGTATCCTCTTCATGTGGGAATTACAGAAGCAGGAACTCTGTATTCGGGAAATATCAAATCAGCTATCGGACTTGGGATCATTCTGTATCAGGGAATCGGAGATACCATCCGTGTTTCTCTGACAGGCGCACCGCTGGAAGAAGTGAAATCAGCCAAAAGGATCCTGAAAACGCTGGGACTTCGCAAAGGAGGCGTGGAGGTTGTTTCCTGTCCGACCTGCGGAAGAACAAAAATCGATCTGATCGGCCTTGCAAACCAGGTAGAGACCATGGTACAGGATATTCCTCTTGATATTAAGGTTGCGGTTATGGGCTGTGTGGTAAATGGACCGGGAGAGGCGAAGGAAGCAGATCTCGGAATTGCAGGAGGCGATGGTGTTGGTCTTCTGATCCGGCATGGAGAGGTTGTAAAAAAAGTACCGGAAACGGATCTTTTGGATACACTTCGTCAGGAACTTCTTACCTGGAATGAGCAGGAGTCATAATGGAGAAAGATTTTTTTGATGTATTTCCGCATCTTAAAGTGAAGAAAGAGCTGGAAGAACTTCTGGACATGGTATTTGTGACAAAGGTTTCCATGAACCCCGGAAGAACTCATTTGAGGGTTTATATCGAAAGCAGCCGCTGGATACACAAGAAGAATATTTTTGCGCTGGAGGATGAGATCGAACGGCAGTGCTTTCCGGGGATTCCCATGACTGTAACAGTTGTGGAAAAATTTCATCTTTCCGAGCAGTATACACCGGAGAACTTTCTGGAAAGCTACCGTTCCAGTATGGAGATGGAGCTGCGCAACTATAACATGCTGGAGTACAATCTGTTCCGTAGATCAAAAATCATTTTTACAGGAAAAGATACCTTGCGTATGGAGCTTCCGGATACGGTTATTTCCAGACAGAAAAGCGAAATACTTGTTGAATATTTTCATAAGGTTTTCTGTGAACGCTGCGGTATGGATCTGAAAGTGGAACTGGATTTTGTGGAAGTGAAAGAGAGTAAATACCGGAAAAATGCTGCACTTCAGATCAAACAGGAAGTGGAAAATGTCCTGAAGCATGCCAAACTCAGCGGGGATCAGGAAAGCGAACCGAAGCAGGAGGATACAGCCAGGGAAGAGACAAAGAAAACCTCTGGAGATAAGAGGGGCGAAAAGACAAACGAGAAGAAATCCGTTGACAAAAAACAGCAGAAGGTTCAGAAGGGAGATTTCCGCGGCAGCTTCGGATTCCGCAGGGACAGCAATCCGGATGTGGTTTACGGCAGAGATTTTGATGGAGAAACGATTCCGCTGGAGAGCATTACCGGTGAGATGGGTGAGGTTATCATCCGATGTCAGGTTATGGATGTGGAAGCTCGTGAGATCCGAAATGAGAAAACGATCCTGATCTTCCCTGTGACCGATTTTACGGACAGTATTGTTGTGAAGATGTTTCTGCGTAACGAGCAGGTTCCGGAAGTGACGGAAAGTGTAAAAAAAGGCGCATTCCTGAAGCTGAAGGGAGTTACCACCATTGACCGTTTTGACAGTGAGCTTACTATTGGAAATATTACAGGTATCAAGAAAATCGCCAATTTTACCAGCACAAGAATGGATACCAGTCCTCAGAAGCGTGTGGAGCTTCACTGTCACACCAAGATGAGCGATATGGATGGTGTCAGCGATGCAAAGGCATTGGTAAAACGTGCCTATGAGTGGGGACATAAGGCTATCGCTATCACGGATCATGGCGTGGTGCAGTCCTTCCCGGAGGCAAATCACTGCTTTGATGCCTGGGGCGGTTGTGTTCCAAAGGAGTCTGATTTTAAGGTGCTCTATGGAATGGAAGCGTATCTGGTAGACGATCTGAAGGGTATGGTCACCAATTCCAAAGGGCAGCGTCTGGATGGAGATTTTGTTGTTTTTGATATTGAGACTACGGGATTCTCAGCACTAACCTGCAGGATCATTGAGATTGGCGCGGTAAAAGTGGAAAAAGGACAGATCACAGATCGTTTTTCCACCTTTGTAAACCCGGAAGTGCCCATTCCGTTCCGTATTGAGCAGCTGACAAGCATCAATGATTCCATGGTCCTGGATGCACCTGTGATAGAGGAAGTACTGCCGAAATTCCTGGAATTCTGTGAGGGCTGCGTGATGGTGGCCCATAATGCGGACTTTGATATGAGCTTTATTATTGAAAACTGTAAACGGCAGGGGATTTCGGATGATTTTACTTATGTGGATACCGTTGGTATGGCTAGATTCCTTCTTCCTGCCCTGAACCGTTTTAAACTGGATACGGTAGCCAAGGCAGTAGGTGTTTCTCTTGATCATCACCACAGAGCTGTGGATGATGCGGCATGTACCGCAGAGATTTTTGTGCGGTTTGTAAAGATGCTGGAAGAAAGAGATATTTTTGATGTGGATGAGATGAACAGGCAGGGTGCGGTTTCACCGGATACCATCCGAAAGCTGCCCACATACCATGCTATTGTTTTTGCAAGAAATGAGACCGGAAGGATCAATCTGTACAAGCTGGTAAGCCAGTCCCATTTAAAGTACTATCACAGAAGACCAAGGGTTCCCAAAAGCGTGCTGGAAAAATACAGGGAAGGCCTTCTGGTGGGAAGTGCCTGCGAGGCAGGAGAGCTTTATCAGGCACTTCTTCGCAATGCACCGGATCAGGAGATCGCCAGACTGGTAAATTTTTATGACTATCTGGAAATCCAGCCTCTTGGGAACAATGCGTTTATGCTTGCGGATGAAAAACATGATATGATCAATTCTGAGGAAGACTTAAAAGAGATAAACCGGAAGATCGTAAAACTTGGAGAACAGTTCAAAAAACCGGTGGTTGCCACCTGTGATGTGCATTTTATGGATCCTCAGGACGAGGTTTACCGACGGATCATCATGGCAGGAAACGGATTTTCTGATGCAGATAACCAGGCCCCGCTTTATCTTCGTACAACGGAGGAAATGCTGGAGGAATTTTCCTATCTGGGAAGTGAAAAGGCGGAAGAGGTGGTGATCACCAATACCAATAAGATCGCGGATATGATCGAGAAGATATCACCGATCCATCCGGATAAATTTCCACCGGTCATTGAGAACTCCGAGCAGGATCTTAAGAATATCTGTTTCACGAAGGCCCACGAAATGTACGGAGATCCGTTGCCGAAGATCGTGGAGGACCGTCTGGACAGGGAGCTGAATTCTATTATCTCCAATGGTTATGCGGTAATGTATATCATTGCACAGAAGCTTGTGTGGAAGTCCAATGAGGACGGCTATCTGGTTGGATCCCGTGGTTCTGTAGGTTCTTCTCTGGCAGCGACCATGTCCGGTATCACGGAGGTAAACCCTCTGCCGCCTCATTATCTCTGTCCGAATCCGGACTGTAAATACAGTGATTTTGATTCCCCTGAGGTGAAAAAATACGCGGGTATGGCAGGATGTGATATGCCGGATAAGATCTGTCCGAAATGCGGTGCCAGGATGAATAAGGAAGGCTTTGATATTCCTTTTGAGACATTCCTTGGTTTTAAAGGTGATAAGGAGCCGGATATCGACCTGAACTTTTCCGGTGAATATCAGGCCAATGCCCACCGGTATACAGAGGTTATCTTCGGAAAAGGGCAGACCTTTAAGGCGGGAACCATTGGTACCCTTGCGGAAAAAACCGCATTTGGTTATGTGAAGAACTATTATGAGGAACGGGGGCAGCACAAGCGTTACTGTGAGATCAACCGTATCGTGAAGGGCTGTACCGGTGTCCGCCGTACCACTGGCCAGCATCCGGGAGGTATCATCGTACTGCCTATGGGTGAGGAGATTGAGAAATTTACACCTGTGCAGCACCCGGCCAATGATGTGAACAGTGATATCATCACCACACATTTTGATTACCATTCCATTGACGGAAATCTTCTGAAACTTGATATACTTGGACACGATGATCCGACAATGATCCGTATGCTGGAGGATCTGACTGGCATCAGTGCAAGAACAGTTCCGCTGGACCAGAGAGATGTCATGTCCCTGTTTGCGGGAACGCAGGCTCTGGGGATCAGCCCGGAGGATATCGGCGGCTGCAGGCTGGGATGCCTCGGGATCCCGGAGTTTGGTACAGACTTTGCCATGCAGATGTTGATCGATACCAAGCCGAAATATTTTTCCGACCTGGTACGTATTGCTGGACTTTCCCACGGTACGGATGTATGGCTTGGAAATGCCCAGGTATTGATCCAGAATGGTACAGCTACCATTTCCACAGCAATCTGTACGCGAGATGATATTATGATCTATCTCATCGGAAAAGGAGTGGAAAGTGGTCTGGCGTTTACCATCATGGAGAGTGTCCGTAAGGGAAAGGGGCTTCGTGAGGAATGGATCCAGACTATGAAAGAGCATGATGTTCCGGACTGGTATATCTGGTCCTGTAAGCTGATCAAGTACATGTTCCCGAAAGCCCATGCGGCAGCTTATGTTATGATGGCGTATCGTATCGCCTGGTATAAAGTGTTTCATCCACTGGCTTATTATGCAGCATTTTTCAGTATCCGTGCCACTTCCTTTTCCTATGAACTGATGTGCATGGGAAAAGAACGTCTGGAATATTATATGGCGGAGATCCGGAAAAAAGGTGATGAGGCATCCAAGAAGGAACAGGATACACTGAAGGATATGAGGATCGTACAGGAAATGTACGCCAGAGGTTTTGATTTTGTGCCGATCGATCTTTATAAGGCAAAGGCACACCGGTTCCAGATCATCGGAGATAAACTGATGCCTGCTCTGGATACCATAGAGGGTCTTGGAGATAAGGCAGCAGAGGCAGTTGTGGATGCTGCCGCAAAAGGCAGATTCCTTTCCAAGGATGATTTCCGTGATCGTACCAAGGTCAGCAAGACCGTTATCGATCTGATGGATGATATGGATCTTTTTGGAGATATCCCGCAGTCCAATCAGATGTCACTGTTTGATTTTACGGGTTGATATATGATACCGGAAGGGCTTACAATAAATAAAAAATACTGCCGTTTATCCTGAAGGCTGATCTGGCAGTGAGAACTCCCAGGAGGATACCAGATACTATGAAAAAAGAAGAATTAAGATACCTGCAGCGACTTGCGGAGCTATATCCTACTATAGCAAAGGCTTCAACAGAGATCATCAATCTGCAGTCTATATTAAACCTTCCGAAAGGTACCGAGCATTTCATGTCGGACATTCATGGAGAATACGATGCGTTTTCCCATGTTCTTCGGAATGGATCAGGGGCTGTACGAAAAAAGATCGATGATGTATTCGGACATACCTTAAGCAACAGCGACAAACGTTCTCTTGCCACACTGATCTATTATCCGAAGGAAAAGATGGAGGTTGTAAAAAAACAGGAAGAAGACATGGAGAACTGGTACAAGATCACACTTTATCGTCTGATCGAAGTATGCAAGACAACGGCATCCAAATATACCCGTTCCAAGGTCCGTAAGGCACTTCCTGCAGACTATGCATATGTGATCGAGGAGCTGATCACAGAGAAAGCGGAAGTTCTGGACAAAGAAGCATATTACGATGCCATCGTCAATACGATCATTGAGATCGGCCGGGCAGAGAATTTTATCATTGCCCTGGCAGAACTGATCCAGCGTCTTGTTGTGGATCATCTTCATGTGCTGGGAGATATTTATGACAGAGGTCCGGGCCCGCATTTCATCATGGATCGTTTGATGAAATATCATTCGCTGGATATCCAGTGGGGAAATCATGATGTGGTCTGGATGGGAGCTGCTACAGGACAGAAAGCCTGCATTGCAACGGTGATCCGGAACAGCATCCGTTACCGAAATATGGATATTCTTGAGGATGGATATGGGATCAATCTCATGCCTCTGGCAACCTTTGCAATGGAGGCTTATAAGGATGATCCATGTGCTGCTTTTGAGATGAAGGGAGATGCCAATAACTATAGTATTCTGGAAGAAGAGCTTGGACGGAAAATGCACAAGGCTATTGCCATTATCCAGTTTAAGCTGGAGGGGCAGCTGATCCGCCGGCACAAAGAATTCCATATGGAAAAGCGTTGTTTGCTTCATAGGATCGATCCGAAAAAGGGAATGATCACACTTCCGGACGGAAAAGAATATCCGCTGACCGATACATATTTTCCTACTATTGACTGGAAAAAGCCATATGAACTTACCACAGAGGAAAAGGATGTAATGGAACGCTTGGATTCCGCGTTCCGAAACTGCGAGAAACTGCAGAATCATGTCCGGCTTCTTCTGGACAAGGGAGGCCTTTATAAAACTTATAATGGAAATCTTCTGTTCCATGGAAGTATTCCGCTTAATGAGGATGGAAGTCTGAAAGAAGTCCAGATTTATGGAAAAACCTACAAAGGAAAAGAATTGTACGATGTTCTTGAAACTTATGTGCGCCGGGCATTTTTCTCTGTAAATGAGGATGAAAAGCGTAAAGGCAGGGATATTATGTGGTATATCTGGGCAGCTCCGAATTCACCGCTGTTCGGAAAAGACAAGATGACCACCTTTGAACGTTATTTTATTAAAGATAAGGAAACACATAAAGAAACTAAAAATGCCTACTATCATCTTCTGGAAAATGAGAATGTTGTAGATGATCTGCTCCGTGAATTTGAACTGGATCCGGAAAAAGGTCACATCATCAACGGGCATGTGCCGGTTCACCAGAGTGAGGGAGAGAGTCCTGTAAAATGCAATGGCAAAGTTCTTGTGATCGACGGCGGTTTTTCCAGACCATATCAGAAGGTTACGGGGATTGCCGGCTATACACTGGTTTATAATTCCTACGGGCTGATCCTGTCTGCTCATGAGCCTTTTACTTCTGCGGAAGAAGCGGTAGCCAAGGAGCAGGATATTGTTTCCAACAGGGTGGCAGTTCACTACAATAACAAACGTACTCTGGTCGGTGATACTGATACCGGAACTGCTCTGAAGGAAAGGATCAGTGAGCTGATCCAGCTTCTGGAAGCTTACAGAAAAGGTATCATCAAAGAGAAAAAATAAGCAGAATTGAGAAATACAAGAAGGGTTTCCTGTATGCTATAGTAAACAGAGGTAATGCAGATGAGAAAAAACAAAAGAAGAAAAAAACGGCTGAGAGCAGTTCTGATCCTGTTGATCATTCTGTTTATTCTGGCAGGACTGGGAGGGATGCTGTATGTTTCCCACAGGGATAAGGTGGAAAAAGAACAACGAAGAGAGGCCGCATTGGCTGCATTGGACAGTATTCCGGAGGTGACAGCAACTCCGGCAGCAACAGCAACACCGGTTCCGACAGCGACACCGACACCGTCATTGACACCGGTCCCGACAATCCTTCCGGCATTTGAACCGGAAAATTATCAAGGGATCTGGTACAGCGAAGACGGGCTGACAACGATCGATATTTATGATATCAGTCTGAAATCTGTTTCCTTTACCTATAAGAGAGTGAATGGAAAAGATCCTTCCATGACCGCAGAAGCAGATGTGACTGCAGAGGTAGCAGGAAATGCCACACAGTTCCGTTTTAAGGATTCTGAAGGGAATAAGGCAAAAGGAGAGTTTGTTTTCGATAAAAGTGGTGAGCTTTATGTGAAGGTAAAAACATATGAACGGGGAGATGGATCTCTAACCTATCCGAAAACAGAGTCTATTATGACCCGGCAGGAGCCATCCCTGGAAGTATCCGAAAATTCCGAAGAGGATGCTTCCTATAATGAAAGCAACGAAAATTCCTATGAACAGGAATCCTACAGCGAAAGCAGTGAAGATTCTTCTGATGAAAATACAGAAGAATATGAGATTCCCTACGGAGAAGAAGAAACCTATTATACGGAATGATCAAAAAAATAAAACACGGTAAAATAAAGAATCCCCGGATTTTGACAATCAGGGAATCCCGATACAGGAATTCCCGAAACTGTTCCACATTTCCGGGGATCTCTTTATTTGATCATTTTTTTGCGGTCTGTGCGGCCGACGAGATAATCGATGCTGGTGTCGTAATAATTTGCCAGCCGGATAAGCATTTCGATAGGAATATTACGGGATCCCGTTTCATAATGGGAATAAGAACGCTGACTGATATGAAGAATCTCACTTAATTCTCTCTGGGACAGATCCGCGTCTGTACGTAAATCCTGAATACGCTGAAATTTCATTGTGCTCACCTCTTCTTTCTATTGAAAGTATAAAACAGAACGAAATGCACCCTTGCAAAAGAGAGCAAAATGGACTATACTAAATTTATTATCTTCTAAAATTCAGAAAATGTCTATCTGAAAATTCCCTTGTTTTTAACCAATGCGGATTTCGAATATCCGCCTGACCTGAAAAGACGAAAAGATGGAAGATCGGGATCCGTTTTTTTCGCAGAAAGGAATGTATTTGTTTGCGAGTGTTTTATCAGCAGCGATCTACGGAATGGAAGTACGTGAGATCCAGGTTGAGGCAGATGTCAGTGATGGTCTGCCTTCTTTTGCTATGGTAGGATTTCCCTCTGCCCAGGTGAGAGAGGCCCAGGAAAGAGTCCGGACTGCATTTAAGAACAACCGGCTTTGTCTGCCACCAAAAAAAGTAACTGTAAATTTTGCACCTGCCGATATGAAAAAGGAAGGAGCCGGTTTTGATCTGCCTGTGGCGGCTGCAGTACTTGCGGCTGCCGGAATTCTGGAACCGGATCTTCTGGAAGGAGTTATGATCGTAGGAGAGATCAGTCTGAATGGAGAGATCCATGGGGTTGCCGGAGTTTTGCCTCGGGTGATCCGCGCAAGAGAGCTGGGCTTACGCTTTTGCGTTATTCCGGAGGAAAACATCCGGGAGGGGAATCTGGTGAAGGATATGCCGGTGTTTGGAGTAAAAAGTCTGAATGCCATGATCCGATGTCTGAGAGACCCAAACACTTATACAGCTGCGTATCAGGAAAAAGAAAAAACAGAAAACAAACCGGAAATACCAAAGGTTGATTTTGCGGACATCTGCGGGCAGGAAGGAGCCAGGCGGGCGGCAGAGATCGCAGTGAGCGGTTTTCATAATATTCTTTTTATCGGACCGCCAGGATCCGGAAAGACCATGCTGGCAAGACGTCTGCCGACCATTATGCCGGAGATGACATTTGAGGAAAGCCTGGAGATCACCAAGGTATACAGTGTGGCAGGACTTCTCACGGAAAAAGATCCGCTGATCCGGCAGAGGCCTTTTCGAAGTCCGCATCATACCAGTTCCCCTCAGGCTTTGGCAGGTGGCGGCAGGATACCGGGGCCGGGGGAGATCACTCTTGCACACAGAGGTGTTCTTTTTCTGGATGAGATGCCGGAATTTTCCAGAAAAAGCCTGGAGATCCTGCGTCAGCCGCTGGAAGATAAGGAGATCCATCTGTCCAGAGCTGCCGGAACTTATATTTTTCCGGCTAGTTTTATGCTGGCGGCAGCGATGAATCCCTGTCCCTGCGGATTTTACCCGGATATGAACAGATGTCGTTGTACGTCAGGGGAGATCACGCATTATCTTGGAAAGATCAGCCAGCCTCTCCTGGAGCGTATTGATATCTGCACAGAAGTTCCGGCAGTGAGTTTTTCAAAAATGAAAAAGAAAATTGCAGGGGAATCCTCTGCGCAAATAAGAAAGAGGGTGGAAGCAGTACAGGAGATCCAGAGAGAACGTTACAAAAAGGAAAAATTTTGCTTCAATGGGGAGCTTGACGGAAGAAAACTGGAAAAATACTGTGTAATGACGGGAGGGGCAGACAAACTTCTGGAGCAGGCATATGAGCAGTTTCAATTCAGTACCAGAGCATATCATAAGATCCTGAAAACGGCCAGGACCATCGCGGATATGGAATCTTCCGAAAAGATAAAGGAAGAACATATCTGCGAGGCGTTGGCTTACCGGGCATATGACAAGAAATACTGGTCATAAAACAGAAAAAAGGAAGGTATTTTATATGGAAGAAATACAGCAAACAAGGATCCGGTGTGCCCGGAAGGACAGTAGTGTTTATCCGGCAAGACTTAAGGAACTTCCCGGTATGCCAAAACAATTATATTATATTGGAAGATTTCCGGATGATGACAAACCTACAGCTGCAATTGTAGGAGCAAGGCTGTGCAGTCCTTACGGACGGATACAGGCATTTAATTACGGAAAATTCTTAAGCGAACATGGGGTACAGGTGATCAGCGGTATGGCGGCCGGCATTGATGCTGAGGGCCACAAGGGTGCTCTGGAAGGTGGTACCCCGACCTTTGCCGTGCTGGGAAATGGTGTGGACATCTGTTATCCTTCATCCAGCAGAGGTATTTACCGGAGGATCCCCGAAAAAAACGGAGGGATCATCAGCGAATATGAACCAGGTACCAAAGGCAGGGCATATTATTTTCCGGCAAGGAACCGGATCATCAGCGGACTGGCAGATCTGGTGCTTGTGGTGGAAGCAAAAGAAAAGAGCGGATCACTGATCACAGCTGCCTGTGCACTGGAACAGGGGAAGATGGTATACGCCATTCCGGGAGCGGTAAATGATGCGCTGAGCAGAGGCTGTCACAAGCTGATCTACGACGGAGCAGGAATTGCATATTCTCCGGAAATACTTCTGGATGAGTGGGGATTATCTGTGAAAAAAAAGACAAATTTGTCTGAAAAAAGCAAGTTGGGACTTGCAACGGATTTGGATTTGGTGTATAGTTGTCTCGATTTACGACCAAAAAATCTGGATCATATTATCAGAAAAACCGGTTTTTCACCGGGAAAAACAGCCGGGATCCTGGGACAGCTTATTTTGATGGGGCTTGTGAAGGAAACCGGGAGACAGTATTATATCAGACTTGAATAAATGCTTTTTTGCCCGGAGATTTAGCAGGAGTTTTTAAGCCGGACAGGAAGGCAGAATGAGATTAGGAGAGGTAAAATGGCCAAAAATCTGGTGATAGTAGAGTCACCTGCTAAAATGAAGACAGTAAAGAAATTTCTGGGGGCAAATTATACAGTAGAAGCGTCCAACGGTCATGTGAGGGATTTCCCCAAGAGCCAGTTTGGTATTGACGTGGACAATGATTTTGAACCGAAGTATATCACAATACGAGGAAAAGGTGAACTTCTTGCAAAACTTCGTAAAGAAGCAAAAAAAGCAGATAAGATCTATCTTGCAACTGACCCTGACCGTGAGGGAGAAGCAATTTCCTGGCATCTGATGCAGGCTTTGAAGACAGATACTGCAAAGATGCACAGAATCACATTTAATGAAGTAACAAAAACAGCAGTTAAGGCGTCCATCAAGCAGGCCAGGGAACTGGACATGAATCTGGTAGATGCACAGCAGGCCAGACGTATGCTGGATCGTATGGTAGGTTATACCATCAGTCCGCTGCTCTGGGCCAAGGTAAAAAGAGGCTTAAGTGCAGGCCGTGTACAGTCTGTGGCACTGCGTATCATCTGTGACAGAGAAGATGAGATCAATGCATTCATTCCTGAAGAATACTGGAGCCTGGAGGGTGAATTTCAGGTAAAGGGTGAGAAGAAACCGTTGACAGCCAAGTTCTATGGAACAGATAAAAAACTTCCGATCAGAAACCGTCAGGAAATGGATGAGATCCTGAAAAGTCTGGAAGACTGTAAATATGAGATCACAGAAGTAAAAAAAGGTGAGAGGATCAAAAACGCTCCCCTTCCGTTTACCACAAGTACTCTGCAGCAGGAAGCTGCCAAGACACTGAATTTTTCTACGCAGAAGACTATGCGCCTGGCACAGCAGTTATATGAAGGTGTGGATGTAAAAGGCAGTGGTACGGTAGGTCTGATCTCCTATCTGCGTACAGATTCTACTCGAATTTCAGAGGAAGCAGATGCAGCAGCAAGAACTTATATTTCTGAGCAGTATGGTTTGGATTATGTTTCTCAGACAGAGAAGGCAATCAAAAACGGACAGAAGATACAGGATGCTCATGAGGCGATCCGTCCTACAGATATTGCGAGGACACCAGTTCTGGTGAAGGAATCCCTGACCAGGGATCAGTTCCGTTTATATCAGCTGATCTGGAGACGTTTTGCGGCGAGCAGAATGGCACCGGCACGTTATGAGACCACGTCTGTCAAGATCGGAGCAGGTGAGTATGTGTTCACGGTTGCAGCATCCAAGGTTGCCTTTGATGGCTTTATGTCTGTGTACACAGAAGAGGGCGATGACAAAAAGGGCAATGTTTTAAGTCAAAGTCTTGAAAAGGGTATGGAGCTGAAGCTGAAAGAACTGAAGCCGGAGCAGCATTTTACACAGCCGCCGGCACATTACACAGAGGCTTCACTTGTAAAGACTATGGAAGAGCTTGGAATTGGACGTCCGAGTACGTATGCGCCGACCATCACAACGATCATCAGCAGACGCTATGTATCCAAGGAACAGAAAAATCTTTACGTCACAGAGCTTGGAGAGGTTGTTAATAATATTATGAAACAGGCTTTTCCAAGTATTGTGGATGTAAACTTTACAGCAACTATGGAGGGGCTTTTGGACTGCGTGGAAGCAGGTACCGTACAGTGGAAAACGGTTGTACGTAACTTCTATCCGGATCTGAAGCATGATGTGGATGAGGCTGAGAAAGAGCTTGAGAAAGTTGATATACAGGATGAGGTTACGGATGTGATCTGTGACAACTGTGGCCGCAACATGGTGATCAAGTACGGTCCTCATGGAAGATTTCTTGCATGCCCCGGATTTCCGGACTGCCGTAATACAAAACCATATTATGAGAAGATCGGTGTTGCATGTCCGAAGTGCGGCGGCGAAATTGTCATGAAAAAAACGAAAAAAGGCAGAAAATATTACGGATGTGAGAATAATCCGGAATGTGATTTTATGTCCTGGCAGAAACCTTCTGCAAAGAAATGTCCGAAATGTGGTAATTATATGCTCGAAAAGGGAAATAAGCTGGTTTGCAGCCAGGAAACCTGCGGATATGTGGAACAAAAACCAAAAGATGAAGATTGATTGAATAAATGCTTTTCTATTAATTTTCAGAAAATCCCGTTAAAAATAAAAAAAATATAAAAATGTCTTGTAAATTTCCAGAATAACGTGTAATATTAGACTAGAAAAACGATTTCTTTCAAGGTACGAAAGTGAAAGGAGGAAAAATGAGCGTTCAGTTGCTAGATAAAACTAGAAAAATCAATAAGCTTCTGCATAACAGCAGCTCAAGCAAGGTAGTGTTTAACGACATTTGCCAGGTGCTCATGGAAACCTTAAGTTCCAATATCCTGGTACTCAGTAAGAAAGGTAAGGTTCTGGGAGTCAGTATCTGCCCGGGTGTGGATGAGATCACAGAGCTGATCGATGACAAGATCGGCGGACATATCGACCCGTTATTGAATGAGAGATTTCTTGGTGTTCTTTCCACAAAGGAGAATGTCAATCTCCAGACACTTGGCTTTGAGCATGTACCCGGAAATTATCAGGGAATCGTGAATCCGATCGATATTGCAGGTGAGAGACTGGGAACGTTATTCATGTACCGCAATGATCATCCCTATGATATTGAGGATATTATCGTCAGCGAGTATGGTACAACAGTTGTTGGCCTGGAAATGATGCGTGCGGTTCATGACGAGAACGCAGAAGAAGACAGAAAACAGCAGATCGTTAAATCGGCATTCAGTACACTGTCCTTCTCAGAACTTGAGGCGATCATCCATATTTTTGATGAGCTGGATGGGGATGAGGGTATCCTGGTTGCCAGCAAGATCGCTGACCGTGTAGGTATCACCAGATCCGTGATCGTAAATGCACTGCGTAAATTCGAGAGTGCAGGTGTGATCGAATCCCGTTCATCCGGTATGAAGGGAACTTACATTAAAGTTCTTAATGAAGTGATCTTTGATGAGCTTGAGGAGATAAAAGCACAGAGAAGCAAGAAGGCATAATGTGATCAGCACTGTCAGATGCTTGATATAAGATAAAGAACGTGACAAAAGAGACTTCCCGCTAGCGTGGGAGTCTCTTTTTTGTCTGTTTCATAAAATTAAAATAAATAATGAAATTAAGAAAACAAGAGAAAACAAGAGCATAAAAGAGATAAAACCAGAATAATATAGAAAAACCATATCTTAAAAGGGTTGCGAAAATATGTGAAATTCACTAATATAGCCATAGTGATTAGCACTCGTATAAAGTGAGTGCTAGCAGACGAAGATGAAACTTATAAAGGAGGAACATAGATCATGAAGTTAGTACCTTTAGGCGACAGAGTAGTATTAAAACAGGTTGAAGCAGAAGAGACAACAGCATCCGGAATCGTGCTTCCGGGACAGGCACAGGAGAAACCACAGCAGGCAGAGGTTATTGCAGTTGGACCTGGCGGAGTTGTAAACGGGAAAGAAGTAAAAATGGAAGTAGAAGTCGGAAATACTGTTATCTATTCCAAATATGCAGGAACAGAAGTAAAGATGGATGGAACGGATTATATTATTGTAAAGCAGGAAGATATCCTGGCAATCATTAAATAATATAAACATCTTATCGTATATCAATATAAATAGGAGGTCATTTTATCATGGCAAAAGAGATCAAATACGGCGCAGAAGCAAGAGCAGCACTTGAAGCTGGTGTAAATAAACTTGCAGATACAGTAAGAGTAACACTTGGACCGAAAGGAAGAAATGTAGTACTTGACAAATCTTTCGGTGCTCCGCTTATCACAAACGATGGTGTTTCCATTGCAAAAGAGATCGAGCTTGAGGACGGATTCGAGAATATGGGTGCTCAGATCATCAAAGAGGTTGCATCCAAGACAAACGATGTAGCTGGTGATGGTACTACAACAGCAACCGTACTTGCACAGGCAATGGTACATGAGGGAATGAAGAACCTGGCAGCAGGAGCGAACCCGATCATCCTCAGAAAAGGAATGAAAAAAGCAACAGATGTTGCAGTAGAAGCAATCAAGAACATGAGCCAGGCAATCAACGGAAAAGCTCAGATCGCTAATGTAGCCGCAATCTCTGCAAGTGATGAGCAGGTTGGACAGCTGGTTGCAGACGCTATGGAGAAGGTTTCCAAGGATGGTGTTATCACTGTTGAGGAGTCCAAGACCATGCATACAGAGCTTGACCTTGTTGAAGGTATGCAGTTTGACCGTGGATATATTTCCGCATACATGTCTACAGATATGGAGAAGATGGAGGCAACTCTTGATGATCCGTATATTCTGATCACAGATAAGAAGATCAGCAACATCCAGGAGATCCTTCCGCTTCTTGAGCAGGTTGTTCAGGCTGGTGCAAAGCTTCTCATCATTGCAGAAGATGTTGAGGGTGAGGCTCTCACAACCCTGATCGTTAACAAACTGAGAGGAACCTTCCAGGTAGTAGCTGTTAAAGCACCTGGCTATGGTGATAGAAGAAAAGAGATGCTTCAGGATATCGCGATCCTGACAGGCGGACAGGTGATCTCTGACGAGCTCGGTCTTGATCTGAAGGAAGCTAAAATGGAGCAGCTCGGACGTGCAAAATCCGTTAAGGTTGCAAAAGAGAATACAGTTATCGTTGACGGCCTTGGCGATAAAGATGCCATCGCAAAACGTGTTGCTCAGATCCGTGCGCAGATCGAGGAGACAAAATCCGAGTTTGATAAAGAAAAACTTCAGGAAAGACTTGCAAAACTGGCAGGCGGCGTAGCTGTTATCCGTGTAGGTGCTGCTACTGAGACAGAGATGAAAGAAGCAAAGCTTCGTCTTGAGGATGCTCTTGCAGCAACAAGAGCAGCTGTTGAGGAAGGTATCATCGCAGGCGGCGGCTCTGCTTATATCCATGCTTCCAAAGAGGTTGCAAAGCTTGCAGCAACACTTGAGGGAGATGAGAAGACAGGTGCTTATGTGATCCTGAAAGCCCTTGAGGCTCCGTTGTTCCACATTGCTGCAAACGCAGGACTGGAAGGCGCTGTTATCATCAACAAGGTAAGAGAGTCTGAGGTAGGTACAGGCTTTGATGCTCTGAATGAGAAATATGTAAACATGGTTGAGAATGGAATCCTTGATCCTGCAAAGGTTACAAGAAGTGCACTTCAGAACGCAACAAGTGTTGCATCTACACTTCTTACAACAGAGGCTGTAGTTTCTACGATCAAAGAGGATACTCCTGCTCCGGCACCAAACCCGGGAATGGGAATGATGTAATTTCAAGCAGGCAGGTAAATAATTTACAAAATGAGAGGGCCTGCGTCATGGACGCGGCTCTCTTTTTGTGTTATAATCAAAAGAAATCAGTAAATTACGAAAGGAAGAAGCAAATGAGTGACTTATATTCAGAACTTCTGGTAAAGAAGAAACAGACAGGGAAGGATCTTGCTATAAAATACGGTCTTATTGCACTGACCGTGATCATGGTTCTGGGAGGTCTGGTGCTGAATGCACTTCTTCTGGTTCCGGCTATCGCTCTTGGTGTTGCATGCTATTTTGTAATTCCGAAAACAGACCTGGAATATGAATATCTGTTTGTTAACGGGGAACTGGATATTGATATGATCATGTCCAAGTCAAAGAGGAAAAGAGTAAAATCACTTCAGCTTGCGGAGGCTGATCTTGTGGCACCTCTGAAATCCCACAGAATGGATTATTACAACGGAAATCAGAAGATGAAAACCATAGACTTTTCCTCAGGTATTGAGGATCATAAGCGCTATGCCATGATCGTAAGAGACAGCGGAGAAACCTGCAAGGTGATCCTGGAACTGGATGATGAACTTGCCAATACCATGAAAAATTCTGCACCGAGTAAAGTTTTTTTGGATTGACATGAATCTTGTTTTTTGTTACACTAGTTCACAAATTTAAAATATCTTACACAAAGGGAGGAAATGCAATGGGTACTATTATTGGTGAAGGCATTACGTTTGATGATGTCCTGCTGGTTCCGGCTTATTCTAAAGTAATTCCGAATCAGGTTGATGTTTCAACGTATTTAACCAAGAAAGTAAAGCTGAATATCCCCATGATGAGTGCGGGAATGGACACAGTTACAGAGCACAGAATGGCAATTGCTATGGCCAGACAGGGTGGTATCGGTATCATTCACAAGAATATGTCCATTGAGGCACAGGCAGAAGAGGTTGACAAAGTTAAACGTTCTGAGAACGGTGTTATCACCGATCCATTTTATCTTTCAGCAGAGCATACACTGAAGGATGCCAATGACCTGATGGCGAAATACCGTATTTCCGGTGTTCCGATCACAGAAGGCAGAAAACTGGTAGGTATTATTACAAACCGTGATCTTAAATTTGAGACAGATTTCAGCAGAAAGATCAAGGAGTGCATGACTTCAGAAGGACTAATCACAGCTAAGGAAGGAATCACACTTGAGGATGCCAAGAAGATCCTTGCGAAATCCCGTAAGGAGAAATTACCCATTGTAGATGATGACTTTAATTTAAAAGGACTCATTACCATCAAGGATATCGAGAAACAGATCAAGTATCCGCTTGCAGCCAAGGATGCACAGGGAAGACTTCTCTGTGGTGCTGCGGTTGGCATCACAGCAAATGTGCTTGCACGTGTTGATGCGCTTGTGAAGGCTAATGTAGATGTGATCGTAATTGATTCTGCACATGGTCATTCAGAAAACATTTTAAAAGCAGTCCGCGAGATCAAGGCAACATATCCGGAGCTTCAGGTAATCGCAGGTAATGTTGCAACAGGCGAAGCTACCAAGGCTCTGATCGAGGCTGGAGTAGATGCAGTTAAAGTTGGTATCGGACCGGGATCTATCTGTACAACACGTGTTGTTGCAGGTATTGGTGTTCCGCAGGTTACTGCAGTTATGGATTGTTATGAAGTGGCTAACAGCTACGGAATCCCGATCATTGCAGACGGCGGTATCAAATATTCCGGAGATATCACCAAGGCCATCGCAGCAGGTGCCAATGTCTGCATGATGGGAAGCATGTTCGCAGGATGCGACGAGAGCCCGGGAACATTCGAGCTTTATCAGGGAAGAAAATATAAAGTATATCGTGGAATGGGATCTATCGCAGCTATGGAGAATGGCAGCAAGGATCGTTATTTCCAGGAGAATGCAAAGAAGCTTGTGCCGGAGGGTGTTGAGGGTCGTGTTGCGTATAAAGGACACGTTGAGGATACCGTATTCCAGCTGATCGGTGGTTTAAGATCCGGTATGGGTTACTGTGGAGCAGAAAATATTGAGAAGCTTAAGACAACAGGCAGATTCATCAAGATTTCAGCTGCATCTCTTAAAGAGTCACATCCACATGACATCCACATTACAAAAGAGGCTCCAAACTACAGTGTAGATGAATAATAAAGGAAAAAAAGGTAAGACCGGTAAAAAGTCACCCAGGCCGTCCCATAGCGGGCGGCCTGTTTCCGTAAAGAAAACTTCCTCCGGGTCTTCCAGAAGAAAAAAGAAGTCTTTGAGAAAAAAGAACCCGATCAAGATCCTGCAGAGGATTGTGCTGATATGTATCATTGTGATCGTTGCTTTTGCTGCGTGTGCGTTAGGATACGCATTTTTTGAGATGCGCATGGAACAGAGTGAAACTCAGTCCGGACAGGAAGAAATATCCGGGAATGCCAGCGGAAATGGCGGACCGGAACAATGGCAGGCAGAAGGAGCACCTTTTATTGATGTGGAGCTTCTGACACCGAATTCCTATTCCAGACCACAGATTTCTATGGAACAGGTAAATTATATAGCCATTCATTATACGGCCAATCCGGGATCTACTGCCGTATCCAATCGGAATTATTTTGAAAATCTTGCGACAACGCAGGACAACAAAGTCAGCAGTCATTTTGTGATAGGGTTGGAGGGAGAAGTGGTACAATGTATTCCCACTTCGGAAATATCCTATGCCACAAATTCCAGAAATGTAGATACCATATCCATTGAATGCTGCCATCCGGATGAAACAGGGCAGTTTAATACAGCAACCTATGATTCGGCGGTAAAGCTGACAGCGTGGCTTTGTACACGCTTTGGACTGACTTCGGATCAGGTGATCCGTCATTATGATGTCACAGGTAAAGACTGTCCGAAGTATTACGTGGAAAATCCCGATGCATGGATCCAGATGAAATCAGACATTGCAGCACAGATCCAGACAGATTATGCATTACAGGGGAAATAAAGTGTTATTGTTTATTTTGTGAGCAACAAGAAGTCTGGAAAAATAATTTCTGAAAATAGGGGCTTGAAAATTAAGAAGAAGTATTGTAGTATAACAGCAGAAGCTGCATGACTGGCGGAAAGTAGGATTACCTACAGGGAGTGCAGTGAAGTGAGAAGCCGACCGCCTGGGCAGCCTGATAAGGGGTGTCCAGGCGGTTTTTTGTTACCGTTCATATCCTGGGATAAGCCCCGGGCCTTACATTAGACAAGGAGGACTGTGAAAAATGACGACATTTTCACTTGAAAAAGAACTGAAAGAAAATTCCTATCCGGGAAGAGGAATTGTGATCGGACGTTCCGCTGACGGGAAACATGCAGTTACTGCATATTTTATTATGGGAAGAAGCGAGAACAGCAGAAACCGTATTTTTGTTGAGGATGGGGAAGGAATTCGTACACAGGCTTTTGATCCATCCAAGCTTACAGACCCGAGCCTGATCATTTATGCACCGGTACGTGTCCTTGGAAATAAGACCATCGTAACAAACGGTGATCAGACAGATACGATCTATGAGGGAATGGACAGACAGCTCACCTTTGAACAGTCTCTTCGCAGCAGAGAGTTTGAGCCGGATGCGCCGAACTATACACCTCGTATTTCGGGTGTTCTTCATGTTGAAAACGGTAAATTCAATTATGCGGTGTCTATTTTAAAGAGCAATAACGGAAATCCGGATTCCTGTCTTCGTTATACATTTGCCTACGAGAATGCGGCAGCAGGGCAGGGACGTTTTATCCATACTTATAAATGCGATGGAAATCCACTTCCAAGTTTCGAGGGAGAGCCGAAGCTGGTAGAGATCCCAAACGATATTGATGAGTTTGCGGATCTCCTCTGGAAGAGCCTGAACCAGGATAATAAAGTTTCTCTCTTTGTTCGTTTTATTGACATTGAGACAGGAAATTATGAATCTAGGATCGTAAACAAGAATAAATAAGAAAATAGGGATATCACAGAGAACGGAGGAGCTTTTTCATGAAAGAATTACAGTTAAAATACGGATGTAACCCAAATCAGAAACCATCAAAGATCTATATGGCAGATGGAAGTGAGCTTCCGATCCAGGTACTCTCCGGAAGACCAGGATACATCAACTTCCTGGATGCCTTTAATGGCTGGCAGCTGGTACGTGACCTTAAGAAAGCAACCGGACTTCCGGCAGCAACTTCATTTAAGCATGTATCTCCGGCAGGTGCTTCCATCGGACTTCCGCTGAATGAGACACTGGCAAAGATCTACTGGGTAGATGATATGGACTGGAAGAATTTTTCCCCGCTTGCATGTGCGTATGCAAGAGCAAGAGGTGCAGATCGTATGTCATCATTTGGTGATTTCATTTCTCTTTCTGATGTCTGCGACAAAGATACCGCAATGCTGATCAAGAGAGAGGTTTCTGATGGTGTGATCGCACCTGGATATACAGAGGAGGCTCTTGAAATTCTGAAGCAGAAGAAAAAAGGCAATTACAATGTGATCCAGATCGATGAAAACTATGTACCGGAACCTTTGGAGCACAAACAGGTATTTGGAGTCACCTTTGAGCAGGGCCGCCAGGAGCTGGCAATTGATGATGCGCTGATCTCCAATATTGTAACAGAGAATAAAGAGCTTACGGAAGAAGCCAAGAGAGATATGCAGGTTTCTCTGATCATCCTGAAATATACACAGTCCAATTCCGTATGCTTTGTTAAGGATGGACAGGCTATCGGCGTTGGTGCAGGACAGCAGTCCCGTGTACATTGTACACGCCTTGCAGGCCAGAAAGCAGATAACTGGTACCTCCGTCAGTGCCCGAAGGTACTGGAGCTTCCGTTTAAAGACACGATCACACGTGCGGAGAGAGATAATGCCATTGATGTTTACATTGGTGAGGAATATATGGATGTCCTTGCAGATGGTGCATGGGAAAAGACATTCTCAGAGAAGCCGGAAGTGTTCACAAAAGAAGAGAAGAGAGCATGGCTGGATGGTCTTACCGGCGTGACACTGGGATCCGATGCATTCTTCCCATTCAGTGATAATATCGAGCGCGCATATAAGAGCGGTGTAAAATATATTGCAGAGCCGGGTGGATCTGTACGTGATGACGCAGTTATCGATACATGTAATAAGTATGGAATGGTGATGGCATTTACAGGAATCCGCCTTTTCCACCACTAAAAGATGCATGCCTTGGCCATGATATGCAGCTGAAATAAAAGATAAAAAATATAAAGTCCCGAATCTGAATTTCTGGAAAAAAGAGATCAGACTCGGGACTTTTTGATCGAAAAAGGATAGTTTTAAAAATAAAAAAAGAACTCTGAAAAACTCAGAGTTCTGAAGAGCGATAGACGGGGCTCGAACCCGCGGTCTCGACCTTGGCAAGGTCGCGCGTTACCAACTACGCCACTATCGCATATGTCTTATCGCTTCAAGTATTTCCCTCAGCGACAAGACATATATTAGCATAGATTTTATATTCTGTCAAATGTTTTTTGGAATTTTTTTGAAATTATATACAACATATAAAGTTTATTCCAGACATCTGAAATAGAACTTGTATATGACAATATTTCGCTGGTTTATGAGTTATTGTCTAAGTGGTAATAGCGCAAAACATGATCCGGATAGTATTGGTCACCATAGTCCCATGGACCGGCAGGATCATGAAGGGGATCATCTTCATCACGTTGTGTGCCGCCGCTTGCCATCTGAGCAAAGGCCTGAGCACTTTGGGCCGTCCACACAGTTTGACCGTTTTCTTCCAGATAAGCAAAATAGGAATCGGCTCCGAAATTGTATGCCTGCAGAGCCAGACGGATCTTGGAAAGATCAGTCGGACCGGTACAGCCGGCTTTATCCAGAGCATATTTCAGCTCCTGGATGCCACAGGAAATAGAGTAAGAAGGATCTGTGATACCATTGGGCTGCTGCGGATATCTGGTGTTGTAGGCTCCTTCTGAAGATTGCATGGGATCAGTACCCTGCCCGGAGCTTTCCTGCATCATCACGGCCAGGAGCAGGTCTACATAGTCGGACATATCATATTGTGCTGCTTCGCTGGAGACCTCATCGCGATAAGCTTCACAGGCTGCATTGATCTGATGGGCTTCCTCCTGCCTGCCGGAAAATTTGGAAAAACGCAGAAGGATACAGCCCACGATCAGCAGAAAAAGACATGTCAGAAAGATCTTCTGCCTTCGCACCTGCTGTACACGGAGTTTGTGGCGCTGTTTTTTAGTAAGGGTTGGTTTCTTGTGTTTTATATTCATATAAGTATTGTATCCGTTACGGATAGATTTGACCAGTTAAAAAATATGATCTTTTTGTTAAAAATTTCTGAAGACTGTCCTGTGAAATTGCAAAATATGATCTGATATGCTATGATAGTCGGGACAAACCGTAGAATGCCGGAATAAAGGAGGCAAGATTTCATGCGAAAAAAGCTTCTGGCAGTTATTTTATGTGCTTCTATGCTTTTCCCTGCATCCGTATCAGCAGAGGTACTGGGATATGAAGCAACACTGGATACATATACAAAGGAGAAAAAAACACCTCAGCAGTTTCAGATCGATGATGGGGCGGGAAACACAGTAAATGTTTTGGCGAAGAGTGATACGCTTTATGTTACAGCGAAAAATACGGAAATCCGGTCCAATCCGGGAGACAGTGGTACAGAGCTGCGTTCTGTGATCCTGGGAACGAAACTTGAAAGAGTTGCAGTCTGTGACAATGGCTGGAGCAAGGTGACCTTCCAAAAGAAAGGGGAGGACAAGATCATCGGTTATGTTTCGGACAGTGTGCTCAGTGATACGGAGATCGTAAATAAATTTACAGATACAGTTACAGCGGCACAGGACAGTGATATCCTGGATTATCCCGGCAAGAAGGACGGAGAGGTTGTAGGAGAGGTCCTTCAGGATGATGAGTTGAAAAGAACAGGTACGGTAGATGCTATTTGGAGCAGGATCGTTTACACAGATGACAGTGGTTCAGATCACGTCGGCTATATTCCGACCAGCTGTCTGGAAGGTTATCAGGCTACGGAAGTGGCCAAGGCAGAGCAGGAAAAGAATACAAAAGCAGGATCCCTTACCAAGAGTTCCGGGGAGGGCGTTTTTGCGGATGCGGTGGATGGTGTAACTTCCACAGGTGGTTCCGGAAGTACCGCAGCTGGCGTACAGATCGGAACGCCGGTATCAGTATCTTCTGACGCGACACTGAAACCACTGGGAACATTCCGGATCACGCATTATTGTCCGTGCAGCATCTGCTGCGGACCATGGGCGAATGGAATTACTTCCACAGGAGTAACGGCCACTACCAACCGTACGATCGCAGTGGATCCGAGTCAGATCCCATACGGTTCCAAAGTAGTGATCAATGGACAGGTTTATGTTGCAGAGGACTGTGGAGGAGCGATCCGGACCAATTGCATTGATGTATATGTGGCAACACACTCCGAAGCAGAGCAGAAGGGCGTGTTTTATACAGAAGTTTATTTGCTTCAGTGATCAGAAAAAGACTGCTGTAGATTCCACAAGGGATTTGCAGCAGTTTTTTGTATAAAAAAACTCTGACCAGCAGAGGCTATTCTGCGATCAGAGTAAAAAAATAATGCCCAGAGCCGGAATCGAACCAGCGACACGAGGATTTTCAGTCCTCTGCTCTACCAACTGAGCTATCTGGGCATGTCTCTTTCGAGTACTTTGTTACTTTAACACATTTATGTAGAGAATGCAAGGAAAAAATAAAAAAAGCAGATGTTTTTCTGAAAAATCTGATTTTCAAAAAAACATCTGCAATATTATGGCTACAGATTTATCTGGCAGCAAGATAGATTTTTTCCATATCTTTCATGTTCAGCTGTTTGAACACACCGATGGTTCGGGTGTCTTCAAAGCTGCATTTAAACGCCAGATCATGAATCTCCTTTTCTGTAAGATCAAGACCAAGCTCATGAAGGCTGGTAGGCATCTGGATGGAACGGAAATAATCTTCCATGGCTTCTATGCCGGCAAGAGCAGTTTTGTTGAAGTCGGTACTGCAGGGAATGTCAAAGATATTGACTGCAAACTGGGCAAAGCGTTCCGGATTTGCATCATAAACGTAACGTGCCCAGCTTCCCCACAAAGCGGCAAGACCGGCTCCGTGAGCCACATCGTAGGTGCCGCCCAGTTCATGCTCCAGCTGGTGACAGGCCCAGTCACCACCGCCGGTTCCGCAGCCGGTAAGTCCATTGTGGGAAAGGCTGCCGGCCCACATGATCTCTGCCCGTGCAGTATAATTATCCGCCTCCTTCATCAGGATCCGGGAGTTATAGATCACGGTCTGCATCAGAGATTCGCTGATACTGTCGGTGATCTCCATGGTTTCGATATTTACAAAGTACCGTTCCATAGTATGCATCAGGATATCCACACAGCCGCTTTCGGTCTGATATTGCGGCAGGGTATAGGTGAGGCGGGGATTTAAAATAGCAAAACGTGGGCGGCACAGATCGTTGCGGGCACTACTCCGTTTCAGCCAGCCCTCTTCATTGGTAATCACACAGGATCCACTCATTTCACTTCCGGAAGCTGCGATCGTCAGGATAACGCCTACAGGAAGACAGGCTTTTGGGGTTTCGGTGCGGAGAAAAAAGTTCCATACATCTGTATCCGGATTGGCAAGTCCATAGCCGATGGCCTTGCAGGAATCAATAACGCTGCCACCGCCAACAGCCAAAAGAAAATCAACCTGTTCTTTGCGGCAAAGCTCAATACCTTCACGTACCTTGGAGAGACGGGGATTGGGAACCACACCGCCAAGAGTGACATAGGAAATTCCAGCTTCATCCAGAGAAGATCGGATCTCATCGATCAGACCGGAGCTTACTGCACTGTGGCTGCCATAATGGATCAGTACTTTGCTGCAGTTCTGCTCTTTTAGAACAGTGCCGATCTTAAGGTGTGTATCTTTTCCGAAAATAACCCGGGTAGGGGTAAAATATTCAAAATTTCTCATAGAGATTAGGCTCCTTTTTATGATTCATGATCTATTGATAAATATAACGAATCTGTTTCCTTACAGGTCAAGCAGATATTTATGATCCCGCAGGGGTATCATCTTGATTCATTTAATTGGTTAAAGTCGTTATAATAATAGCATAGAAGAGAAACAGACGCAAATAAAAGCTATTGAAAAAAGGTGTAATTTTGGGGGAATGTGATATAATGACTTCTGTGAAGGAAAAGTGACCTGATCACAGAAACAGACCAATGCGAAGCGTATATTATAGAACAGATCCAAACGAAGAAGAAAGCAGGTGTCTGAAATGGAGAATATCATTATCATAGGAGCAGGTCCGGCCGGGATCTCGGCAGCACTTTATGCGGCAAGAGGAAATATGGATCCGCTGATCATAAATACAGGGATCGGTTCACTGGAAAAAGCGGAGAAGATCGAGAACTATTACGGACTGGAGCAGCCGCTGTCCGGTAGAGAACTTTTCGAAAGAGGTCTTGCCCAGGCAAGAGCACTTGGAGTACGGATCCTGGATGTCCAGGTTGTGGGAATGGGTGGTTTTGATACTTTTGAGGTGAAAACTACCGCAGGAGATTTTGAGGCACGCAGCGTGATCCTGGCAACCGGAAGCAGGAGAGCTTCTGCCAGGATTCCGGGAGTAAAGGAATTTGAAGGAAAAGGTGTCAGCTACTGCGCAGTATGTGACGCATTTTTTTACAGAGGAAAAGAAGTGGCAGTGCTTGGAAACAGTGATTTTGCTCTTCATGAAGCAGAAGAACTTTCTCATACCGCTTCCCGTGTGACGATCTTTACAGATGGAAAGAAACCGGAATTTTCAAGAGAAAATCCGCTTCCGGTTAACACCATGAAAATCCAGGCAATCGAAGGAGATGAGCGTGTTTCCGGCATCCGCCTGAAAAGTGATGTGTCCATGCAGGAAGCAGGTACCGGAGCAGATTCTTTTGTGCCGGCAGAGGGAGTCTTTGTAGCACTTGGTACAGCCGGAAGCTCGGAGATGGCCCGCCAGATTGGAGCGGAACTGAATGAAAAAGGAAATATCCGGGTCAATGAAGAGATGGAGACTACAGTTCCGGGACTGTATGCAGCAGGTGATTGCACCGGTGGACTTCTCCAGGTGGCAAAAGCTGTTCATGACGGTGCCCAGGCAGGACTTTCCGCCTGTCAGTATGTGCGGAAGCTTCTGAAGGCGTAAGCATAAGCTGATACTAAAAATAAATACAGGATCAAGGAGGAATTTTATCATGGCAAAAGTTTTTACAACAGACAATTTTGAAACTGAGGTATTAAAGGCAGAAAAGCCGGTATTGGTAGATTTTTGGGCAACCTGGTGCGGACCATGCAGACGTCAGGCTCCGGTCGTGGAAGAGCTTGCAGAAGCCGGATATGAGGTTGGCAAGGTTGACGTAGACAAAGAGCCATCACTGGCACAGCAGTACAAGATCATGAGTATCCCCACACTGCTGGTATTCAAAGAAGGAAAAGAGACCGCACGTTTTGTGGGACTGACATCAAAGACAGAGCTTGAGGCAGCGCTTCAGTAACCAAAACAGAAAACAGAAAAAACAGATACAGCTCTGGGAACCGAAACGGTTTCCGGAGCATTGTTGGTTTACTGAAAATTTTAGACAAGGGTTAATAAAAATATGGATGAGAAAATAATAAAAAAGAATGCAGTGCCTGTGATCGCGGCAATGATCACAGCGCTGGCCTTGCCTTCTTTGATCCTTTTGTTTTTCTTCCTGGTAAAGGGCGCGAGGAAATATGCATTTATTGTGGCTGTCTGTGTTTTTGCCTGCTATCTGGGCGTAGAAAAGGGGGTAGCACCTGCCCTTGGCGTGGCACCTGGATCCCGATGTGAAATGCTTTCGGTACCGTTTCAGCAGACTGCCCGATATCTGAGAGAATATCCGGATGATGTAACCGCAAGTGAGAAGAAAGCGATAAACAGGATCCTGGATTATGATGTTCTTGCCGAGAAGTATAATCCGGAACTGTCGGATCCTGTGAAAATTACATTTAGGTTCAGAGATGATGATAATGATCCTAAATTGGATGGATACATGAACGATTATTTTAAAGCCTGGTTTGCCATGTTCCGTCGTCATCCGGGAGTATATATCCAGGCGACATTGAATAATATCTACAGTTATAATGATCCGTTCCATATGGGAAGAGGACAGCAGGGCGTGTACCGGTTCTACATAGATAAACTGTATCAGAAGAAATCCGGGATCGATGTCAGTTTTGTTGGGCCAAAAAAAATCCAGTATCTATTCAGGCTTTATGATGAATTATGGATGCGTGCACCTGGGCTGGGACTTATCTTAAGTGCAGGAACGTATACCTGGCTTACTCTGTTGCTGATGGGGTATCTTCTGGTGAAGAAACAATGGAAAAAACTCCTGATCTTTGCCATACCGGTGCTGAATATACTGATATGCCTTGTGTCTCCTGTAAATGGGATGATCCGTTATATGTGGCCGGTAATGACTATTATGCCGATGCTGTTCTGGTGGATCCTGCAGCCGGCACCTAAAACATCTTCAAATTAAAAAGTATTCATCATTTCATAAAGACGTCTTTTATCCAGAATGCGGATCGATCCCCGTGAGATCTGGATAGAGCCGTCTTTATTCATTTTTTTAAGGCTGCGGCTGACAGCTTCTCTGGCACTTCCGATGGAGCGGGCGATGGCTTCCTGTGTGAGAGCGAGCTCATCGGAACCGGTATCTGCAGCTTCATCCAGAAGAAAGGCTGCGATCCGCTGAGTCAGGGTCATAAAAAATGTCCGTTCGATTCCTGCAATCACATCTGAGAAATGTTCAGTTGTCCGTTTGTAGATGAAATTTTCCAGATAGATATTGTTTTTCATCAGCCGGGAAAAAGGAACTGCCGGAAGCAGAAGCAGATCACAGTCTGTTTCTGCATCGATCTGTACATCAAATGTAATGGCAGAAAGCATGCAGGAGGCGGAAAGAGTGCAGATGTCACTGTCCCTTAAACGGTACAGGGTAGCCTCTTTTCCCTGAGCGGACAGTAGATAAACACGGAGAACTCCCTTCAGAAGAAAAAGAGTTCCCAGGCACTGGCGCTCTTCAGACTGTATGGCAGCACCTGCCGGGTAATGAAGCTCGCGAATGTTATCAAGAAGAAAATTCTGATCTTCTTCCGTCATATGTTCCCAGAAGGGAAACGCCTGAAAATAATTCAGACAGCTGTTTCGATCCATAAAAAGATTACTCCTTTATAAAAATATATAGTACTCATTTTAACGCTGTTTGGATGGAAATACAACAAAAACGGCATTTTTGCGGCAGGAGGGAAATCCCTGTTTTTCTATTTACATCCGGTGGCGGGAACGTTATAATCATAAAGCGAAAAGGATCAACAGAGAAATAATGAAAACTGTCGGGGAAAGAATTATCCGACAGAAGTTAGGAGAATATAAAATTTGAAAATCTTACTTGCAGCATGCAATGCAAAATATATCCATTCCAATCTTGCGGTATATAACCTGAAATCCTGTTCCGGAGAATACAGTTCCAGGGTTGTGGTCAAAGAGTATACGATCAATCAGATCAGGGATGACATTTTAAAAGACATTTATCTGGAGCAGCCGGATGTGGTCTGCTTTTCCTGCTATATCTGGAATATTTCTTTTGTCAGGGAGCTGGTGCCGGATCTTAAGAAGATCCTTCCACAGGTGGAGTTTTGGGCAGGAGGCCCGGAGGTATCCTACGATGCGGTGGAATTTCTGAAAAAGAATCCTGCGTTTTTTGGAGTGATGGTGGGAGAAGGAGAGGAAACCTTCCATGAACTGGCAGGTTATTATATAGAAAGAAAACCGGAAACTTTGAGCGGGATCCGCGGAGTGGCTTTTCGTGATGAAAACAAAGGCAGGGATATTGTACACACGGGCTGGCGGGAATTGATGGATTTAAGTAAAGTTCCGTTTGCATACAGCAATCTTACAGAGTTTAAAAACCGTATTATTTATTATGAGAGCAGCAGGGGATGCCCCTTTTCCTGCAGCTACTGCCTTTCTTCCATAGATAAGAAGCTTCGGTTCCGTGATATTGAGCTTGTAAAAAAGGAATTGCAGTTTTTTATTGATAATAAAGTTCCTCAGGTCAAATTTGTGGATCGTACCTTCAACTGCAAGCATGACCATGCCATGGAGATCTGGAGGTATATTACGGAGAATGATAACGGAATCACCAATTTTCATTTTGAGATTTCAGCAGATCTTCTCCGTGCGGAGGAGCTGGCGCTGATGAAAACCATGCGTCCGGGACTGATCCAGCTGGAGATTGGTGTACAGTCCACCAATCCTCAGACCATCAAAGCCATTCGGAGAACCATGGATTTTGAAAAGCTGAAAGGGATTGTAGAGCAGATCCACAGCTTTGGAAATATCCACCAGCATCTGGATCTGATCGCAGGACTTCCCTATGAGGGATACGACAGCTTCCACAAGTCCTTCTGCGATGTTTACGCACTGCGTCCGGAACAGTTTCAGCTTGGTTTTCTGAAGGTGCTGAAGGGTTCACACATGATGGAAATGACAGGGGAATATCAGATTCTTTACAAGGATCGGGAACCCTATGAGGTACTTTCCACAGCCTGGATGACCTACGGGGAGATTTTAAGGCTGAAAATGGTGGAAAGTATGGTGGAAGTGTATTATAATAGTGGGCAGTTCAAAAATACCCTTGTATTTCTGGAGAAGTATTTTGACGATCCTTTCCGGATGTATGAGGCACTTGGCAGATTTTATGAGAAAAAAGGATACTCGGAGATCTCTCATTCCAGGATGAGGCGCTATGAGATCCTTATGGAGTTTGCCGGAGAACAGAAAGAGATCCCGTCGGAAGCACTTTCCGATGTAATGCTCCTGGATCTTTATCTTCGAGAGAATTTAAAGAGCAGGCCATCCTTTGCTTCAGACCAGAAGCCGTATGAGCGGCTGATCTGGGATTACCGGAAAGCGAAAAAAATCCCGAAAACCGCCCATATCGAGGTGTTCCGGGATGGAAAGAAGCTTCTTTTTGATTATACAGACAGGGATCCTTTGACCAACAATGCGCAATTAACGGATATTACAGATGAGGTGAATGATAATTATGGGAATGTTTGATCCGAAAAAAAGAAAAGTGATCACAGCGATCATCGCAGTTATTCTGGTACTGGCAATGGTAGTTCCGACAGTGCTTTCGCTTATCCTTTATTAAGGCGGCAGTTATGAAACTTGGAAAAAAAGCACTGGAGGCGCTTCAGGCAGAGATAGACGGACGGCTTATGCCGGGAGACGAGCTGATCGTGGCAGGCCCTGTGGCAGCAGAAGGAACTGCATGGATCACAAAGAATTATTATGACAGGCTGCGGGAGTTTTTTGCAGAACGGTTTCTCGAGGATGCTGTAAAGCTTCCTGAGGTTTACGGAACAGGAACAGAGAATGATAAAATTTGGAAAATGGCGGAAGAATCCGGAGCCAGTGCCCGATATCGGATGGGAGAAGGCGGCTTTCTTGCTGCCCTCTGGAAAATGGCGGAGGCATCCGGAGTAGGTCTTAGTGCAGATCTTCGAAGTGTGCCCATCCGACAGGAAACCATAGAGATCTGTGAGATCTTTGATGTGAATCCGTACAAGCTGCTTTCCGGCGGAAGTATTCTTATGGGAATCCATGGCGGTGATGCGTTTGTGCAGCAGTTGCGGCGAGAGGGGATCATGGCAGCAGTGATCGGGCAGACCGATTCCGGAAATAACAGGCTTCTTTACAGCGGCGGAAATGCCAGATATCTGGAACGCCCGGCAGAAGATGAGACCAAAAAGCTTGGCTTTTTGATCTCATGAGCAAGCAGCGAAGCGGATTGCGAATGTATATTTTGTATATTTAATGCTATGTAGAAAAGAGGAAAAAAATAAATGGGAGTTTTGAATATTGTGCTCCATGAGCCGGAAATTCCGGCAAATACAGGAAATATCGGAAGAACCTGTGTGGCAACAGGAACCAGGCTGCATCTGATCGAACCGCTTGGTTTTCGCCTGAATGAAAAGGCCATCAAGCGTGCAGGTATGGATTATTGGGAACATCTGGATGTGACCAGATATCTGGATTATGAGGATTTTCTCAAAAAGAATCCGGGAGCAAAGATTTATTACGCAACCACCAAGGCACCTCAGACTTATACAGATGTGCAGTATGAGGATGACTGTTTCATTATGTTTGGCAAGGAGAGTGCGGGAATCCCGGAGGATATCCTGGTAAACAATCAGGAAACTTGCGTGCGGATCCCGATGATCGGAGATATCCGTTCCCTGAATTTAAGCAATTCAGTTGCCATTGTGCTTTATGAGGCGCTGCGACAGCATAATTTTACGCATATGAATCTGGAAGGCCATCTGAGAAATTACGATTGGAAATAAGCCTGCAAAGAGTAAATAAAAACCTCTGATCCGGAAATACTGTAGGAGATATTGAGAGATATTTTTTTTACAGCCTTCCGGATCAGAGGTTTTTTGATGTTTTATTTTGCTTTTTCCAGTGTAAAGATAAATTCTGTTCCAACACCTACGGTGCTGATCACATTGATATTCTGCTTATGAGCGTTGATGATCTCTTTTACAATGGCAAGGCCAAGCCCGGTACCCTTGCGGTCTTTTCCACGGGAGGCATCGATCTTATAGAAACGGTCCCAGATCCTGGAAAGACTTTCCTTTGGAATTCCGCTTCCATGGTCTTTGACTGAGACAAAAACCTTGCCATGATTGACTGTGGTTTCCAGTGTGATAGAAGAATTGTCGCTGCTGAATTTTACCGCATTGTCCAATAAATTGTACAGTACCTGCTGGATCTGTTCCATATCTGCACGGACAAAAAGCTCTTTTCCCGCAAGGAGGAGCTCCAGACGGATGTTTCGTTCCGAACAGGTTCCCTCAAAGGTGGCGGCTGTGGTACGGATCGTTTCATTGATATCAAAACGCCGCATATGCATCATACGCTTTTTGACATCCAGTTCGTTTAAGGTAAGGAGACTTCGGGTAAGCTTCTCCAGACGGGTGGATTCAAAAGCAATGACTTTCAGATAACGTTCCTGCATTTCCGGTGGGATGGTACCGTCCAGCATGGCTTCCACATAGCCTTTGATGGAGGTCAGAGGCGAGCGGAAATCATGGGACACATTGGAAATGAATTGTCGTTGATACTCTCCGTTTTTGTTCAGCTTGTCTGCCATGTAATTCAGGGAGTGGGAAAGATATCCCATCTCATCTTCAGAATCTACGGGGATCGTGTAGGTAAGATTTCCGTTGGCAAATTCCAGGGCACCCTTTAAGATTTCTTTCAGAGGTTTGTGGACCCTGTAAAAATAGATCAGAAGAAAACTGAAAAACAGTGCATAGATCACAATAAAGATCAGGACCATAACCTCTACGATATTGCTGCGGCTTTCGTAGAGGTTTTTCATAGGGTAGTGGATCACCAGATAACCAGTCACCAGATCCGTATCTTTTATGGGAACGACTGTGCTTAGCTGTGTGGTTTTTAATGTCCCGTAAAACGTACCGGAGGAATAGCAGGTATCTTCGTAATCTTCCGGTCGGAAGTTCCTGACGGTGATATCACCGGAATCAGAGGGCTGCTGGTTTGTGTTTATCAGAACGTTCCCATCTGTATCCATAACCCAGAAATCTGCATTTTGAAAGGCTGCTGCAGAGGAAAGAGCCAGGGTGAGGGATTCGTTTTTGGGGCTTTTTACAGCCTGACGAAGTTCATTTTTGGAAACCATCTGGCTGGCAGTGCGGTAAAGGGACTCTCCGGTAGAGCGCTCCAGCCTTTTTTCTACCAGGTAGGAGCCACCGGAGGAAAGCAGCAGAAAGCAGATTCCGCCCAGCATAAAGTACAGGATCAGCAGTTTAGTATAAAGATGCTGTTTCATGAATCCTTTACCTCAAATTTGTAGCCGATCCCCCAGACTGTGGAAAGAGCCCAGTTTGGATTATCCTTGATTTTTTCACGGAGACGTTTGATGTGAACGTCTACGGTTCTGGTATCGCCAATGTATTCATAGCCCCAGATGTGATCCAGAAGCTGTTCTCTTGTGAAAACCTGATTGGGAGAAGATGCCAGGAAATAGAGAAGCTCCAGCTCCTTTGGCGGCATATCGATCTGGTGTCCCATATAAGTTACAGAATAGTTGGTCAGGTTGATCACCAGATCCGGATAGGAAACACATTTTTCCTTTGGCGCGGCAGACGGAGATTTTACATGAAATCTGCGCAGTACCGCACGGACACGTGCCACCAGCTCTTTGGAGTCAAAAGGCTTGATGATGTAATCATCCGCTCCAAGCTCCAGTCCCAGGACTTTGTCAAAGGTTTCTCCCTTGGCGGAAAGCATAATGATCGGTACATCGGAGGTGTGACGGATCTCACGGCATACCTGGTATCCGTCAATGCCCGGAAGCATGAGATCCAGAAGGATCAGATCCGGGTGAAAAATATGGAACTGCTTCAGGGCTTCCTCGCCGTCATTTACGATCTTAGTCTCAAAGCATTCTTTTGTGAGATAGAGAGCAACCAGCTCTGCAATGTTGTTGTCATCGTCAACAATGAGGATTTTCTGTTTTGTAGCCATGGCTTCAGCTCCTTTTTATTTCTTGAATTCTACAATGGTCACGCCGGCATCGCCTTCTCCGAATTCGCCGAGACGGAAGGAAGCTACGTGCTTTTGGCGCTTCAGGTAATTGTGGACACCTTTGCGGAGGGCACCGGTACCTTTTCCGTGAACGATACGGACGGATTTCATGTGTGCGATATAGGCGTCATCCAGATATTTATCCAGCTCTGCAACTGCCTCATCTACGGTTTTTCCAAGAAGATTGATCTCTGTGGAAATGCTGGCTGCCTTGGACATACGGATCTTTCCGGCGCCGGTACGCTGCATGGAAGGAGTGGTGATCACCGGCTCGTCCACAAGCTCCAGATCGGAGATATGAACCTTGGAACGTATGATACCCATCTGCACAAAGAGATATCCTTTGGAATCCGGATGACTGGAAACTGTTCCTTTCAGATTCAGGCTGAGCACCTTTACGGTATCGCCAAGAGAAAGATCGGATGGCTTCAGCTGTTTCTTTGGCTTTTGCTTCTGCTGTCTGGAAGACATTCCATTTTCGGCTTTTGACATACGTTTTTTCAGGTTCTGGCGCTCTTTTTCCACGGAAGCGGTATCTACGTGATCCTTCTGGAATTTATGGAAAAGCTTCATGGTCTGATCTGCGTATTCCTTGGTATCGCGGAGAATCGCATGTGCCTGTTCATTGGCTTCTCTGAGAATCCGCTCTTTACGTTCATCCAGCTTTTCTTCTTTTTCCTGAAGAGATTTTTTCAGCTCTTCTACCTGTTCTTTGTAACGGGCAATTTCAGCACGCTCGTTTTCGATGGTGACACGGCTCTGCTCCAGGGATGTCAGAACATCTTCAAAAGATTCATCCTGCTCGCTGATCTGTTCCTTTGCTTTGTCGATGATGAAATCCGGAAGCCCCAGCTTGGAAGAAATGGCAAATGCGTTACTTTTTCCCGGAACACCGATCAGAAGGCGGTAGGTCGGACGCAAGGTTTCTACATCGAATTCACAGCAGGCATTTTCCACACCTGGAGTGGAGAGGGCATAGATCTTCAGTTCGCTGTAATGGGTGGTTGCCATGGTACGGATACCCTGCTCGTGAAGATGTGACAGGATCGCAATGGCAAGAGCGGCACCCTCGGTAGGGTCCGTACCTGCACCAAGCTCATCGAAGAGGACCAGGGAATCCTGATCTGCGGATTTCAGGAAGGAAACCACGTTTGTCATATGAGAGGAGAAGGTACTTAAGGACTGTTCAATGCTCTGCTCATCTCCGATATCAGCATAAACCTCGCGGAAAAGTGCAAGTTCGGAACGATCCAGCGCCGGGATATGGAGACCCGACTGTCCCATCATGGTAAGAAGACCTACGGTTTTCAGAGAAACAGTTTTACCACCGGTGTTTGGTCCGGTGACAACCAGGAGGTCAAAATCATCCCCGAGACGGATGTCAATAGGAACGGCTTTTTTCTTATCGATCAGTGGATGACGGGCCTGGCGAAGCCGGATCCGGCCTTCTGTGTTGAAAACAGGTTCACTGGCGTTCATGTCCATGGCAAGTGCGGCACGGGCAAAAATAAAGTCCAGCTGTACCATGATGGAAAGATCTGCGTGAATAGCCTCCAGCTCAGCAGCTACCTGCTGGCTTAAGGATGCAAGGATCACTTCGATCTCTTTCTGCTCTTTCAGCTCCAGCTCGCGGATGTCGTTGTTCAGCTTGACAACAGCCATGGGCTCAATGAAAAGAGTGGAACCTGTGGCGGACTGGTCGTGGATCATACCGGGAACCTGGCCTTTATATTCAGCTTTTACCGGGATACAGTAGCGACCGTCGCGCATGGTGATAACGGAATCCTGAAGATAATTCCTGGCACTTCCTGCAACCAGAGAAGAAAGCTGGGTGTGTATCCGGTCGTTGGTGGCTTTGATGCTGCGGCGGATCTGACGAAGTGTGCTGCTGGCATCGTCACTGATCTCATCCTCAGAAAGGATACAGCGGCGGATCTCTGTGCTGAGGGGTGTCAGAGGTTCCAGTGCCGCAAACATTCCGTCAAGGGAATCGGTCATTCCGTCATCACGGTCACTTCTGGAATATGCCTTTACACGGCCGGTATTCTCAAGAAGACTGCAGACAGAAAGCAGCTCCGGTGCATTCAGGGCGCTGCCAACAGTAAGACGTTTTAATGTGCCGCGGATGTCCTTGACGCTGCCGAAGGAAATGCCGCCTTTTTTGAACAGGCGTGCAAGGGCATCGTGTGTCTGCAGCTGCATGGACCGGATCTCCTCAATGTCTGTGGAAGGGGTAAGCTTTCGACAGAGATCTTTTCCCATGGGGGAGGATGCCTTGTCTGTGAGCAGATCTATGATTTTATAGTATTCAAGTGCTTTGTATGCTTTTTTGTTCATTGTTGCTATAGTTACTCCTTTTTGTTACTTCTGTTGATTCTGTGCTTTTCTGCGTAACACAGGATATGCAAAAAAACACTTCGTTTCCTATTTTACATGATTTCCATAGCAAAGGAAAGTAAAATGTGTTATGATACTGAATAAAGCCCGGAAGTAAGTGGAAACTGTGCAAAAATGCCAGAAAGCCCGGACCGGGATGCGGCCAAAGATCATAAAGAAAGTCTGGCTATGAATGCAAAGTGTGAAGCGGATGTGTTCGTGAGTATGTCTGCTTTGAAAGTAAAAAGAACAGAAAGGCAAGAATTTTATGCGTTTTTTAAATGAATTACATGAGGGAGACAGAGTAAACGGGATCTATCTCTGCAAACAGAAACAGGCAGCTACAACGAAGAATGGCAAGCCCTATGAGAATCTGATCCTTCAGGATAAAACAGGTGTGATCGATGGTAAGATCTGGGATCCCAATTCTCTGGGAATTGATGAGTTTGATGCGTTGGATTACATTGAGATCATGGGAGATGTGACAAGCTTTGCAGGCGCCATGCAGCTGAATATCAAGAGAGCACGCAAGGCAGGAGAAGGGGAGTATGATCCGGCAGATTATCTTCCTACCAGTGAGAACAGTGTGGATGATATGCAGAGCCAGCTACGAGAGCTTATCAACAGTGTGAAGAATCCCTATCTTTCCCAGCTTCTGAAGAAGCTTTTTGTAGAAGATCAGGAATTTATGAAGATATTTGAGGGACATTCTGCAGCCAAGACCGTACATCACGGCTTTATCGGCGGACTGATGGAACACACTCTTGGAGTGACACGTCTCTGTGATTACATGGCAAATGCATATCCGGTTTTAAACCGTGATCTTCTGATCACAACCGCACTTCTTCATGATGTGGGCAAAACGAAGGAGCTTTCTGCTTTTCCGATGAATGATTATACAGATGAGGGACAGCTTCTGGGACATATTGTGATCGGGGCACAGATGGTACATGATCTTGCAAAAGAGATCCCGGATTTTCCGGAGAAGCTTGAAAATCAGGTGATCCACTGTATTCTTGCACATCATGGTGAGCTGGAGTACGGTTCTCCCAAGAAACCGGCACTTGCGGAGGCAGTTGCCCTGAATCTGGCAGACAATACAGATGCAAGGATGGAGACACTGACAGAAATTTTCCACGCAGACAAAGGCAAAAAAGAATGGCTTGGTTTCAACCGGCTTTTTGAGTCCAATTTAAGAAGAACAGGAGATATTTAATACATGGAATTCCGTAAAAACGATATACTCACTTTAGATATAGAGGATTGCGGAGTTGACGGTGAAGGTATCGGGAAAGCCGATGGCTTCACCGTTTTTGTGAAAGACGCCGTGATCGGAGACCGGATCAAAGCCAAGATCATCAAGGCAAAAAAGAACTATGGCTATGGCCGTCTGATGGAGGTGATCACACCGTCTCCATACCGTGTGAAACCTGCCTGCTCCATTGCCCGCCAGTGCGGAGGATGCCAGCTTCAGGCATTATCCTACGAGCAGCAGCTGAAATTTAAAGAGAAAAAGGTTCGTGGACATCTGGAAAGAATCGGAGGTTTTCAGAATCTTGATATGGAACCGATCATGGGGATGGAAGACCCCTATCATTATCGAAACAAGGCACAGTTTCCGGTAGGAAAAAATAAAGACGGAAAGATCATCACAGGCTTTTATGCAGGAAGAACCCACTCCATCATTGATAACCGAGAATGTATTCTGGGAGTGAAACAGAATAAAGAGGTTTTGGACCGTGTGATCGGACACATGGAAAAATATCATGTACAGCCCTACGATGAGGCCACGGGAAAAGGTCTTGTACGTCATATTATGATCCGTTATGGCTTCCATACAGATGAGATGATGGTCTGTCTGATCTTAAACGGAGATAAGATCCCTGCAGAAAAGGCTCTGGTGGAATCACTCTGTGAAATTCCGGAAATGACCAGCATTACCATCAATGTTAATAAAAAACGAAACAATGTGATCCTGGGCGACCAGCTTCGTCTCCTCTGGGGACAGTCCTATATAACGGACAGCATCGGAGATATTTCCTACCAGATTTCTCCCCTGTCCTTTTTCCAGGTCAATCCTATCCAGACTGAAAAACTGTACGGAAAGGCTCTGGAGTATGCCGGCCTTACGGGAAATGAAACCGTTTGGGATCTGTACTGCGGGATCGGAACCATCTCCCTGTTCCTGGCCCAGAAAGCAAAATTTGTCCGCGGCGTGGAGATCGTACCACAGGCCATTGACAATGCAAGAGAGAATGCGAAGCTCAATGGCATTGAGAATGTGGAGTTTTTTGTCGGAAAAGCAGAGGAAGTGCTTCCGAGAGAGTATGAGAAGAATGGTGTTTATGCAGACGTTATCGTGGTAGACCCGCCAAGGAAGGGCTGTGATGAGGTGCTTCTGAATACGATCCTTAAGATGAAGCCGGAGAGGGTTGTATATGTGAGCTGTGACAGTGCGACCCTGGCGAGGGATTTGAAGGTGCTGTGTGCGGAGGATTATGAACTGGTGCGGGTTTCTACTACTGATATGTTTCCGCAGGGAGTCCATGTTGAGACTGTCTGTTTGCTGTTAAGAAAAGATAAATAAAGGCTAAAAAGTGGCGTATTTCCGGGCTTTTTGTAAGGTTGGTATCATCGTAAGAAGCCTTGCAGAAAGCTCGGTTTTATTATATGGAAATATATCTACTTTTCGGTCTGATTGGAGAGAAATTGAGTACCGGAGAATAGCGGTAGGGTTTAGACTGTGGATTAGATGTCAGAGGTTGTGGCACCAGGATTGTTGTCAGAGCCGACCGCAGTTTAAGCCATTCGACACTAAGGGGCAGACTTGGCAGTGGAATAGATGACAGGAGGACTACTCATATGAAAGATATTTTTACAGGTGACATTTTTGAGAAAATCGAACCGCCACATGATGTATCGTTTAAGATTGTAGGAACAGCATTACCTACCAATCAAGATATGTATTTTGTTGCAAAATGGCATGAGATTTTCGAACGCTATACTTCGGCTCGGCTTTTTGTTAGAAAAGCACTAGAAGATAATTGGGATTACTGGTTCAATAAAATGGAGGATGAAAAAGTACAATGTGCGATAGAATACAAATTTAAAGCAGAACTGTATGAAACAGCATTGTTGAGTTATAACATTTTAGTTGACCTCTCATGGGCATGGACTTATGTATCAGCAGAATATCTTTTATATAATTTTGACGCTGATGGAAATGTCACGAATGCTAAAGATGTCTGTGGAATGCATCCAATTGAAGAAGCCTATGAATTGCTTCGTAAAACCGAAAACGGAGTATCTACACCTCATGCAGAAGGAAATCCTTTCAACTATTTAAAGGTTATGCGACCGGAGTTTTCAGATGCTGTTGATACTATTGTTGATTTCTGGAAGGTGTTCTCAAACAGTTCAATACGAAACCTATACAATTTTGTGAAGCATAAAGGGAAACCATTATACGAAGAAGTTGAAAATTTGCGTGGTGGGAAAGTTATGTCAATTCTTATAGGGAATGAAGAATACCCCTCAGATATAAGAGATATTCAAAAAATGATTAGTGTCGAGGACGGATTAAAGGAATTAATAGACTTCGATAATAATATGCTATTTCCGTATATTGAAAAATTGCTTGGTCAATTAAAAATAGCGGTGGAACCATCGCCAATGGCTTTTTTATAAGTTTTCTAAAAATATTGCTTTGCCCTTGGTGTAATGTTTTAGAATGGGAGAATATACAGTTAAGTGGTTAGAAGACAATCTTGGGGAGATGAGATATTACATGCACCAAGCATTCACAGGGAATATGGTTGGTATTTATCAAACAATGGTTAATAAAAAAAGGAGGCCGTATAAATGACCAGAGAAGAATTAAAAGCACAGATTGATGAATTAATGAGAAAGTATGCTGACGAAGAAATTGACGGAGCTACTTATCAACAAAAGATGATGGAATTAACCACATCGGCTCAGAAAGATAACGACTAAGTTCGATTATTTATGTTAATGTGAAGGAGGTGGAACTATGCAGCAGTGTCCATTTTGTGATAAAGTCTATGACGAATCTGAATACAGCTATTGCCCGTATTGTTCAGGCGAATTAGAGGATGACGATGATGAAGTTCGTCCATGTCCTGAATGCGGTGGTTGCTTACATTGGGATGGAGAAGTTTGGGAATGCTCAAACTGTGACTACTCAGAGGAAGACTAAAAAAGGAAAAAGGCTCCCCATCACCGGAAATTATCCAGTGGTGAGGAGCCTTTTGCGTATATGAACTTATGCATCTACATCAACGCTGATACCAGATTTCAGTTCGACAGTGATGCGGTCATCCCAGAGTGTGATCTGCTTGATCCAGCGTCGCACCAGTGCTTCATCGAATTCTGTAAGATAGGTGGTTTGCTGCGAAATGTAATCCTGCAGGTCGTTAATTCTCTTTATCTGTTCATCTCTTGCGGCTGTATCAACGGTTGTTTTCTGGCGAAGTTCTCGGAGTCTGAAGATCTCATCCGCTATTTCATCGTAGTCCGCCTTGCTGTTGGCTTTCTGAATGAGCTCCTGTTGCAGGGCCATCAGTTTTTCATCAATGCTGTCAATGGCTGTTGCCTGTGAAGCTCGGATAACTGTGGCAATGTTAAGCTGGAGCTGTGCCTGATAATTGCTTTTGTCACCAAGCATTTGATTGATGGCTTTAACAACAGCATCCTGAAGAACTAGCTCATTGATGGTCCGAGCGTGGCATTCAAGTCCGGTGGATTCCAGCCTGCTGATGCAGCGCCAGACAATGGACTTGACTCCTCGGTTGTTCCAGTGGAGCCTTCGGAACATTTCACCGCATTCACCGCAGATGACGATTTGTGAGAAGCAGTGGTTGTAGCTATAGCTTCGTTTTTTGCCATTGGCACTGGTTTTTACCACTCGTCTGCGGACAAGTTCTTCCTGTACCTGCAGGTAAATGTCCTTCGGAATAATGGCTTCGTGATCGCCTTCTACATAGTATTGTGGAACAAGACCGTTACTTTTAACTCTGGTCTTGTTTAGAAAGTCTGTAGTGTAGGTCTTTTGAAGCAGGGCATCACCGATGTATTTCTCGTTTCGGAGAATTTTGTTGATGGTGCTTGTGTGCTACGTTTCCCCTCCGGCACCGGTAAGGATACCGTCACGCTCCAGGCCTGCAGCAATCTTGTCCATACTGAGACCTTCTAAATATTCTCGATAAATGCGCTTTACGATTTCTGCCTGTTCTGGATCGATGATGAGGTTGCCGTCCGCGTCTTTCGTGTATCCAAGAAAACGATTGTGGTTGATTTGTACTTTCCTTTTGTGATGATATGCTCTATCACCACGGTTCCGGAGGCTTGGCCCTGTCTCCAAAGTCGGGCGTTGGTCTGCTGATATAATTCCAGTGACCATGTCAGCCCAAACCAGATAAGGGTGGAGCCGCCAGCCTGTAGTTTGAGTCCATGACCAGCAGATGCAGGATGAATGACTGCGACTGGTATCTTTCCAGCATTCCAGTCGGTGATGTCCTTGCTGGACTTTATTTCTCTCACATCAAAGCGCTTTTTGATTCGTGACACCTTCCAAGGAGAGTGGAAGCCCATCGTGGCGGACCATATCATAGAGCAACGCCAGCTTTCCGGTTTCAGATATTCTCTGGTCGGATAACCTAAGAAGCGAGAAAGACAGATGCGTTCAAAGGTAGCGTTGAAGGCCCACTTGATGACACATTCATCCTCTAGGGCAAGAAGGATCTCTTTTGGAATCTGTTCTCCGCAGGCAAGATCGATGACTTGAACAGGCTGGCTATCTATACTGTAGGCAAAGAGTAAGATTTCAAAATCAAGTGACTCTACATAGCGATATACTCCAGTTTTCTGAAGTGGTACATCACTGTAGGTTTCAAGATCGATACTAAGTGTTTTCATGAGATTGTCCTTTCTACAAAAGGTGGTGAGATTGCTCCCACCACCTCGGATTTATTTTGATGAGCTTAATCCAGGAAATCGTCATCTTCATCAGATGCGAAATCAGACTCAGCAGATGCCTTGCCACCAAGGGGCTCACCGTCACGAATCTTCTGCAGATTATTAAGACCGCAGGCGATACCCTTATTGCTAGAGCTGTTGAAGGCATAGAAGCTGATGCTGGCGCGACCATACACACCGGAGTAGACTTCGGAACGAGTAAGGATTGGATTACGGTCTGCATCCACGATGCCGGAGCAGAGGTTGCGTTGGCATTTACGAAATAGGCATTGGCGTAGGCCGGATCGTCCGGACGTTCCATGTCACCATCACGAAGAGGCGTCTTGATGACAGAGAGAGCAGGTACGGACTTACCATTGCCCTTGAGCTTGGCCTCGCCCTCCTTGTAAGCGGCCTCAATGGCAGCTTCAATCTTGGCGATGGTCTTGGTATCAGACTTCGGGATGATCAGAGATACGCTGTACTTCGGAGTACCTCCATTGATGGATTTCGGCTCCCAGACATTCGCATAAGACCAACGAGTGTCAGGACCAGTGATTACCTTCATAGGATTGTTGATTTTTACATTCTTGTTCATTTAATTTTCCTCCATAAAATCAGTTTTTGCATTGTTCATTGCCGGACGTTTATCGCTCTCCGGCACGAGCGTCGGTTTACCTTGGGGCTTTTCGATATAGGCGGTAAGTAGCTCATCGAATCTGGATTTGCCAAGACGCTTCTGCATGGCAGTGATGCCAAGGAGCTTCTTTTCATATGGATCAAATCCGGCATCCGTAACTGCCTGGATGACCGCTTCCTCATTGGAATACTTGCGGTTGGATCTTCCTTCGACTAACTTCCAGCCAGCCCATTCCTTACCGCTGATGGCCTGCTGCAGAGCATATTCCTTGATATCGGATGCCCAGGCGACTAATTCATCTGCACGGGAGAGGATATATTCAATCTCCGAATCCTCTAAAAGAGGTGGGAGCTTGAAATCGTACTGAGCCAGTGTGAGATTGGCCTCGGCTCTGGCACGGCATTCGTGCTTTACCTTACAGAAACCACACCATTCGCCGCAGAGGAAGTTCCCGTCTCCTGCAAAGGCAAGATCTGCGGTCGGCTTCAACACTTCATCTGCCCACTTGTACAGCTCATCCTTGGAAATCTCAAAGGTGGAGATGTTCTGACGCCTGGGCTGGTAGATGGTCATACTGACATTATCAATGTCGTAGATACCATCGAAGAGCTCCAGGGCACCGAGCGCGTAGCACTTCATTTGCGGATTATTGGTCGCATCTACGAGGACTCCAAGACCGTGCTTGTAATCGCATATTCTCAAGGTACCATCTGCAATGATGATGCAGTCGGCGGTTCCGAAGCCCTGTTCTACCCAGCGCGAGAAATCTACACGCTGTTCAATCAGAACCTTCGGATCAGCGCAGCTTTCCTTGGTGGCCTCTACCATTTCAAGGATGTAGGCGGCATAGCCAGTGGCACAGTCCTCCATTTCCTCGTTGTACCAGGTGAGATTCTTAGTCGGATCACTGGCATCCATGCCCAGCGCCTTTTTTAGCTTGTACTCACAAAGCACGTGAGCATCGGTGCCTTCCGCAGCATAATCGCTGCCTTTGTCTTCGTAGGTTTCACAAAGTCTTGCGGAAGGCGGGCAGTGGAGCCAGCGGTCCGAAGAGGAAGCAGATAAGATAGCATGTCCTTTAGGTGGCATCGTCAAGTACCTCCGCATCCTTTAACAAGGCTTCATAGTGCTTCGGATCAACAGCAGATAGCTTGGAAGCACCATACTTCTGAAGTAATGTACGGATAGCAGCGGTATGCCCGGCACGGGACTTTTCTGCTAAGACAGCTCGCACATCCTCAAGCTTCAGTTCCGGTTTCTTGTCTTCCTTGGCAGCAGGCTTCGTAGCAGGTTCTTTATCAGTAGTGCCACTAAACTGTTCTGCTAACCAGTTGGCTGCTTCGTTAATAGCAGCGGCTGCACTGCGTAGCTCTTCGATGGTCATAGCCATATCGCTCATTTTGCTCATAGCGACGTTCTCCTTTCTCTGATTGTCTTTGCTGTGCGAGGATTGTCATGTTTCTCGCCATTCTTGCGGATACGTGGGAGATTGCATTCAATACTGCAATCAGCTCTGTGTCGTTACCGCCTGAATCGAAGTAGGACTTCTTCATGTGCTTCACCTCCGTTTCTGTGATGGTTAAGGCTTGTTGTTTCGTGCCTTACACCTTCCACTGGAGATGAGTGGTGGATTTGAGCGGGGAAATTTTGAAAAAATATAAAATCCCTCCGGACATCGGTTGATGGATGCCAAGAGGGATGAATTGCTACATATGATATGTAGGATTAATAGCCACGGATTTTTCGAAGCTCTGTACGGATCTTCTTCATCTGATCAGCGAAGGTGCGCTGCTTGCGGCCGAGTTTCTCGGCGATTGCACGATCTGAGATTTTGTAATCATCAAGCCAGCACTGAATGATGGTATCAGCATCCGGATCGAGCTCACGTAGTCTAGCAAAAAGCTGCTCTAACAGCATACGGTCGGCGATGACTTTCTCCATGGGCTTACTGCGGTCGGGAATGTAGTCGCCGAGGGTGCCATTGCCATCAGAAAGAGGCTGATCAAGTGAGGTGATGTCGCCTGCAGCATGGTATTCGCAGTCAAGGCACTCGCCATCACATTTCCAAATGAAGCGATAAGGACACATGCATCTGCCGTGATCCTGTTCCTTGTGACGGATGCGGTCGGCTTCCTTATAAAAGGAGTCGTGCTGTTCCTTTGTGACAGAGATCTTTTCTCCTGTAGAGCGAAGATAGATGAATGGTGTACTGAGAGTTTCATGATTTGCCATAAATTTTCCTCCTATGATTGGCTTGTATTTGCGACAGTCACAGGACGGAAAAGAAAAGCCCTTGTGACTGATCACAAGAGCTATCCAAACGTTTGCTAGGTTGTTTGCACCTAGTTCGTAAGGTTCATATGGTTTTTAAGGTTCATCTTGAAAAAATTCAAAGATTACCAGATACAATTTGACGTACCCAATTGAAGAATCTGAAGATGTGTGATATTCTATGATTAACTATGAATAACTTGTAATAAGATAAAAACGGCTCATAGCCGTATCGATAAAGCAGGAGGATGATGAATGAAAGAGAGTACATGTCCTCGTCTTTGCGGTGGTACCTTTTTCACGCTGGTACTTCAAGGTTTAAAACAACGAACAAAGGCTAGAGAGCACTATAGGGGTGAACGCGATGGATTGTCTGATCCAGAAGTCCTTGTGGGACTAATTCGCGTAATAAACCCGGATTACAATGCTCCAGAATTAAACATAATTAAATCAAAGACGAACGAATATAAATCGTGTAGTACCTCTACTGGGAAGTATTTTCCTTTTGGTAACACAGCTGAGATGAGCGAGTTTGCTCGAAGAATTCAGACTAATTATTCATCTGCTCTTGAAGCAATGACGGAATTTGTCTACGAATTTCTTGAAATTGACACTGCTAGTAAGCGTGACATGAGGCTTGCTGCAGCTCTAATCGAATTAGTCATAGATGATGACAGCATTGAACCGGATGAAGAATTCTTTGTGGTTGAAGATGGAAGCAAAATAAAAAAGGCCACTTTTAGTGACCTTAACGAAGTATGTCTGCCAGCTCTTCTTTTGGGTGTTTGGCATTATGCAGTTACTAAGAGAAAAGATAACAAAGTTGGAAAACAAACCTATGATAACTGGTGCCCGCCAGCAGGAGGAGGACCAAGAGTATATCATGGGGACATTGGAGAAAGAGTGAGGTCTAATATTTCCAGGGTATTCGTGCCTGCTCGCAATCTACATGCAGGACATGCATCGAAGAATTCTGAAAAACCGATACAGAATACTTTGGATGAATCAAAAAAGACATTTACGGCTTACATTGAGAAAGCTACTGAACGATACAATGTGATGAGATTGATTGGTGGAAAAGAGGTCTCACTAAAAGACTTTTTTGTCTGTAACACTATTGGCGAAAAAGAACGCGTATTTGCTGATAAAAAGAAAATAAAATGCTTATATTTAGATAATCCGCGGATGAATACCATTAGAAATATGTATTTAAAGCAGCGCGGGTATGACAACAAAAGAACACTTTTAATTGGTAGCGGAGGATGTGGAAAGTCTCTCATGCTGCAGCACCTTTTCCTTGAAGCTGCGGAGGATTACACAACAACAGGAATTCTCCCTATTTTTCTCGAACTCAGATACTTTACTCAAGAAACTGAAATGCTACAGTTTATAGTTGAAACGGTATCATCAAAGGATGAAAGTTTTACATCTGAGGAAGCAGAGAAAGCCTTATACGAAGGACGTTGCCAACTTTTGATGGATGGATTTGATGAGATTGATCCATCTGATATTGATTCGTTTTTAAAGAAAATAAATAGTTTTCTGGATAGATATCAGAAGGTACAAGTGATAATAACTTCTAGAGAAAACGAGTATCTTACCGGACTGAATCAATTTATACGTTTATATGTGTGGCCATTTGATACAGAGCAATCTATGCAGTTAATTGATAGGATACTTACGTATCAAAACCAACCAGACGAACGGGATGCAATTGTAGATTACATTGGTAAGGGCTTTTTAAAGAAAGATGGAATTTTTGCGTCAAACCCACTGCTTTTAACTTACGTGTCTATGCTTTATCCAAACTATAGACGCTTTAATGAAAACCATCAACTTTTCTATAAACTGACGTATGAGGCACTTTTATCTGGCCATGATGATAATAAAAAGCCTTATGATCGGGTATTTAAAAGTGTAGATGACGCTTCCCAGTTTTCCAAGGTATTTGAACAATTTTGTGCTTTAAGCTATCAGGAGGGCGTTCTTGAGTTTGATGCGAATACTTTTGAAAAATATTTCAACTTAATAACGGTACATAAAGAATTTGAAAATCCGCACAAAATGAATATCAAAAACTTCAAACATGATGTGTGCTCAACAGCTTGTATGATGTATGAACAGGAATGTGATGTTTTTTATATAGATCCAGGATTCCAGGAATATCTTTTTTCAGAGTATTATGTGAAAGCTGATATTTCTGATATGGATCAGTTATTGAATTCGTTAAAAAACCTGCCTTATAAAAAACTGTTAAAGCTTGATGCACTGGAGATGCTGTATTCACAGTGTGAGGATAAATTTAAGGAATACTTGCTCATCCCTTTTTTGAGTAGCGTATTTACAAAAAAAGATACGGATGCATTTGAAAAGTTTCTGGGACAATATTTTGATGAAGTGTACATATGTGTTCATGACAAAAAGCAGGAAGTTTCCACATCAGCTATTTATGATGTGGAAAAGGTTATTTATTCAGATGTTGAGAATTATCCATCAAGTGTTCTTATGAATTTTGTATTGAAAATGGTTGGAGAACACATTGATTACTCATTTGCACTCCATTCATCGTTAGTAGAATCAATTCCAGAGAATACAGAAGAAATGGGAAAACTCATAGCGACAGTAAAAGAGATCGAGAGAATGAAAATTATTCAAATTGAGAATAAGTCATCAGACTTATATGAAGCAATAAGAATATCCCATAAGCAAAGATATGATCATTCATGGATTACAGACACAGACCAGAATCTGATTTGCTTCGGAAAAACAGTTAAAGTTGATAGCTATGACCTTTGCGAGTCTCCGGAGAGTTTTATGGAGATAACAAATGATATTGCAAGGCAAAGTAACAACACCTATAACGTATTTTTAAAGATTGAGAATTATTATAAGCAACTTAAACGTGAGCAGCATAGACGGAGACGCTAAGAGGGAGGAAAGATGGAAGATTTAGAAAGATGGCTTAACCTGGAAGAAATCGCCCAGTATATTGGGTGTAGTAAAGATACCATCCGAGGATGGATCAGAAAAAAGACAATTCCATTTTACAAGGTTGGAAGACAATATAAATTTAAAGTGTCTGAAATTGATCACTGGATTCAAAGCGGCAAAAGTGCTGATGCAGATAAATGAAAGGGGATGCAATTATGCCAATAGATAATAAGAAAGAACAAGAACGAGAAGAACTGCACCGCGCAATCTGGGCCATTGCAGATGAACTCCGTGGTGCCGTAGATGGATGGGACTTTAAAAATTATGTCCTTGGTACAATGTTTTATCGTTACATTTCTGAAAATCTCACTGCTTATGTAAATGAAGGTGAGTGGGAAGCAGGAGACGAGACATTTGATTATACGCGTATGAGCGATGAAGAAGCAGAAGAGGCTCGTGAAGGTCTTGTAGAGGAGAAAGGATTCTTTATTCTCCCCAGTGAGCTTTTTTGTAATGTTCATGCAAAATGCAACAATGAAAAAGCTACATTCAAGGATCGAGAAGGTAAGATCAAAAATATAAAAGATAACTTGAATGAGCTTCTGGAAATGGTATTCCAACATATAGAAGAATCCGCACAAGGCAGCGAGTCAGAAAATAGTTTTTCGGGGTTATTTGATGATTTTGATGTAAACAGCAACAAACTGGGAAGCACGGTCGCGAAAAGAAACGAGCGTCTTGCAAAGTTGCTTGATGGTATTGCTGCCATGAACCTCGGCTCTGTCAAGGATCATGATATCGATGCGTTCGGTGATGCCTATGAATATTTGATGACGATGTATGCCAGCAATGCTGGTAAGTCTGGTGGGGAGTTCTTTACGCCTGCAGATGTTTCAGAACTTCTTACTCGTTTGGGAACGGTTGGAAAGAAGAAGGTAAATAAAGTTTATGATCCGGCGTGTGGATCAGGTTCTCTGCTTCTTAGGGCTGTAAAAATTCTTGGAAAAGACGCAGTTACAACTGGATTCTTTGGGCAGGAAATAAATATTACAACTTACAACCTTTGTCGTATCAATATGTTCCTTCATGACATCGGATTCGACAAATTTGATATTGAGTGTGAGGACACACTAATTAATCCGCAGCACTGGGATGATGAACCGTTTGAATTGATTGTTTCAAATCCACCTTATTCTATTAAATGGGCTGGAGATGATAACCCGCTGCTTATTAATGATCCGCGTTTTGCTCCGGCTGGTGTTCTTGCCCCGAAGAGCAAAGCGGATATGGCTTTTATTATGCATAGCCTTTCATGGCTTGCATCTAATGGAACGGCAGCAATAGTATGCTTCCCTGGCATTATGTATCGCGGTGGTGCAGAGCAAAAAATCCGTAAATACTTAATCGACAATAACTATGTTGATTGCATCATACAGTTACCAAGCAACCTTTTCTTTGGAACCTCCATTGCAACCTGCATCATGGTAATGAAAAAAAATAAGGTTGATAATAAAGCCTTGTTTATTGATGCGACAAATGAGTGTATAAAGGTCACGAATAACAATAAGCTGACGCCAGAGAATATTGACCGTATCGTGGATGTATTTGCAAAGCGCGAAGAAGTGGAGCATTTTTCGCATCTGGCAAGTTATGAAGAAGTATCTGACAATGATTATAATTTATCTGTATCCACTTATGTCGAAGCCGAAGATACCAGAGAGAAAATTGATATCGTGAAGCTGAATGCAGAAATTAAGGAAATTGTTGCTCGTGAGCAAGTGCTTCGTGATGAGATTGATAAGATCATCGCAGAAATCGAGGTGTAAATGATAATTCGACTGGTTCAGGATATAAGAAAGGCATTGGAAAACGAACTATATTTTGTAGCATTAAGTTCTGCACTTACCTTGCCAGACATTTGTGGTAAGGCTGCGTATCCAACTGAGCGAAGTAGCAGAAAACGATACATTTTATGGTATGACGAGGAAATAGGTAAATATGAAAAGAATCTAGAAGATAAAGATGATATGCCGTATTTGACAGGAGAGGTGATTTATAGTTTACGCTGTTCACTGTTACACGAAGGAAATCCAAATATGAAAAATGACAGTTTACGAACTAATCAACCTATAGATCATTTTTCGTTGGTTATTGAAAAAGCTAAACCGTTTGAGATTTATTCAGATGCCAGCACTATAACTCAATTTGGAAATGAGCAGAGACGTGAATATAGGATGAATGTTAGAAGAATATGCATGATTTTATGTAATGTAGCAGAAACCTATTACAAAGAGAATAGAGATAAATTTCATTTCAATTATGAAATTATTGACTGGGACGAGGTTACGTCACACTTGCCTCCGATAGACATGGAGAAAGTTTTTGCAGAGCTGGCTAAAAGTGATAATGAATTTTATCAAGGAAGGAAAATGGGCGAAAATGAATAGAATAAATGAATTAATAAACGAATATTGCCCAGATGGTGTGGAAATACGTTGCCTTGAGGATTGTTGTAATTTGCTTGACAAAAAGCGAAAACCAATAACAAAAGCATCCCGTGAAGCTGGAGAATATCCATATTATGGAGCTAATGGAATTCAAGATTATGTGGCAAATTATATTTTTGATGGTACATTTGTTTTGGTTGGCGAAGATGGAAGTGTTATTACTAAATCAGGCACACCAGTTGTAACATGGGCAGAAGGGAAAATATGGGTAAACAATCATGCCCATATTATTGAAGAAAAAGATGATGTAATGTTGCGCTATTTGTACCATTATCTTCAGACTATAGATGTAACATCGTTGATTCATGGCAATATTCCTAAATTGACGGGAGGGGATTTTAAAGCATTGAAGATCGCCGTACCTCCTCTGGAGGTACAACGTGAAATAGTCCGCGTGCTGGACTCTTTCACGCTACTTACAGCCGAGCTTACAGCCGAGCTTACAGCCGAGCTTACAGCTCGGAAGAAGCAGTATGATTTTTATAGAGATAAATTACTCTCTCATGATGAAATTTATCCGATGAAATCGCTTGCAGAGTTGGGAAAGTGGTCTGGTGGAAAAACACCATCTATGTCAGAAAAGAGTTTTTGGGAACAAGGTACAATTCCTTGGATTTCATCGAAAGACATGAAAGTATCAACATTAGAAGACACGCAAGACCACATTACAGAAAAAGCAGTAAAAGAAGCATCTATGACAGTATATCCAACAAATAGTATTGCCATAGTTACAAGATCTGGAATTTTAAAGCACACTTTTCCGGTTGCCTATGTGCCTTTTGAAACCACTATTAATCAGGATATAAAAATGCTTGTTGTTAATGAAGACATTCTTCCTAGATATGCATTTCATGTAATACAGGGAAAAGGAAATGACATTCTGGTAAAAACAAAAAAGCAAGGTGGAACAGTGGATTCTTTGGATTTTCAGAAGGTCCTTGCATATAAAGTACCAGTTCCATCCAAGGATATACAAAGCAAACTAGTAGAGGTGCTTGATAATTTTGAAGCCATCTGCACTGATCTGAATATCGGTTTGCCTGCTGAAATTGAAGCACGTCAGAAGCAATATGAATATTATCGTGATTTGCTCTTGACATTCGCTGAAACCGGCAGCACGATCGTGACAGACAGACAGACAGACAGACAGACAGACAGACAGACAGACAGACAGACAGACAGACAGAACTGAACGCAATTAAGCTCATTCAGTATGTGTTTGGGTATGTGAAAATTCAGCTTTCGGACGTCGGCAAGGTGTCTATGTGTAAACGCATTATGAAGGCAGAAACATCTTCGTCTGGTGATGTACCTTTTTATAAAATTGGAACATTCGGAAAAAAAGCTGATGCGTTTATCTCAAGAGAGAAGTTTGATGAATATCGCAACACATACTCATATCCAAAGAAAGGCGATATTTTAATATCAGCAGCAGGCACTATCGGTCGTACAGTTGTTTACAACGGAGAGGATGCTTATTATCAGGATTCCAATATCGTTTGGATTGACAACGATGAAAGTATAGTGCTGAATCGGTATCTTTTCTATTGTTATCAAATGCAGCCTTGGGTAGCTTCAACAGGTGGAACAATAGCTCGGTTGTATAACGATAATATCAGTAAAGCCAAAATCACAGTTCCGTCAATTAAGGAACAGAACCGTATTGTAGAAATCCTTGACCGCTTTGATACTCTCTGCAACGACCTGACCGCAGGACTTCCAGCAGAGATTGAAGCACGTCAGAAGCAATATGAATATTACAGGGATAAGCTTCTCACCTTCAAAGAGAAGCAATAGAAACAGAGAGGAGTGATGGTATGCCATACTTCAACATCGTTGCTGAAACCAACGAAAATACAGTAGTTACAGAGTATGAGCCTGTCAAAAAACGTTCTGATGCGTATCAGAGTGAAGCAGAACTAGAGCAGGAATTTATTCGTCTACTCTGTGAACAGGGGTATGAGTATCTTCCAATTCATACAGAGGAAGATTTAATTCAGAATCTACGTACTCGACTTGAAGACTTGAATGATTACAAGTTTTCCGATACAGAGTGGGAACGTTTCTTTACAGAGAAGATTGCAAATAAGAATGAAGGCATTGTAGATAAGACACGGAAAATTCAAGAAGATTCTGTACAGGTATTAAAACGTGATGATGCCATGTCCAAGAACATCATGCTGATTGATAAAAAACAGGTTCACAACAATCGCCTGCAAGTAATCAACCAGTATGTTATCGGGCAGGACCAAGGGGCAAAACATGATAACCGTTATGATGTGACCATTCTTGTGAATGGCCTGCCTCTTGTTCATATTGAATTGAAACGTCGCGGGGTTGCGATTCGAGAAGCGTTCAACCAGATCAACCGTTACCAGAGAGATTCCTTCTGGGCTGGCTCTGGTTTATTTGAGTACGTTCAGATTTTCGTGATCTCCAATGGAACGAATACAAAGTACTATTCAAACAGTACTAGGTGGAACGCAATTAAAGATGCAAACTCTGGAAAGACAAAGAAGGAAAAGACAAGCAACAGCTTTGAATTTACTTCCTTCTGGGCCGATGCCAGTAATAAAGTAATTCCGGATCTAATTGACTTTACGAAAACTTTTTTTGCAAAGCATTCTATTCTAAATATCCTGACAAAATATTGTATTTTCACATCTGAAAATATGCTGATGGTTATGCGCCCGTATCAGATCACGGCAACAGAACGAATTTTGAATCGAATAGAGATCGCTCATAATTATAAGAAGTATGGCACCATAGCGGCTGGCGGGTATATTTGGCATACCACAGGATCTGGTAAAACTCTGACCTCATTTAAAACCGCAAGGCTTGCTTCACAGCTTCCATACATTGATAAAGTATTATTCGTCGTAGATAGAAAAGATCTTGATTACCAGACAATGAAGGAATACGACCGGTTTGAGAAAGGGGCTGCTAACAGTAACACTTCAACTTCAATTCTGGCAAAGCAGCTCAGTGATCGTAAGTCTCATATAATTATTACGACGATTCAGAAGCTGTCAACTTTTATCAAGAAAAATAAAGAGCATCCGGTTTATAACAAGCAAGTAGTCATTATTTTTGATGAGTGCCATCGCAGCCAGTTTGGTGATATGCATACAGCAATCGCTGGTGGTGTAGATAAGAACGGAAACAAGAAGAGTGGTGCATTTCAAAAGTATTATATGTTTGGTTTTACTGGCACTCCGATCTTTTCTGTTAATGCCAACACTTCATCAAAATCCATGCTTTTTACGACAGCACAGACGTTTGGTGATCAGCTGCATGAGTATACAATTGTAGATGCCATTAATGATAAGAATGTTCTTCCTTTCCGCGTTGATTATATTAAAACCATGGATTCCGATAAGGATATTGATGATGAACAGGTCTGGGATATTAATCGTGAAAAAGCATTTATGGCTCCGCAACGTATTTCACAGGTCACCAAGTACATACTGGATCATTTCGACCAGAAAACATATCGAGGAGATAAGACTTATATCTACAATCAGCTCACCAATATTTCAGATGTTGCATCTGCAGAGCGCGGTGCGGTAGAAGAAATTAAAAAGAAACAAAGAGTGAGTGGCTTTAATTCTATTTTCGCTGTAGCTTCTGTTCCAATGGCGAAGCTGTATTACAATGAATTCCAAAAGCAGATAGCAGCAGATCATACAAAAGGGTTAAAAATTGCGGTCATTTACAGCTATGCTCCGAATGAGAAAGAAGTGGACGGTCTTCTGGAAGAGGAGAATCCAGAGGATACATCTGCACTTGATAAGAGTTCACGTGACTTTCTTGATGATGCTATCAAAGATTACAATGTGATGTTTCATACGAACTACTCGACGGATAGTGATCAGTTCCAGAACTACTATAAGGATGTTTCTCTCCGCATGAAGAATAAAGAACTGGATCTTCTTATTGTCGTAAATATGTTTTTAACAGGGTTTGATGCAACGACTCTGAATACACTGTGGGTAGATAAGAATTTAAAAATGCACGGTCTGATTCAGGCATTTAGTAGAACGAATCGTATATTGAACAGCATCAAGACCTTCGGTAATATTGTGTGTTTCCGTAATCTGCAAAAACGTGTTGATGCAGCTATTTCCTTATTTGGAGATAAGAACGCCGGTGGCATCGTCTTACTGCAGAGCTTTAAAGACTATTATTACGGCTATGAGTCTGTCGATGGAAAGCAGATGCCTGGTTATGTAGATATGATCGAGGATCTGCAGAATAAGTTCCCGTTATCAGAGTCGCAGATTGTGGGTGAGCAAAATCAGAAGGATTTCATTGCTTTGTTTGGTGCGCTCCTTCGTATGCGGAACTTGCTTGTTTCCTTCGACGAATTTGCTGGTAAGGAGATGATCTCCGAAAGAGACCTTCAAGACTATCTTGGAAAATATCAGGACCTGAGGGATGAGTGGAAGCGCAAAAGAGAAAACGGTGAGAGTACCGATATTATCGATGATATTGTTTTTGAAGTTGAGCTTATTAAGCAGATCGAGATCAATATCGACTATATCCTGATGCTTGTAAAAAAATATCATGATACTCACTGCGAAGATAAGGAAGTGCTGATAACAATCCATAAAGCAATTGATGCCAGCCCAGAGCTTCGTAGTAAAAAACAACTGATTGAAAACTTTATTGCAGGGATCAACGATGTCGATGATGTAATGACCGAATGGAACGGCTATGTTGCTGAACAGCGTGAAGCAGATTTGGAAGCTATCATTAAAGATGAAAAGCTCAAGCCGGAAGAAACCCGTAAGTTCTTAGAGAATTCTTTCCGAGAGGGAGAAGTTAAAACTGTCGGCACAGATATTGATACAATTATGCCACCGGTCAGCCGCTTTGGGGGTGGTAATCGTGCAAAAAAGAAGCAGACGGTTATTGATAAGCTAAAAACTTTCTTTGAAAAATATTTTGGAATTGGCGGTCCGGTAAAGTTCATAAATACGGAGGATGGGAATCAGTCAGACATATAGAGTGTTGTATTCGACAGGAGGTGTGACGTAGATGCAATATGATTGGATAGATTTTTACACAGAGTTTGCAACGAAACTCCTGCCTTTCAAAGCTGACAGAAAGGCACTTATTCAGAAAATATATGCGGTGTATGACACTGCGGGAATTAGCGTTCCTAAGCTTGAAAGCGGCAATGAGATTATTGACATCGATCCGTTTACTATCTTTGGAATTTTCAATAAGGGAATCACAAATGCTAATAGAATCGCTATCCTTGAAGGAATCGCATCAGTGTTTAGAATTTCTGCAACGGTGCCGAGCAATTTTGATGGAATTCCAGTTCTCAATAATCTGAAAGCGACATTCTATGGATTTAAGGATGGTAGAAAAGCAGATGATATAGATAATCTGTGGAGTTTGTTTGAAACTGCTCTTGTGCTTGCCGATAATGACACAGCAGATAATCGACGGGAATTTTCTGAAGTTTATGATAAGGTACATGATCAGCTCTGCATTCGCTGGAATATTACGATGGGTCTGTATTGGATTCGTCCTTATGCATTTATCAATCTGGATTCCAGAAATCGCTGGTTTATAGCTGATACCAAGAATATGCCTGGCGAGGTTGTGGTCGCTGCTGGGAAAACCTTTAAGAAAGTGCCATATGCTGCAGACTATCTTGGGATAAAAGATTTGTGTAAGAAAGTTTTGGATACGGGTGAATATGAGTACAAGAGCTTCCCGGATTTGTCCTATACAGCATGGGTTATTTCTGAGAAGGTGAATCAGGAAAAATCAGTTGAAAAAGGAAAAAAGACATCGAAAGCAGAATTTCTCAAATGGTTCATGCCATTATTACAGGCACTACGTGATCTGGGAGGATCTGCAACACCGGTAGAAGCAAGAAAGAAAATTATAGAAAATGAGCACTTGTCGGATGAGGTAGTAAACGAAACCAGAGGCAAAACGAAGGTTAACAAATTTGAAAATGAAGTTGCTTTTGCCAGAAACTATCTCGTTGGAGCGGGATATATTGATAAAAGCGTAAGAGGTGTGTGGACACTTACTGAAGCAGGCAAGTCAGTGGAATTAACAGCGGAGATGGCATCGGATATTTTCAAAAAAGGTGTCTCTGATGCAAAGAGTAAGAAAACGAATGATAGCGATGCTCTTGCAGACAATGATGTCGATACTGTTCGTTATTGGCTCTATGCTCCGGGACAGGGTGCTGATAAATGGGAAGAGTGCTATAGGAATGGCTATATGCTGCTGGGCTGGGGAGAAATTGGAGATCTTGGAGTATTCAGCTCTAAAGATGAAATGAAACAGCAGATGAAACAGGAATATGGTGATAGCAGCTCTTATAAGAATTCAGCTCATGCCACATGGCAGTTCGTCTATGATATAAAGATTGGTGATGTTGTATTTGTGAAGAAAGGAAACAATGGAATTCTTGGTAAAGGAATCGTTGAGTCTGACTACGAATACGATGCTGATCGTGCAGACGAGTATTCAAATATCAGAAAAGTTAACTGGACTAATAAGGGTAATTGGACAATTAATCATCAGGCACCACAGAAAACATTGACTGATATTACTCCATATAGTGACTTTGTGCAGGAAATCAAAGACTTATTTGAAGACGATGATATGGTTGACGACGAGCAGGAAGTTACCTATCCAGAGTACACAGCGGAAAATTTCCTTGATGATGTCCATATGTCTGAAGAAGACTATTCCAGATTGGTTGGCCTGCTTAGAAACAAGAAAAACATTATTTTGCAGGGAGCTCCAGGCGTGGGAAAAACTTATGCTGCTAAGCGCCTAGCATATTCCATGATGGGTGTAAAAGATGTAGAGCGTGTGATGATGGTGCAGTTCCATCAGAGCTATTCCTATGAAGACTTTATTATGGGTTTCCGCCCATCTGCTACAGGATTTGAACTGAAGAAGGGAGCATTCTATAACTTCTGTAAGAAGGCCGAGATAGACAGTGATAACGAGTATTTCTTTATCATAGATGAAATCAATCGCGGTAATCTGAGTAAGATCTTCGGTGAGCTGTTTATGCTGATTGAAAACGATAAACGCGGAAATGCGCTGCAGCTTCTGTATTCCGATGAGAAATTTGCGGTTCCGAAAAATGTCTATATCATCGGTATGATGAATACTGCAGACAGAAGCCTTGCTATGTTGGATTATGCACTTCGCAGAAGATTTGCTTTCTTTGATATCAAGCCAGGGTTTGAGACTCCGGGTTTCAGAGAGTATCGCATGGCATTAGACAATGAGAAGTTTAACAAGCTGATTAGTTGCGTAGAGAATTTGAATGGTGTGATTGCTTCTGATGAATCTTTGGGTGAGGGATTCTGCATTGGGCACAGTTACTTCTGTAATTTACAGCCTGACTCAATCGACGATGATTGGCTTTATGGTGTTGTTGAGTATGAGCTGATACCGCTGTTGAAAGAATACTGGTTTGATGAACCTATGAAGGTAAAAGATTGGAGCGAAAATCTAAGGAGTGCGATTAAGTGATACCGATACAAAACATCTACTATATGCTGTCCTATGCATTTCAGGTATTGAATGAGCAAGGCTATAAGAATATAGCCACAGAACAATTTCATAATACTGGCGAGCTGATGGCGGCTATCTTAGAAAAAGGTATCGCGATTCAGCTAAAGCGAGGACTTGGTAAAGAATATATTCCGCAGACGGAGGCGCTTTCTTCTCTGCGAGGAAAGATTGATATTGCAGAGTCCATCAAGACACAATCAATGTTACGGAAACAGCTAATCTGTACATACGATGAGTTTTCGGTTAACAGTACCATGAACAGAATCATCAAATCTACAGTTGCGCTTCTTCTTCGGTCAAATATATCGAAGCAACGCAAGAAGAATCTCAGAAAGCTAATGATGTATTTTGGCGAGGTGGATTTTATTGATTTGCACACAGTAAATTGGAATGTTCAGTACAATCGAAATAATCAGACATATCGTATGCTGATTTCAGTCTGTTATCTGGTAGTGAAAGGCCTGCTTCAGACTCAGTCAGATGGAAGTACTCAACTGATGGATTTTCTGGACGAGCAGCGTATGTGCCGATTGTATGAGAAGTTTATTCTGGAATACTACAGGAAAGAGTATAAAAACCAGATTACTGCGAATGCATCACAGATTCCGTGGCAACTGGACAATGAAGAAAATACCATGCTACCGGTGATGCAGAGTGATATTATGCTTCAGCATGATAATAGAGTGCTAATCATTGATGCAAAATATTATGAGCATAGCACACAGGTGCAGTTTGACAAGCATACGCTTCATTCGAACAATCTCTATCAGATATTCACTTATGTGAAAAACAAGGAATATGAACTGAGAGAGAAAGACCACACGGTTTCGGGAATGCTTTTGTATGCCAAGACAGATGAAGAGATATATCCGAATAATGTGTATCAGATGAGTGGAAACCAGATTACTGTCAGGACTCTGGATTTGAATTTACCATTTGATGAAATAGCAGGGCAGCTAAATACAATAGCAAAAACGCATTTCGATTTATAAAGGAGGCCTCTTATTTGAAAAAGAAAAAAGATGAGATAACCATCCGCTCCAGCGCAGCGGAATACCTGATCTATGTTGCCTCTGTAGGTGATCAGCAGGACAGCATAGAAATGCGCTATGAGGATGAAAATATATGGCTGACACAGAAGATGATGGCCACATTGTATGATGTTGGTTTACCGACGATAAATGAACATATTAAAAAAATATACGCGGATAGTGAATTGGAAGAGGCCGCAACTATTCGGAATTTCCGAATAGTTCAAACTGAAGGTTCTCGTCAGGTCACACGTGATACCAAGCACTATAACCTTCAAATGATCATTGCTGTAGGCTTCAAGGTCAATTCCGAGCGTGCAGTACAGTTCCGTAAATGGGTAAATCAGATTGCAAAAGATTACACTATTAAAGGTTGGGTGATGGATGATGAGCGGCTGAAACGCGGAACGTATCTGACGGAGAAGTATTTCGATGAGCAGTTAGAGCGCATCCGTGAGATCCGTGCCAGCGAAAGAAAGTTCTATCAGAAGATCACCGACCTGTATGCGACAGCCATTGACTATGACAAAAATTCTGCAACAACGAGAAGATTCTACGCGACCGTTCAGAATAAGATGCATTACGCAGTTCATGGACATACGGCAGCTGAGCTGATCGTGGAAAGAGCTGATCATACAAAAGAGCATATGGGATTAACCACTTGGGCAGATGCACCGGAAGGAAAGATCAAGAAGAGCGATGTTACGGTTGCGAAGAATTATCTGAGCCAGGATGAAATGAAGCAGTTGAATCGTATGGTGACGGCATACCTGGATTTTGCTGAAAACATGACCTTACGCCATATCCCGCTTACGATGCAGGACTGGGAAAAGAGGCTCAACAGCTTCATCGAAATGTTTGACTATGGTATTTTACAGGATGCAGGTAAGGTGTCCGCAGAAATTGCAAAGCTTCATGCTGAGACAGAATTTGAAAAATACCGTGTCATCCAGGATAGATTGTTCATGTCTGATTTTGATAAGTATCTGTTGGAATTAGAAGAAAATACAAAGAAATAAGGACCAGATTCCAGGTCGAGACGGTGAAATCTGGCAACTCAACTCCCTGTGAGTGTATGGCAAATCAGAGGTCAGAGCGGATGGATTGTGCAGGAGTTGAGCGTTCTTCACTGTCTCAACTGTCGAGACAGTGGCAGGGAGCAGCAGTGTAGACTTGCCTTGCATTATATAAGTAGGAAGGAACTTATGCTGACTTGTTCCCATGGACTTCAATGGTTAAGACCGTGATATGAATGTCAAATTTGCCACAGATTGCATCGGTTTGAAGCCGTGAATGCGCGGTTTCAGAAGGTGTGGACATGTTTCCATTTTGATAGGATATGTTTCCGCAAACGGGCACAAAGCCTGACATCAATCAGAAGGTATCGTGCCACGTTGAGACTGTGTGCCTCTTGTGCAGACGAAAAACCAGATGACAAGGTAAGAATAAGCATTGATATGGATCATCCATGATGCTTTCAGCAGTGGACAGTAAGCTGAGAATGGAAATGGGTTCAGAGAAGATGTTGGCAGGCATTCTGGAGTCGCTGAGAGAACAGTACGACTATATTGTTGTTGATACCTGTCCGTCACTTGGATAGCACATCATCTGTGGGTTGTTTTCGGCTTTCACCAGAATGCCGAGCCCGTATTTGAAGTCAATGATGTGCAGAACCTGGTCTGCAACGATCAGGCAGTCGCCGGTGCCGAAAGCATCCGAAACCCATCTGGAAAAGTCTAGGCGCTGTTCCACAAGAACCTGCGGATCCGGACAGAGTTTTTTTGCTTCCTGCAACTGTTTCATGACATAGGTGCAGTACTGATCCGTGCAGTCTTCCATTTCCTCATCAAACCAGGTAAGGGATTCTGTCGGGTCCCGGGATGCCTGTCCAAGTGCTGTCAGGACTTTGTGTTCGCATAAGCTGTGTGCATCGGTTCCCTGCTGTGCGTAAGGGCTGCTGTTATTGGGCTTTTTCGCACAGAGTGCTGCGCTTGGCGGGCAGTTTATCCAGCGGTGACTGGACGATGCGGAGAGAAAGGCGTGTTTATCAGGCATCGGAACAGGCTCAGCGATATGCAGCAGGAAGCAATCTATTTCAGAGGGTGCTATGACAGCGTTGGGTATCTCAAAAAGGCAGTAATTTTATAACCGAGAAAAGATGGCATTGGCGTTGAGCTGATGCCGTCTTTTTACATAGCAGTAGAGATAGAAAAAATTTAATCTATATGGTATGATAAGAAAAATACGATGTGATACTGCTATGAATTTTAAGCTGTTAAATGCACGAAAGGAATATTATATGAATGAATATTTGGAAAATCAATTAAATAAGTCGGTAGTTTATCAGCAATTAAAAGATAATTGTGAAAGGAATAATCAACATGAAGTATTGGCTCTTGTAGCGAAAGTTGGTACTTTTGCAGTTGAACGCCTAAAGACAGTGATTAAAAATATGCCTGAGTTCACCCTACATGATGATACTCATATTTTTAATATGCTCACTATCATTGGAAAACTTATTCCGCAAGAGAACATGAGAAAATTATCTACGCCAGACTTATTCATGTTGCTTGTTTCAGTATTCCTACATGATATAGGTATGGCTCCTGATGAAAAGCATATATTAGCATGGAAAAATCAACTTCCCGAGACAGAATATGACGAGGAATTAAAAGAAGAAAGAGAAAAGTTTGCTCGTTTTCGTCTGACGTATACACATCAATTAGCTGACATTGAACGGCTTGAAACAGAACAAGAGTTTTCGAAAGCACAGCTTCTTGAAGATTATATTGTTACTGAATATATAAGAACAACTCATTCAATTCGTGCAAGGGAAGTTATCGCAAAGTATTGGGCAGGGGAAATAGTATACCAAGATACAGATTTAACGGAGGATTTGGCAACGATTTGTTTTAGCCATAATGAAAGTTACACATATTTACTCCAAATGGAAACCTTTAGAGTCTGTGGTCAAGATGAATATCTGTGTATTCCATTTGTGGCAACAGTATTACGATTAGCCGATATAATTGATTTAGTTAAATGAATTTTTAAATTCTACCTTGCAAGAGTAAATTCTATACCTGTAGAAATTACTTCTGCATGGATTTTTCCTTCTTCTTTTTATAAAATACTACTGCAGATGATCCCCTGCCTGTGCAGAAGGAGGATAAAATGAATACAGGAAGACCAAAAGGCAACCAAAAACATCTTGACTTATCTGCACGTATTATAATCGAACAGCATTTAAATAACGGTGATTCATTTAGAAGTATTGCAATAGAATTAAGCAAGGATCCAAGTACCATATCCAAAGAAATCAGACGTCATTCCATTATCAGGGAAAGAAGCGCAGATGC
>NZ_FMUW01000007.1:0-164197 GCF_900101315.1 Blautia sp. SF-50
TTTACTCAAGACAACCGTTTGGCTATCTCTCGTTTTTACTGCTTTTGGTTTGTTTAAACCGTTCTTTAAATGTAAAGAAATTTTCGAGAATCGTATGTGTTTCACTGTTTAGTTATCAAGGTTTGTTGTGTCTGTCTCTCGGACAGCTTGTTCATTTTATCTCATTCTCAACTGCTTGTCAAGAACTTTTTTTAATTTTTTTGAAGTATTTAGTCTTCAAAAAAATCAAAACGGAGAAGGAGGGATTTGAACCCTCGCGCCGCGTTAACGACCTACTCCCTTTCCAGGGGAGCCCCTTCGGCCAGCTTGGGTACTTCTCCAAATTGCCCTACTTACTAAGTAGTTCCGATATTTATCTCTGCCGTTCTCAGCGACAGGTGATATTATATCTCGTATCTTTTATGTTGTCAAGTACTTTTTTAACTTTTTTAAAAAGTTTTTATTCTGTATTTGACAAACGGAGAGAGTGGGATTCGAACCCACGCGCCCTTGCGGACAAACGGTTTTCAAGACCGCCTCGTTATGACCACTTCGATATCTCTCCATATAATGTTTTTCAACATTTTTTGTGCTGTTTTGTCAGCGCATGTTGTATTCTATCATCAAATATCTCCCCTGTCAATAACAAATTTGATATTTTTTTCAAAAAATTGGACATATAGCTTCAATTTCTGCTATATGTCCATATTTACCGGGATTTTCACCCTGTTCTACTCTCTGTTCTACTCTCTATTCTACTCTCTGTTTTCCTTCAAAAATGCCTCCGCAACCACCAGATCTTCCGGTGTTGTGATCTTGATATTGCGATAAGAACCTTCTGAAAAGCGGATCTTCACCCCGGTCTCATGTTCTGCAACCATGGCATCATCTGTAATTCCTGTCATTTCCTTCTGCCGAATGCTGGTATATGCGCCATAGATCAGTGGGTACTGAAAGATCTGCGGAGTCTGGACGATCCATACACTGCTGCAATCCGGAGTTTCACTGACATTCCCATCCTCATCTGCGATCTTAACTGTATCCTTGGAAGGCATGCCTGTAACACTGGCACCTGTCAGTGCTGCTGCCATAAGTCCTCTTTCAATGATCCCATGATCAATAAATGGTCTGGCACCGTCATGGATCAGCACATACTCTGTGTCTTTACACGCACGAAGTCCTTCATAAACAGAATCGTACCGTTCTTTTCCGCCGGATACTACAGCAGAAATCTTTGTAAAACCATATTTTTCCACGATTTCTTCTTTGCACCAGAAAACATACTCCTCCCCTGTTACCAGGATCACATCCCTGATCAGCGGACTTTCCTGAAAACAGCGCAGAGAATAACAGAGCACCGGCATCCCGTCAAGCTCCATAAACTGCTTCTGTATTTTGCTGTGCATTCTCTTTCCCTGGCCTGCTGCCAGGACAATAGCTGTATTTCTGCACTCTCCCATGATCAATTACCCCGGATTCTTTTATCTTTCGCCAAGCTTCAGGTTCGGAACCGCATTCAGATCCCAGCTGTGGCGTGTTCCCCTGATATATTCATAGTAAGCTGCCACACCGATCATCGCTGCGTTATCCGTACAGAAGATCGGTGACGGACGGTAAAATTTGTATCCACGTCCTGTACATGCTTTTTCCATAGCAGTGCGAAGTGCTCCGTTGGAAGCAACACCTCCTGCAATGGCAACCTTTTTCATGCCAAAATCAGCTGCTGCCTGCATGGTATGCTCTACCAGTACGTCAACAACCGCCTTCTGGAAGGATGCCGCGATATCTGCACGGTTTACTTCCTCACCTTTCATTTTTGCCCCGTTTAAATAATTAAGAACTGCGGACTTCACGCCGCTGAAGCTGAAATCATATGGATTTTCGCCGATTTTTGCACGTGGAAACTCGATAGCGTCCGGATTTCCTTCCTTTGCCAGCTTATCGATCTTCGGTCCTCCCGGATATCCCAGCCCAATGGCACGTGCAACCTTATCAAATGCCTCACCTGCCGCATCGTCTCTGGTTCGGCCCAGGATCTCAAACTGGCCGTAGTCCTTCACAATAACAAGATGGGTGTGTCCACCGGATACAATGGCACAGAGAAACGGCGGTTCCAGATCCGGATGCTCAATATAATTGGCAGAAACATGGCCTTCTATATGATGCACGCCTACCAGTGGCAGGTTTCTTGCATAGGCAATAGCCTTGGCTTCTGCCACACCTACAAGAAGTGCACCGACAAGCCCCGGTCCATAGGTTACACCGATAGCATCAATATCATCCAGAGTGACATTTGCCTCGTCCAGCGCTTCCTGGATGACCTGGTTGATCCTTTCTATATGATTTCTGGAGGCGATCTCCGGTACAACACCTCCGTACAGTTTATGGATCTCGATCTGTGAGGAAATCACGTTTGATAAGACAGTCCTTCCATTTTTTACAACGGAAGCTGCCGTTTCATCACAGGAGCTCTCAATACCAAGAATTAATGTATCTTTCATTTTTTCAATCCTCTTCAAAATTCAGTTCCACACTCTTCCCGTCTTTTCCCGGCCATGCCTTCGGAAAGATCTCACGTACTGTATCCATGTAATCATCCGGACGTACCAGAGAAGGGCTGTAATGGGTCAGCCACATTTCCCCCACTTCCGCATCACGGGCAAGAGTGGCCGCTTCACGAAACGTCATGTGTTTGTAGCCTTTTGCCTTTTCGATCTTGTCATCTTCACCGTACATTCCCTCACAGATAAAAAGATCGGAACCTTTTGCATTACATAAAATAGACTCTGTCGGTCTGGTATCTGTGGTATAGGTAAGCTTGATCCCTTTTCTTGGCGGACCAAGCACCATATCCGGTGTGTAGATCCTTCCTTCATCCTCCACAGTCTGTCCCTTCTGCAGCGGATTCCAGAATTTCAGCGGGATCTCATGCTCTCTGGCACTATCAGGAGAAAATTTTCCCTGGCGCAGGATCTCAAGGGTATAGCCATAGCAGGTAACATTATGGTTCACCCGAAATGCAGTGATCCGGTACCCATTCAGTTCCAGAACTTCCTCCGGTTTCGTGATCTCGATAAATTTAATTTCAAAGGGCAGCTCCGGTGCGATCACACGAAGTGCGCTTACCACACGTTCCAGTCCTCTTGGGCCTACCAGAGTCAGCGGTTCTGTGCGGTCTGCATTTCCCATAGTCAAAAGGAGTCCCGGAAGTCCGCTGATATGATCCCCATGATAATGGGTAAAACAGATCACATCAATAGGCTTGAAGCTCCAGCCCTTTTCTTTAATGGCCACCTGAGTGCCTTCCCCGCAATCGATCATCAGACTGCTGCCGTTATAACGGGTCATCAGCGCGGTAAGCCATCTGCGTGGCAGCGGCATCATTCCTCCGCAGCCAAGTAAACAAACATCTAACATATTTTTCCTCTTTTCCTGTTCTGTGGCAAAGTTTAGCATACTTATCCCGTACAGACAAGTACCTCTCCCGGGTAAGCCTATTCAGAAACTGCGGTGCGTGTCATAAGAACAGCATCCTCTGTGGGATCTGTATAGTATCCCTTTCGCAGGCCATCCCGCACAAAGCCCTGACGTTCATAAAGCCGGATCGCATTCTCATTTCCTGCCCGGACCTCCAGATGAATCATGGTGATCCCACGCTCTTCTGCCAGACGGATCATACTTTCCATAAGGAAATTTCCGATTCCCTCTCTCTGACGATCTCTGCGGACAGCCACATTGGTCACATCCCCCTCATCCAGCACCGTAAGAAGACCACAATATCCCAGGATCCGGCCCTTTTCTTCCACAACAAGAAACATCCCATTCTCTTTCATAAGAAATGTCAGAAATCCCTCTTTTGTCCAGGGGACTGAAAAAAGTTCTTCTTCGATCTCCATAACCTGATCCAGATCATCCACAAGCATTTCTCTTAAGATCATGCGTTTTCCCCTTCTGATCCTTTTTTCAGTTTCTGGGCACGCTCCCGCTCAGCCTGTGAAACACGGAGATAATCCGGTTTGTGCTCAGCCGCTGTCTCGGTTCTGCCTTCTTTATAATAAAGGACACCAAGTGCACCTACAGCACCTGCTCTCTGTCTGGAAAGATGGGCCGGTGCAAAAGAAAACGGTACAGTAAGCTTATCTGCGATGATATCTTTAAATACCGGGACTCCGTCTCCGAGGAATGTTACGGCTTCTCCCATCTCATTCAGCATGGAAAGAAGCTCCTCAATTCCCACTGCCATCTGATCCTTTACCGTCATGAGCCTGTGATCCTCGTAACGATAGATTCCCGTATAAACCTGCTTTCTTCTGGCATCCATGATCGGACAGATCAGTCCGTTTACATCATAGAGATTATAGGCCAGTGCCTCCACAGTCGGAATCCCGACCAGTGGTTTGTCAAGGGCAAGTCCAAGTCCCTTGGCTGTGGCAGAGCCAATACGGAGTCCGGTAAAAGAGCCCGGTCCCTTGGCTACCGCAATAGCGTCAATCGTCTTCAGATCCAGCTCTGTCATCTTCACGATCTCATCCAGCATGGGAAGAAGAGTCTGGGAATGTGTTTTCTTATAATTAACTGTATATTCCGCTACCAGTGTATCGTCCTCCACAACGGCTACGGATGCCACGATTCCGGAACTGTCCAGTGCCAAAACTCTCATTCTGTCTTTTCTCCTCTCTCCTCAATGGTGATCTTTCTGTATTCAAAGCCCTTCTCAAGATCTTTTTCAATGGTAACTTCGATCCTTTTTTCCGGCAGGATCTCCTCAATGAGTTCCGCCCATTCGATCAGACAGATTCCCTGCCCGAAAAAATAATCATCGTATCCGATCTCTTCCATTTCTTCCAGATCCCCGATACGATATACATCAAAATGATAAAATGGCAGACGTCCGTCTTCATATTCCTGGATAATGGTAAACGTAGGGCTGTTTACAGGTTCTGTAATTCCAAGACCTGCTGCCACTCCCTGTGTGAACACGGTTTTTCCAACTCCCAGATCGCCTGTCAGTGTGTAGATCTGTCCCGGCTTCGCATTCATTCCGATCGTCCTTCCGACCTCGAATGTTTCCTCAGGATCATGCGTTTCTATGACCATATTTTCCACCTTTTTCTTGCACAATTATTCTTTGCATATTATAATAGAGCGAACAGCGAAATACAATACTTTTTGAAAAGGAGTGCGAAAACTATGGCAAATCCTATCGTTACCATCACAATGGATAATGGCGATGTAATGAAAGCGGAATTATATCCGGAAGTTGCCCCGAACACAGTAAATAACTTCATCAGCCTTGTAAAAAAGGGCTTTTATGACGGCCTGATCTTCCACCGTGTCATCAACGGCTTTATGATTCAGGGCGGATGCCCGGACGGAACCGGTATGGGTGGCCCGGGATACAGCATCAAGGGTGAGTTCTCCCAGAACCGTTTCAAAAACGACCTGAAGCATACACCAGGTGTTCTCTCCATGGCAAGAGCCATGAATCCGAACTCTGCCGGAAGCCAGTTCTTTATCATGCACAAGGCTGCTCCGCATCTTGACGGAAGCTATGCTGCATTCGGTCAGATCATTGAGGGCATGGATGTTGTAAATGCTATCGCAGAGACAGACACGGACTACAGTGACCGTCCTCTTGACGAGCAGAAGATCAGCTCCATGACTGTTGATACCTTTGGTGTGGATTATCCGGAACCGGAGAAATGCTAACAGGAATAATTTTCTGAAATAAAAAAGCCCCGCGAAGAGCAGACTGTAACACAGATCATCTGCCCTCTTCCCGGGGTATTTTTATACTGACATTCTCTTTTCTTTTACTTTTCGAAGGTCCTCACTTCTCCGTTTACTTTCGCAAAATACAGTTCTGCATCCTTCTCAAGTCCGGCTCTTCCGTTTGTTCCTTCTGTGATCGCCTTCTTCACCTCTTCGACCTGATCATCCGGCACAAGAAGCTTCAGGACAACCTTGTCGGTATATTCGGAATCCAGGATCGGCAAACTTCTTTCTCCTGAGATATACTGGATCTTTCCGATCCCTGTATAATCCGTCGTCACCTGAAGAGAGATCCCATGATGCTTCTCAATGACGGTACTTGCCGCCAGTCCTGCCTGGACTGCACCGGAATATGCCCGCACAAGCCCTCCTGTCCCAAGAAGGACACCTCCAAAATATCTGGTCACCACAATGGCCGCATTATAGATCCCGGCTCCCAGAAGCACATCCAGCATAGGCCTTCCGGCTGTTCCGGATGGTTCTCCGTCATCACTGCAGCGGGTGGCTTCCCGGTTCATCCCTACAGAATATACATAGCAGTTATGACGTGCATCCCAGTATTTTTTTTTCATTTCTTCGATAAAGGCAAGGGCCTCTTCTTCTGTTTCCACAGGACGGACGGTTGCGATGAAACGGGATTTTTTTTCCACAAGTTCGCCTTCGCCGCCTTCGTATATGGTTTTATAATGTTCCAGCATGGTTTACGCCTCCGTTATCTATATCCAACCCTCTGTTTCAGGCAGAGTTTTCTTTATTGTATAATAATTATCTTCATTGCACAATGTATAAGATATCATGAATTGTGAAATTTTTTTTAAGGCTTTATTTGACATCTCATATTTGTTATAATGAAACGGATTATAAAGGAGGAATATTATGAACTACGGAAAAAGATCCACTTCCAAGAAGCGGAATGCTCTGATCTCCCGTACTTCCATGCTGGAAAAAAGAGCACACGTTTCGTTTATCCGGGTTTTATTTACAGCTCTGATCGCAGTCTGCGTCATGGTTGTCTGCCTTGGTATCGGCTCCTTCCGGGGCGTGATCGCCGGAGCACCTGACGTCAACGATGTGGATATTTCACCTCTCGGATATGCAACCTTCCTGTATGATGACCAGGGAACACAGATGCGACAGCTTTCAGCCCCTACATCCAACCGTCTTCCGGTCTCCCTGGACCAGATCCCGGTCAGTCTGCAGCATGCAGTGGTAGCCATTGAGGATGAGCGTTTTTATGAACATAACGGTATTGATGTCCGCGGTATCGCACGTGCCGGAATGAAGGCGATCACCACCGGTAACTTTTCCGAGGGTGCCAGTACCATCACACAGCAGCTTCTGAAGAATAATGTTTTCACTGACTGGACCAACGAATCCACACAGCTGGAACGTTTCACACGTAAGTTCCAGGAGCAGTACCTTGCTGTACAGATTGAAAAAAAATATGACAAAAATGTGATTCTTGAGAATTACCTGAATACCATTAACCTGGGTGCAGGTTCCTACGGTGTACAGGCCGCTTCCAAAAAATACTTTAACAAAGACGTATGGGATCTGAACCTTTCTGAATGTGCCACCCTTGCCGGCATCACGCAGAACCCTACCAAATTCAATCCGATCACCAATCCAAAAGCAAACTCCAAGAGACGGAAGGAAGTCCTGGATCACATGCTGGATCAGAATTACATCTCACAGGATGAATATAATGCAGCATTGAATGATGACGTTTATTCCCGTATCCAGGCCGCACAGCTTGAGAACACCGAAGAAGAAAGTACTGTTTACACGTATTTCGAAGATGAGGTTACCAATCAGGTCATCAGCGACCTGATGAACATTAAAGGATATACCAAGACACAGGCTACCAATCTTCTTTACAGCGGTGGTCTGAAGATCATGACAACCCTGGATTCCAACATGCAGCAGATCCTTGATGAGGAATATGCGAACCCTGATAACTATCCGGCCAATGTTCAGTATGAACTGGATTATGCGCTGACTGTACAAAGCCCGGATGGAAAACAGACAAACTACAGCAAAGAAATGCTGCAGCTGTATTTCCGCGATCAGGATCCAGAATTTGATCTTCTCTTTGATTCTCCTGAGGAAGGTCAGCAGTATGTGGATCAGTACAAGGCCAACATCCTGGCAGACGGAAGCACCGTAGTATCTGAGCGTGTAAACTTTGCGCCACAGCCACAGTCTTCCATGACTGTCATTGACCAGCATACCGGTTACGTAAAAGCCCTGATCGGAGGCCGTGGTGAAAAAACAGCCAGCCTGACTCTGAACCGTGCCACTGATACGACCAGACAGCCTGGTTCTACCTTTAAGATCGTTTCCACCTATGCACCGGCGCTGAACGAAAAAGGCGATACACTTGCTACAACCTTTATGGATGAGCCTTACGAATACCCGGACGGATCTCCTGTCAACAACGCCTCAAGAAGCTACGGCGGCGAGACCACCATCCGCAAAGCGATCCAGAATTCTATCAACGTTGTAGCTGTTAAATGCCTAGAGCAGGTTACCCCGGCTCTCGGCCTTAAATATCTGGATGATTTCGGTTTCACCACACTAGCTCACGGAACTGAGGCAGATAAAGATGCCAACGGAAATATCTGGAGTGACGCTAACCTGGCTACTGCTCTTGGCGGTATCACCAAAGGTGTCAAGAACGTGGAACTTTGTGCTGCATATGCAGCCATTGCTAATGGCGGGAACTATATCAAACCGATCTATTATACACAGATTCTTGATCATGACGGAAATGTTCTGATCGAGAACTCCTCCGTTTCCAGATCTGTGATCAAAGACAGTACCGCTTATCTTCTTACAAGCGCCATGGAAGACGTTGTAAAAAAAGGTACCGGTACCGCCTGCCAGCTGGATAATATGACTGTAGCCGGAAAAACAGGTACTACAGAGGACTACAATGACCTGTGGTTCGTAGGCTACACACCGTACTACACCTGTGCAGTATGGTCCGGCTATGACAACAACGAAAAAATTCCGGAAGATGCCCGTAACTTCCACAAAAACCTCTGGAAAAAGGTTATGACCCGTATCCACGAGGGCCTGGAGGACAGAGATTTCGATATGCCTTCCAGTGTGGAAAAAGCCAGTGTCTGCGCAGAAACCGGTCTTCTTCCCAGATCCGGATGCCCGACTATCACAGAGTATTTTGATATCTCCAGTCTTCCCACCGAATACTGTGATCAGCATTTCTACGGCAGCAGCGATTACGATGAAGAGGACTATTATTATAACGAAGATACGGACGCCGATACCGATGCAGCAGCTGAAGCGATTCCAAGCGCAGCTCCGGACAGTACTGACAGCACCGACACTGACAATACTGACAATTCCGATGACGGTTCCGATAATACCGGTGATGATACTGACAATTCCGGAACAGACGACAACACCGGTGGTGATGACGGCAGCTATGATAACAGCAATGATACCGGTGGCGATGACACCGGCGAAGATCCGGTAGAATATTATGAATGATCTCCATTATAGGTATCTTTCATAAACAACATATAAAAAAAGTGGTTTCCTGAAATATGGAAACCACTTTTTTTACTTTTAATAACTTCTTACTGTCTCGCAGTTTATCAGTTCAGGCAAGTCCCACCCACCGCTTATTACTTTTCGCAATTGAAGCAGGGTACTTCCCTGGTTCGGTTAAAGTACCATCTTGGCTGCACCGTAGATTCCTGCATCATTGCCAAGTGTCGCGATCACGATAGGAGTATCCTTGCAGGATTCAAAAGCATACTCTCTGTAATATTTCCGGATACAGTCAATAAGCGGCTGTCCGGCCTTGGAAACTCCTCCGCCGATAACAATGGTCTCCGGATCTGTCACACAGCAAATAATGGCAAGAGCACCACCCAGCTGCTCTCCGACCTTTTCCATGGTTGCTACAGCTACCGGATCATTCTCCTTAAATGCGTCCAGAACTGCTTTTGCTGAAATCTCTTCGGCATCTCTGAGAACACTGTTCTCACCGGAAGCTGCAAGCTCTTTTTTTGCCATGCGGACAATTCCGGTCGCAGAAGCATACTGTTCCAGACAGCCCCTGTTTCCGCAGTTGCAGGATTCTGTTTCATGATGATCCACATTGGCATGTCCGATCTCACCGCCAGCTCCGTGATGTCCGGTCACGATCTTTCCATCAACAATGATACCACCGCCTACACCTGTTCCAAGTGTGACCATGATCACATCGGAGGAGCCTGCTGCAGCACCCTTCCATGCCTCTCCCAATGCCGCTACATTGGCGTCATTTCCAGCTTCCGCATGAAGACCTGTAAGTTCTTCCATCTCTCCCACAACGTTCTTATATCCCCAGAAGAGATTTACTGCACGTGATACTTCGCCTTTGGAGTTTACCGGTCCCGGAACACCGATCCCGACGCCTTCCACCTCCTCTTTGGAGATACCCTTTTCTTCCATCTTGGCATTTACTGCTGCTGCCACATCAGGAAGGATCTGATCTCCATTGTTTTCTTTACGGGTTGGAATCTCCCATTTCTCAACAAGAGTACCATCCGTACGGAAAAGTCCGCATTTTACAGTTGTTCCACCTACATCGATTCCAAAACAATATGTTCCCATTTCTTACCCTCTCTTATTCTTCGTCATCCGGATTTTCTCTTTTTTTCGCAAGATTTGCCTGTACACGCTTGTACAGAGCCTCTGCCGCATTGTATCCCATCTTCTTCTGTCTGTGATTGACAGCCGCTGCCTCAACGATGATCGCCAGGTTACGGCCCGGACGGATCGGAAGAGAATGGCATACTACCTTATTTCCAAGGTACTCTGTATACTCCTCATGCAGTCCAAGACGATCGTATTCCTTGTCTCTGTCCCACTCCTCAAGCTTGATCACGAGATCGATAGACTGGGTATCCTTAACGCTCTCAACACCGAACAGTGTTTTTACATCGATGATACCGATACCACGAAGTTCGATAAAGTGACGTGTGATATCCGGCGCAGATCCCACCAGTGTTACGTCACTGACCTTACGGATCTCAACAACATCATCACTGACAAGACGATGACCTCTCTTGATCAGCTCCAGGGCTGCCTCACTCTTACCGATACCGCTCTCACCTGTGATCAGGATTCCCTCGCCGTAAACATCAACCAGCACACCATGAATAGAAATACATGGTGCAAGCTGCACGCCCAGCCAACGGATGATCTCTGCCATAAAACTGGAAGTTGTTCTTTCTGTCACGAATGTCGGAACATTATATTTAACAGCCAGATCGATCATGTCCTGAGACGGACGAGTCATGGTACTGAAAATAACACATGGGATCTTGCTGGAAATGAAACGTTCATATTTAAAACGTCTCTCCTCCTCATTAAGCTGCATCAGATACGTATACTCTACATATCCGATGATCTGAACTCGTTCATTGGCAAAATGCTCCAGATATCCGGTAAGCTGAAGCGCAGGTCTGTTGATCTCTGCAGTCTTGATCACGATGCCTGACAGGTCGATCTCCGGAGTCAGATTATTAAGCTCCAGTTCCTGTACCATCTTTGTCAACTGTACACCCTTCATACTTTTGTCTCCTTTTCGCTGAAAGTTTGCATTCTCACTGCCGTTTTACCGGGGCGTGAGACACCTTATCTTCAATTATACACAATCACTGCTGAAACTGCAATGCAGCATCAGGATTTATGAAAAAATTCATAGACCTGACGGGCGCTTCTGGCATTCATGCTCTCTGTCTGTGCCAGTTCTTCCTCCGATGCATCCCGGATATTTTCCACAGATTTAAATTTACGCAGAAGGGCTTTCCTTCTGGTATCACCGATCCCCGGGATATCATCCAGGATAGAATGGACCTGTTCCCTGCTCCTGAGAGAACGATGGTATTCAATGGCAAACCGGTGGGCTTCATCCTGGATCCTGGTGATCAGGCGAAAGCCTTCGCCGGATGTGTCAATAGGAATCTCCACATTGTTGAAATACAGGCCTCTCGTCCGATGATGATCGTCCTTGACCATACCGCAGACCGGGATGCTTATCCCAAGCTCATTCAGCACCTTCAGAGCGATATTTACCTGCCCTCTTCCACCATCCATCAGGATCAGATCCGGAAGCCTTGCAAAGCTGTCAAATTCTCCGTTACTCTCATGAGTGAACCTTCGGGTCAGAACCTCTTCCATGCTGGCATAATCGTTGGGTCCCTGTACCCATTTGATCTTGAACTTACGGTAATCACTTCGTTTGGGACGGCCTTTTTCATAAACCACCATGGATCCCACAGACTCAAAGCCACTGATATTGGAAATATCGTAAGCTTCCATGCGCACCACGTTTTTCAGTCCCAGCCATTCTTCCACCTCATGAACAGCTCCAATAGTTCGTCCTTCCTCCCGCCTGATCCGTTCTCTGTCCTTGGCAAGTACCATACGGGCATTTTCCAGGGCAAGTTCTACCAGCTTTTCCTTGGTTCCCTTCTTCGGGACCCGGATGTGTACCTTCTGCTTTCTTCTTCCTGACAACCACTCCTCGATGATATCTGCATCTTCGATCTCACTCTGGAGCATGATCTCAGATGGAATAAATGGCGTTCCCGCATAAAACTGTTTCAGAAAGCTTGAAAGGACCTGCGCCTTTGTATCGCCTTTTGCCACACGGAGATAAAAATGATCTCTGCCGATCAGCCTGCCATCACGGATAAAAAACACCTGGACAACCGCATCCTGATCCCTGAGGTCTTCACTGTCATCCATGGCTACTGCAATGATGTCCCTGTCTTCCTGCCCGTATCCGGTGATTTTCTGCCGTTCACCGATCTTCCGGATACTGCTGATCAGGTCCCGGTATTCCATAGCATCTTCGTAGCGCATTTCCTCCGAAGCTTTCTGCATTTTTTCCATCAGTTCACTAATGGCGTCCTGAAAATCTCCATTCAGAAATTTGATCACCTTATTGATATTCTTCCGGTATTCTTCCTGGCTGATATACCCCTGGCAGGGTGCCTTGCACTGTTTCATATGATAGTACAGACAGGGCCGGTCCTTTCCGGTATCTCTCGGAAGACTGCGGTTGCAGGAGCGCACCTGATACAGCTTCCGCACCAGTTCGATCACGTCCTTTACTGCTCCGCCGCTTGTATAGGGACCAAAATATCTTGCCTTGTCCTTTTTCATTCTCCTGGCAAAAAGCACTCTCGGGTATGGCTCATGAACTGTCACCTTAATAAACGGATAGCTCTTGTCATCTTTGAGCATGGTATTATATTTTGGACGATGTTCCTTGATAAGATTACACTCCAGCACAAGGGCTTCTAGCTCCGAATCCGTAATAATGTACTCAAATCTGGTAATATGTGTAACCATCCGTTCAATCTTGGCACCTTTATTACGACTGCTCTGGAAATACTGGCGCACACGATTCTTAAGGCTTATGGCTTTTCCCACATAGATGATCTCGTCTTTCTCGCCATGCATGATATAAACTCCCGGTTTTGCCGGAAGCTTCTTTAATTCTTCCTCGATTATGAACATACTTTATTCTCCTGTTTTACTATTACAGTAATAAGAAAACCGGGATTTCTCCCGGTTTTCTTATGATCTGTTTTATGCCTGTGATCCCGGCTTTTCTTCTGTTTCTGCATGATCGCTATCTGTTGTCTGAGCAGATTCTTCTGTTTTCTCCGGTGCCTGCATATCCTCTGTCAGTTCCTGTCCAGATATCTCCGGTCTGAACTGAACCGATTCTGTACTTTTTGCAGCCTCGTTATTTTCCGCGATCATTTCAATATCCTGTTTATTGGACACCTCTTTTTCATCCTCGGAAAGTACCAAATCATCCAGATTCTCCGGGATATCCAGGCCCTGCTGAACTGCACGGAGGATCTTCATGAACTCTTTACCTGTAATGGTTTCCTTGCGGATCAGATATTCCGCGATCTTATCCATCTCTGTTCTGTGACTTCCAAGGATCCTCTTGGCTTCCTCATAGGAATGGTGGAGAAGCTTCATCACCTCATGATCGATCTCTGTTGCGGTATCATCACCACAGTTTAAAACTGCTCTTCCGCTGAGATACTGATTCTCCTGTGTAGCAAGTCCCATCAGTCCGAACTTCTCAGACATACCATACTGTGTGATCATGGCTCTGGCCACCTTGGTAGCCTGCTCAATATCATTGGCAGCACCTGTAGTGACTGTGTCAAAAACGATCTCCTCTGCAGCACGTCCGCCAAGATAGCCTACCAGCATAGCTTCCAGCTCTTTCTTGGTGTTGAGATATTTTTCTTCCTCAGGTACCTGCATAACGTAACCCAGTGCTCCCATGGTACGGGGTACGATGGTGATCTTCTGTACAGGCTCCGCATCCTTCTGGAGTGCATTTACCAGTGCGTGTCCGACTTCATGGTAGGATACGATCCGGCGTTCCTGTTTGCTTAAGATACGGTCCTTCTTCTCTTTTCCCACCAGAACTACCTCTACGGATTCCTCCAGGTCCTTCTGTGATACAGCTTTACGTCCCTTCTTGACTGCAAGGATCGCAGCTTCATTGATCATATTGGCAAGATCAGAGCCTACCGCACCGGAAGTTGCAAGTGCAATAGCTTCAAAATCAACGGTGTCATCCAGAAGCACGTTCTTGGCATGTACCTTCAGGATATCCACCCTTCCTTTAAGATCCGGTCTGTCAACGATCACACGTCTGTCAAAACGTCCCGGACGGAGAAGAGCCGGATCAAGAACCTCCGGTCTGTTTGTCGCAGCAAGGATCAGAAGTCCCTTGGATGTATCAAAGCCATCCATCTCCGCAAGCAGCTGGTTCAATGTCTGCTCACGCTCATCATTTCCGCCGCCATAGCGGGAATCACGGCTTTTACCAATGGCATCGATCTCATCGATAAATACAATACACGGAGCATTCTTCTTGGCTTCCTCGAAAAGGTCACGGACACGTGAGGCACCCACGCCCACAAACATCTCCACAAATTCCGAGCCGTAAAGAGAGAAGAACGGTACCTGCGCTTCACCTGCAACTGCCTTGGCAAGTAATGTCTTACCGGTTCCCGGAGGGCCTACAAGAAGTGCGCCCTTAGGTAGCTTGGCTCCGATGGCTGTGTATTTTCCGGGGTTGTGAAGAAAATCCACAACTTCCTGGAGAGATTCCTTGGCTTCATCCTGACCTGCCACATCCTTAAAGGAAACGCCCGTTTCCTGCTGCACATATGCCTTGGCTTTGCTCTTGCCTACGCCCATGCCCATGATCCCGCCGCCTTTGTTCATGCGGCGCATGGAGAACATCAGAAGTCCGAACAGAAGCAGTGTCGGCAGAACCACGCTCAGGATCATTGCAACAAATTCACCAAAAACATCCGGCGGATCGGTCTCAAACTTGATTCCCTTTCCTTCCAGTCTCTTGGTAAGTGCTGTACTGTCTTCGGTCTTCGTGGTGTAATAGCTCATATCCTCGTACTTGGAATTCTTTTTCTTGGGTACGATCGTCAATGTACTGGACTGGATCGTTACTTCCTTAACCTGGTCCTTATCCACCATATCGATAAATTTATCATAGGAGATCTCACTGCTGTTATCCTTCAGCATATTGGTAAACAACGCGAAGCACACCAGTGTGACCAGGAGGCATATCAGAAAAGCCAGAATCGACTGATGATTTTTACCTGATCCCTGCCTGGGATCTTTGTTGTCAGGTCGCTTCCCGTCCTGATCATTATTCAGTTGATTATTCATTTTTTTCCTCCTCTTGTCATTTCTTTATTATAAAGAGAAAAACCATATAAATCAACTGCGAGATTACAAAAATACCATCGAAAAAACACCGCATTGGATATTGCCAGTGAACGTAAAGTTGTAGTATACTGTTCCCAGTGAATTGGAAAATTAAAGAGGAGAGGAAATCAGACAAATGAAAATAGGTTTTGATAATGACAAATATCTGAAAATGCAGTCAGAACACATCCGTGAAAGAATCGGTCAGTTCGGCAACAAGCTTTATCTTGAATTCGGCGGCAAACTGTTTGACGACTACCATGCATCCCGTGTTCTTCCGGGTTTTGAACCGGACAGCAAGCTCCGCATGCTGATGCAGCTTTCTGATCAGGCGGAGATCGTTATTGTTATCAGTGCCAATGACATTGACAAGAATAAAATACGTGGCGATCTTGGAATCACCTATGACGAAGATGTACTCCGTCTTATGGATGAGTTTTCAAGCCGTGGCCTGTATGTGGGAAGCGTATGCATCACACAGTACTCCGGCCAGGAAAGTGCCGATCTCTTCAAAAAACGTCTGGAGAAACTGGGAATCCGTGTCTACAAGCTTTACCTGATCCCCGGCTATCCAAGCAACACTTCCTTTATTGTAAGTGACGAGGGTTATGGAAAGAATGATTATATTGAAACTACCAGACCTCTGGTCGTGATCACAGCACCGGGACCAGGAAGTGGAAAGATGGCAACCTGCCTTTCCCAGCTTTACCACGAATACAAACGAGGAGTAAAAGCCGGCTATGCAAAATTTGAGACCTTCCCGATCTGGAATCTTCCTCTGAAACATCCGGTAAACCTTGCCTACGAAGCTGCCACTGCGGATCTGAACGATGTCAACATGATCGACCCGTTCCATCTGGAGGCTTACGGCAAAACTACCGTCAACTACAACCGTGACGTAGAAGTTTTCCCTGTTGTACAGGCCATGTTTGAGAAGATCATGGGCAGCTGCCCTTATAAATCTCCGACAGATATGGGTGTCAACATGGCAGGTAACTGCATCGTTGACGATGAAGTATGCCAGGAGGCTTCCCGCCAGGAGATCATCCGCCGTTATTATAAGAGCATGAACGCTCTGGTTTCCGGCTCCGGCACAGAGAATGAGGTACGTAAGATCGAGCTTCTTCTCCAGCAGGCTCATGCAGAGATCACGGACCGTAAGGTTGTTCCGGCTGCCCTCGAAAAAGAAAAAGCAACCAATGGCCCTGCCGCCGCTATGGAACTTCCTGACGGAAAGATCGTATGCGGAAAAACCTCCGATCTTCTCGGCGCATCCGCTGCTCTTCTTCTCAATGCCCTGAAAGAGCTGGCAGGAATCGATCACGAGCTTCATGTAATCTCTCCGGATGCCATCCATCCGATCCAGCAGCTGAAGACCAAATATCTTGGAAGCAAAAATCCACGTCTTCACATTGATGAGATTCTGATCGCCCTTTCCATGAGTGCCGCAACCAGCGATGCCGCACGCCTTGCCCTGGAACAGATCCCGAATCTCCGTAGATGCCAGGCTCATACTTCCGTAATGCTTTCCGATGTGGATGTGATCAGCTTCCGTAAGCTTGGTGTTGAGCTTACCTGCGAAGCCAAGGCTGAGAAAAAGAAAGAATATCAGAAAGTCTGATCTTATAAACACCAAAATCCCCTGTGCCGGATCTACGTACAAACGCCGAACCGTACAGGGGATTTTTTTGAGGGAATCTATAATCAATCAACTTGCCGATATTTTCCTATTTAATTCATCCTATCTTTCTGATAGACAATACCACCTGTTGTAAATTTCACAACACTTCCGTTTTCGACCATATGAAAATAAGGTTCACCTTTCTGTTCTCCTGAAAATATTTTCTCAATTCCGTCACAATATATATTTATAATTTCTGGAGATAACGCATACTTTTTATAACAGTCTTTTTCTTTTTCGCAGACATGAGCAGGAAAAACGCTGCTTACTTTTTTTCTGATTTTCTTCAATTTTAAAAGGCTTTCATAGTATACACGCAAAGAAGCAGATGGGGCAAGCGGACTTTTTCCAGGATTCAAATGTCCCCACACTTCCCAGGTGAGCATGATATCTCCTGTAAAAAGCCATCCTTTCTTCTCCTCAAACAATGCAATACACCCCAGGGTATGACTGGGAACTTCCAGAACTTTAAGTTTTTTATCTCCCAGATCAAAGATATCCCCATCCCTGACTGTACAGATTTTTCTTGCCGGTCCGGGATTCCACATTTCAAACGAAAATCCCTCTTTTTCAGGAATTTCAAAGAACATGAGCTCAGACATTTCTCTCAGCTCCTGGTCTACGATCTGATGGGAAAAAGGTTCGTCATACCTTCCCACACATACTTCTTCAAATTGATAATTTCCTGAATTATGATCCACATGAGCATGAGTATTTACAACAATCAGAGATTTTTCTCCACAAAGTTTCAAAACTTCTTCTTTTAAATCGGTAAGTCCCAGTCCCGTATCCAGAAGAAGAGCTCTTTCTGTTCCATTTATCACATACATAACCGTCTTATCTATTTCATTGATCGCCCACAGATCTTTTTCCAACGGAATGATCCTGAATAACTGCATCTTCATTCCTCCTTTATTTTACAGCTCCCATTGTCAGTCCGCTTGTAATATATTTTTGTGCACAGATGTAAAGGATAATTGTGGGAATAATACACAAGGTAAGTCCTGCAATAAACAGATTCCACTGTGTGCTGGTAGCACTTCTGAACATGAAAAGATTTACCGTCAGCGGTCTCAGTTCACTGTCTCCAATGAGAATACTGGGAAGCAGAAAGTCATTCCAGGACCACATAAAAAACAATACACCAATGGTAACCGTTGCTGGTTTAACAAGTGGAAATACGATCTGCGTCATAATTCGAAAAACTCCACATCCATCTATTGCGGCTGCTTCTTCCAGCTCCCGAGGTACATTTTTCAAAAATCCCGTAAACGTCAGAATTCCAAACGCACAGAAGAATCCAATATCAAGAATGATAATTCCTCCAAGGGAATTGGTAAGATTGGTATTTGTAGCAAGTACAGAAATAGGAATCATAACTGCATGAAACGGCACGATCTGTCCGAAAACAAAATACAGATACAGATTCTGTGAGATTTTCCCACGAAGATGTGAGATTCCGAAAGCACCGGCAAACGATACGAACAGCCCTCCCAGCATAGCTCCCAATGTAATCACAACAGAATTTTTTAATGCAACTAAAAAATTCATGCTTTCCATGGCATTTTTAAAATTATCAAGATATAAAGACTTTGGTAATGCCAGAAAATCAGCCGCAATTTCCGGACTTGTTTTAATTGAATTCATAACGATCCACAATACCGGTAAAATAAAAATAAAGCCTAATATAAACATTGCTGCGGTACCTGCAATTTTCTTTTTCCATGTCATTATGACTGCACCTCTCTTTTTCTAGTAATATTAAGCTGAATCAAGGAAATTGCTGCTATGATCAAAAACAGGATCACCGATTTCGCACAGCCATACCCCATATTAAAAGTTCCAAATGCGTCATCATAAATATTCATGGCGATCGTCTGTGTTGTTTTTGAAGGTCCGCCGCCGGTTAAAGCGTAGTTAATATCAAATGCTTTAAATGCATTTGCAATAGATACAAACAGATTGATCGTAATCGTTGGCATCAGAAGCGGAAGCTGGATTTTTATAATACGATTCAGTCCCACACATCCGTCAATGCATGCCGCTTCCATCACATCAAGAGGAATCGACTGCAAACCTGTGATGTAAAGGATCATCAAAAATCCCAGGCCCTGCCACACGGTAACCACTGATACCGCCGCAAATGCTGCCGTTGAACTCCCGAACCAGCTAAACCCTGTTACTGCTTCCGAATGTAAAAGTTCTCCAATTATTGGCGTTACTTTCTGAAAAATAAATGTCCACGCCAGGGCGATCATAACTCCACTGATAATATTCGGAATAAAAAAGAACGCCCGGATCACTGGCTTACCGAAAATATGTGTATTCAACGCCAGAGCTATAAAAAAAGCCAGTACATTGGTCAGAACAATCGTAACCACTGCAAGTTTAAACGTCAAAAACATAGATTGTATAAAATCTCTATCATGAACCAAATCGACAAAGTTTTTTATTCCGATCCAGTTATGCGTTCCTTTGATCAGATTCCAACTGAAAAACGAATTCGGGATCGTTCCAAAAATTAACGGTCCTGCCAGCGCAAAAGTATAAATACACAGTGCCGGCAGCACAAGAAGGAAATAATATTTTTTCTGTTTTCTGTATAAAATGTCCGACATGTTTCCTACCCCCGTATATAGCAGGCGGACTTTTAAAAGTCCGCCTGTTTTCCTGTGTGTTTATTCTTCTGCAAGCTTTTTAAATCCTTCATCAAGAGCATCCAGGGTCTGATCTTCATCGGTTATTCCTGCAAAATATCCCTGAACATCATCGCCCAGAACATCGCTTGCTCCGCTTGGAAGCTGATTCCACAAAGTACTTCTGACCTTTCCTGCATCCATATACGCTTTCAGATCTTTATAATAATCCTTACTTGCAATTTCATCATCTGCTTCAATGTCCATGCAAGCCATAAAGCCGCCGTAGCTGTTGGTCACTGTTTTCAGCCAGTCCCCGCCATCTCCGATATAATCAAGCACTTCCAGGGCTTCATCCAAGTGTTCCCCGTTTGCGTTGGCCACGATCGCATCTGTTGCACATGCCACAACTTCTGCATCATCTGCGTTATCACTTACTGGAACTGCAAAAAATCCGATGGGAAGATCCTGTGTTACACTTCCTACAGAAATCGTTGCCGCATCTGAAAGAAAGATCATTGCTGCTTCCTGGTTTGCAAATGCATAAAATCCTGTGGCCGCATCCGAATCCATATAATTCTGTCCGGAATTTTCTTTCATAAGATCCATAAAATCAAAGACTCTGTCTACGCCATCCACCTTAAAGCTCCCTTCTCCCTTATTCATGGAATCCAGCCAGCTGTCGATCTTATCTTTTCCACCAAGTACTCCTCCGAATAAGGAGCAGAATTCCTGACTTACTGTCCAGTTATCTTTATAAATAGCGGTAAATGGTGTAATATTCGCAGCCTGAAGTTTTTCACAGACTGCTTTCATCTCATCAAAAGTTTCCGGCACTTTTTCAATTCCTGCTTTTTTAAAAAGATCTTTATTATAAAGTACACCCCACCATTCATACATCTGTGGAAATCCCCACACTTTGCCATCATAAGTAACTGCTTCTTTTGCATTGTCATAAAGTTTGTCCACAAACTCATGATCGCTTACGTCTGCCAGCAGCCCGTTCTGTGCAAAATCATATACCTGAGAATAAGAACTTACTTCAAAAAGATCCGGCAGATCTTTTGCCGCTGTCTTTGCTCCAAGATACTGGTTATAATCTCCGGACTGCATCTCCACAGATAATTTTATATTATCATGAGTCTGATTAAACCCTTCCGCTGCTTTATTGTAAATATCCGCAGCTCCGGAAGTCCACACTGCCATCTTGATCTCAACTACATCGTCTACATTTTTCAGATTACTTTTTGCGTAAACCGGCATCACTGTTCCAACAAGCCCCATTGCCATGAGCGCTGCCATTGCGCACGCTGTCACCTTTCTTCTCTTCATTTGTAAACCCTCCGTTCTTTTTTGATGAACTCATTATATTATAATTTTTAATATCAAAACAGTGCACACTTCTTGACATTATGTGTCACTTTTCATAATATGTATTGGTTTTTTTTACTCATCATTATATAATAATACCGAAAGGAGGGGTAAGAATTGTTTTCTATTACTGCAAAATTTAAAGAACACTCTATAAAATTTCGAATTCTTGTCATCGTTCTTCCAGTTGTGATTCTCAGTTATATCATTTTATTATCTTCTTTTTATATGATTTATGTAAAAGAATCCCGTAACAATATTCTTCTGGAACATGAAGAGAATACTCTGTCTATCGCAAAAAATACAGCCAGTTATTTTTCCTCACTGAACTCCAACATTGATCTGCTGCTTTACGGAACAGAAATTCAGTCTCTGATCCATTCCTATGCAGATAAAAAGCTCAGTCCGGAAGAAGTTCAGTCCCAGTGTAACACCCTTTTCTCCACATATCTTTTAGGTGCTCAGTCTAAAATTCAACGGGTTTATATTGTTCTGACCGATAATGGGATCATTTCCAATCAGACTATTTATAATTCCACCCTGGAACAACAGGAGCAAAAACTGGAGCAGCTCAGTGAGTATCTAAAACAACCAAAGGGAACTCTCTGTTATTACTATTCTCCAAAGGAACCTTATACCATCACTGCTGCCAAAAATATTTTTGACATTCAGAAACCGGAAAAGAAGATCGGTATTTTACTGACTGAGATCAATATCCGGTTTATGGAGGATATGATCACGGAGCATCAGGATTCTGAATATAGTTATTATTCCCTTTTTCAAAATAGTGACCTGGTATATACAACTTCCCCCTATGCCCCATCCGTCACAGCCAGCATGAATATGAATTATCACTCCCACAGGGGGAATAGTAATTTTTATGCCATCCGCTATTCTGTAAACGATTTCTTACAAATCGGAGGGCTTCTCAACACAACCGGCGCATTTCATTCGATCAATCGTGTATGGCGTCAGCTACTGGTTATTTCCATATTTTTTCTCTTGATACTGGTTTTCGCTGTTATTCAGATTTCAAGAACCATATCCCAGGAATTTCAGGTTTTTATCACTAAGTTAAAACAAACTTCTGTTGCCGATGAAACCGCCCTGATCCACACAGTTTCCAGCAACGAATTTTCTGAGCTGACAAAGGAATACAACCATATGCTCCTGCGCCTTCAGGAATCCGGAAAGAAGATCACGGAACAACAGATTCTTCTAAAAAACGCAGAGCTGAAAACGCTTCAGGCACAGATCAACCCACATTTTCTTTACAATACCCTGGACTGTATCTCAAGCCTGGCATCTCTTGGAAAAACAGCGCAAATCACAGATATCGTTCCAAAACTGGCTGATATCATGCGAATGAGCATCAAAGGCCCTGATCTTCTTCCTATTTCAGAAGATCTTAATTACGTAAGAGAATATTTGGATATTCAGAAAATGCGTTTCCAGGATCGGCTTCTTTTTCTGATCGAATGTAACGATCCCATGGAAGATCTGTATATCCCAAAACTGATCATACAGCCGGTCGTTGAAAACGCTATCATACATGGTATCAGTGAATCTGTGGAAAATGGCTTTCTTTCTATTCAATTATTTACTTTTAAAGACGATGTACTGATCAAAGTCTATAACACCGGCCCCCTGTTTTCTCACCAGGTAATTGAAAAGATTCACTCTGTATCACAAACTTCTTTTTCCGACCAGAAAAGCATTGGGCTTATAAATATTCAGATGCGGCTACGGTCCCAATTCGGAAATTCCTATGGACTGCTTCTTGAAAATATGGAAGACCGTACTTCTGTATGTGTTACGATCCGTATTCCACAAATACATCAAAGGGAGGACCTGACAAAATGAAAATTCTGATCGTTGATGATGAAAAGATCATCCTGGAAAAACTTAAAATGTATATTTCACAGATTTTTACAGAAAAAGAGAATATTTTTACTTCTGACAATGCAGCAAAAGCACTGGAGATCATATCCTCTCAGCAACCAGATATCATTCTTACGGATATCCGTATGCCAGGAAAAGACGGCCTGTATATTTCTTCTTTCGTGCATAATAATTTTCCAGATAAGATCGTAATACTGATTACCGGTTTTTCTGATTTCAAGTATGCACAGACAGCGATTAAAAACCATGTTTTCGATTATATCCTAAAACCAGTAGACGAAAACGTCCTGAAAGAATCCGTATTGAAAGCTATACATACTATCACCGAACGGAAAAATCAGGCGATCATGCGCAAAAAATATGAATCCTATCTAAAAGAAAATATCAGAAATCTTCAAAAAGATTTTTTTGAACGGTTACTTTTCAGGAACACCACTTCCCTTTCTTCTTCTTTTCATGAAGAAGTCACCATGCTCCGCCTGGATCATATTAAAAGCTATTACCTTTTATACTGCAAATGTTCTACAACAGTTTCAAAAGATCTGGAAAAAGAATATTACTTTACGCATATCGCCGAACATTATCTTCAGGAACAGATTCCGGGAGCTCTTATTTTTTCTTATGGAAACGCTTTGTATTCCTTATGTCCGGACATTGATGAAAAACAACTTACAAAAATAACTAATTTCATACATGGGGAACTAAAAAAGAATCACGTTCTCATGTCCGCAGCCATCAGCAGTCACTCTGAGAATCTGTCTGAAATTCCCCTGCTTCGAAGCCAGACTGTAGAAATTTTTAATACCCTGAAAAATTCCAGTCATTTTGTCATGCTCTACCGTGATCTGGAAACCAACCCCGTTGCTGTCATGTATGAAAAATCCAACTATTTTCAGGTTCTTCTCAATTCCCTGTCTTCCGGTGACAAAACAATGATTCAAAGGCATTTTGATGAGATCTCCCAGTTTTTCACCCGGCAAACTCCTGATGAGTTCAACAGTTTTATGTATAGTTTTATGACTCTTTTTCTTTCTTTTTTTCAGTCAGCTTCCACGGAACTGTCAGATTCGGTACGTCAGATCACCAAAACACAGAAAGAGCTTTTTTCAACCTCCTCACTTCCGGAAAAAAAGACTGAAATATTTCAGGACTGGATGTTTCAGATTGCAGGCCTTCTGAATACTGATAAAATTAATAAAAACAACTACCTGACCAGTCAGCTGATTGAATATATCCGCGCAAATTATGAAAAACCTCTGAGCCTATACAGTATCGCCGATGAATTTAACCGAAGTACTCCTTATATCAGCAGACTGATCAAACAGACAACCGGCAAAAATTTTACGGATCTTCTTACCGATCTGCGTATCCAGAAAGCTAAAGAATTGCTGAAAACTTCTTCCTATCACGTAAATGAGATATCCCACATGGTAGGATATCCCAATTTTCGTTACTTCAGCCGTATTTTCAAGCAGCAAACTGGTATGACTCCCAATGATTATCGGAAGATTTCCTGCCGTTTTCACTGAATTTTTATACTGCTTCCCACACCATCCCCACCACATTTTTTGGTGACGATGATCTTATTTTCGATCCGTTCCTTCAATTCTGACACATGTGAGATAATTCCTACCAGACGTTTTCCGTCGGCCAGACTTGTCAGGGCTTTCAGGGCCTGTTCCAGGGATTCCTCATCCAAGGATCCGAATCCTTCATCTACAAACATGGAATCCAGCCGGATTCCCCCTGCGCAGGCCTGGATCTCATCAGACAGGCCCAGTGCAAGGGACAGAGATGCCTGGAAGGATTCCCCACCGGACAATGTCTTTACACTTCGTTCTGTTCCGTTATAGTGATCTATGACATTCAGATCGAGACCTGCTTTTTCTTTCTGATTTTTGCTCTGCTCCTGGCGTTTCAGTTCGTACTGACCGCTACTCATGGTCATAAGACGGAGATTGGCTCTTCGCAGGATCCGGTCAAAATATGCCATCTGGATATAAGTTTCCAGCTCGATCTTTGCCTTTCCGTTCAGTTTTCCATTGGCTGTATCCGAAAGATTTTTCATCCAGACATATTCTTTTTCCGCCGCAGTCATTTCCGTCTGACGTACCTGCACTTTATGATATATTTCCTCATTTCCCTTCTGAACAGAAAAAAGTGCTTTTCGTTTTTCCGAAAGCTGTGTTTTCTCTTCCCTAAAACGGCTGTACTGCTCTCTGAGCGCATCCTCATCTACTTCTCCGATTTCTTTTTTCTGCTCCTCAAAGTTTTTTACAACCGCTGTTATTCTTTCCTTTTCCGCCCGGATCTCCTGTAATTTCTGTTGAGCTCTTCTGCTGCTTTCTTTCAGCTCTTCATACAGCTTCCTCTGTGTTTTTATTTCCTGTTCCAGAGATTCTTTTCCACCTTCTCCGATCTCTTCGTTCAGCTCATCCACTTTCTGTGCTTTATTCTTCCTCTCTGTTTCCAGACGTACGATGTCCTGTGCAGCTTCATTGATAACTCTTCCCAGTTCTTTCAGAGTCTTTTCTCTTTCTATGATCAGCTTCTCAAGATCCTGTTTCTGTTTTGCTTCTTTTTCCTTTCCCTGAACTTTTTCTGACAGGCAGCTGAGCATATCCTGTATCTGTCTTTCAAATCCTGCAGCTGTGTTGTCCGTCACTTCTCCATTTCCTGACACCAGACTTTTCTGAATCAGTTTTCGGATCTCTTCTGCTGTTATCTGCTGCTGCTTTTTGTTTTCCACGTCTCTTGTCTGAAGACCGGCCTGTTTTCTGTCACATTGATTTTTCTCTTCCTGTAACTGAACGATCTCTGTTTCCAGCTTTTCGATCCACGTTTCTGTTTCGTTCTTCTTTTTTTTACGTTCTATTGCTATGCGAATCTCTTCCTCGCTGTCTGCCAGCTGCTTTTCACATTGGTCCTGTTTTTCTTTCAGCAAAGGGATCAGCTTTTTCCATTCCGTCTCATGTAAAAGCTCTTGTGCCTCCCTCTGGATCTGATGCCATAATGTTTTCTGGCGTTCTTTTCGTTTTCCTGCTTCCACACTCTGCGTATTTGCGTCATTCTCCAGTCTGTCCAGTTTTTGTTTCTCTCTGTCCAGGATTTCCTGATCCACAACCTGTCCTTTGGGAAGTATTCCCGGACGCGGATGCTCGAAAGAACCACATACCGGGCATGGGCAACCCTCTTTCAGTTCCTGCGCCAGGAGCCCTGCCTGCGCGTCCAGAAAACTCTGAAACAGTTTCTGGTAAACTTCTCTCTGCTTTTGTACTTTTTCAATGGAAATCTTATATTTTTCCTGCTGCTCTTTCGTGGCATTATAAGCCCCTTGAAACTCCTTAACCAGAGCAATCAGTCCTTCTAATTCTTTCTTTTTCCGAAGCCCTTCTGTCTTTTTCGTCTCTGCCTTCTGAAGTTCCAGCTCCGCGCTGTCCAACAGCGCCTTGTCTTTCTTTTGCTGCTCCAGCTCTTCCTTCTGCTGCGTTTCTTTCCGGATGATTTCTTCCTGCCATCCATCTATCTGTTTCTGTTCTTTTTTGATCTCTTCTTCCGTCAGCAGACAGCTGTCATAGCTTCGTTTTTCACTGTCCAGTTTATCGTACTCAAACTTGTATTTTTGTAGTTCTTCTCCTGCATCTGCCAGTATTGAAAGGCGTTTTTTTTCTTCCTCATCTTTTTTCTGCAAAAGCTGCTCTTCGGAAATATCCTTCTCTTTTTTTTCACTGACTGTTTCAAGCTTTCCTTCGATTGTTTCCAGCTCTTTTTTCAGCTTTTCCAGCTCCTGATATTTTTTCAGCTTTTCTTCTTTTTCACGGATCCTGATTCCAAGCTCTTCACATCTGTGATCTGCATCTTTATATTTTTCCGCCACTTCTACTGCAAGCTGTAGAAGTGGTGTTAATTCTTCCAGATCTTTTTCCGCTTTTTTCTTTTTCAGCTCCAGATTTCGTTTCTGAGCCACAAGATTTTGTGCCTCTTCTGATTTTCGTATATCCTGATTAAGCGAGTCTTCTTTTTCCCGGAGCTCTTTTTCCTGTGCTTCACCATATTCCAGAAACTGCTTCAGAAGTTCCAGACTCCGCTCCAGTTTTCCCTCGAATTTTATCTTTTTCAGTTCGTCAAATTCCTCTGCCTCCTGCCATGAAGCAGTCTCCGTTTTCACTCCATCCAAATACTGGGCAATACTGCGGCGCATTTCATCATATTCCTTATATCTGGCTATTGACGCATCCTTAAGTTTCATCTGAATCTGCTGATAAAGTCCTGTGTGAAAGAGCTGTCGGAAGATCTCTCCTCTCTGTGTAGTTCCTGCCAGAAGTAATTTCTGGAAATCCCCTTGGGCGATCATTGCGATCTGTGTGAACTGATCATAACTCAGTCCCAGAAGCTGTTCCACTGCCGCAGTAACATCTTTTGCCTTTGTCACCGGCTGACGTTCATCCGGATAGATCAGCTGTGCTTCAGCTTTTCTAAGAGTCTGTCCGGTGCCTCTTTTTTTCGGAGCCATATATTCCGGACTCCGGCGCACGTGATAATTTTTCCCCTGATAGGAAAAAACAAGCTCCACAAAGGTCTCTGTGGAAGGCTCTGCATATTTGCTCCGAAACATGGCCGGATCTCTTACCTCTCCACTGGCTCTTCCATATAACGCAAAGGTGATCGCATCAAAGATCGTAGTTTTTCCCGCTCCGGTGTCACCGGTGATCAGGTAGAGACCGCCCTCTCCAAGCTTTGAAAAATCAATCTCTGTTTTGTCTGCATAGGGCCCGAAGGCACTGATGGTCAGTTTTTCCGGTCTCATTGTTTCACCTCCTGGATCTTACGGATCAGATCTTCGGAATATTTCCGCTGTTCTTCATTCATGGGCTGGTTATTCTGCAGTTCAAAAAATTCCTCAAAATATTCCAGCTCGGATTTCCTTTTCACCGTTTCTGTACCTGCGATCTCCTGGTTTTCTCTTGTGCGTCGGTTATCATATTCCAGCCTCATCAGATTCGGATAAACAGTACGGAGCTTCTGCATTCCATCTACGATATCTTCTTCATCTGTCAGCGTGATCTGCACATAATCCTCTGTGTTTGTGTCCTGATAACTGGACAGTGATGTGATCTCCATGTATGTGCCTTTCAGTTTTCGCATATCCCGAAGAGGCTTCAGCGGAATCTCCCTGATCCTGAGATTTCCTTTTTCCAAAAGCTCCACAACTGTCACAGATTTCTGCTGTCCTGCCTCGGAAAAAGAATATTTCAAAGGAGTTCCGCAGTAGCGGATGTGCTCGCTTCCCACATTCTGAGGACTGTGGATATGGCCAAGTGCCACATAGTCAAAATCCCGGAACACATCTGCCTCCACCTGGTCGATACCTCCAACGGAGATCTCTTCAGAATCGCAGCGCATGGCACCGACCACAAACTGATGGGCGATCAATACATTGCGATAACGTTTATCAATCTCCATATGTGCAACTGCCGCCTGCACTGCCTCCTGGTAGGTACGGATCTCATCCACCTCTTCTTCTCCTTCCAGTCCGTGCCTCACAGTTGCCGGACGCACAAATGGAAGCAGATGGATCCAAACTTCTCCATAGCTGTCCGTTAAACAGTACTTTTCTGTTTTTCCATCGTATACCGGGGACATACAGATCCCGCTGCTGCTCATGATCTGTGAACCGAAAGCGATCCTTTCCGCACTGTCATGATTTCCGCTGATGGCATACACCGGGAGCTTCCGCTTTGCAAGCCTGGTAAGAAACCGGTCAAAAAGCTGCACTGCCTCCGCCGAAGGAACCGGTCTGTCATAAAGATCACCGGCGAGAAGGATCCCATCCGGTGCTTCTTCATCAATGATCCTCAGGATTTCATTCAAAATATATTTCTGATCTTCGATCATGGAAAACTCATTGACACGTTTTCCTAGGTGAAGGTCTGATAAATGGATCAGTTTCATCGATCACCTCCTGCGCTCACCCAGCCTCCGAACAGTTCCGGTGCAAGGTCGATCTCACAGGCATCCAGCACATCTTTTAGCTGTGAAGGATTGCTGACACCGGTTACAGGCACAGTCTGGAATGGCTGATTGAAAAAGTATGCCAAAGACAGGGCCTGCAGGCTGTGGCCGGTTTCTTTCTGCAACTTTAACAGCTTCTGATAGGTGCGAAAGTTTGTCTCGTTCCAGTAGGATCTTTTCATACTTTCTGAAAGACCTGTGATCTGTGTTTCCTTCTCCCGCATCCAGGATGCATCCACCTCTGCATCTGTACAGGAAAGCCCCATTTTCTGAAGTTTTGAAAAAAATCCCATTGCAGTGGAAGAAAACGGAACGGCAGCAGCGCCTGTCTCACAGTGCCACTGATATTCTTCTCTGGAAAACTCCACAAGTGTAGGATCCGGATTTGTATTTCCTCCGGGATTGATTCCTGCAAGACTCCACTGATTGGATACTGCTGTGATCCCTGAAAGATTTCGTTCCCTCAGACATTGAGCAATTTCTTTCAGCCTCTCTGTGCGGTAATTGGAAAATCCATAATAACGGATCCGGCCTTCTTTTTTCAATTCTTCCAGAATATCCACGATTTCCTCCGCCGGTTTCTCCGGATCATCTCTGTGAAGCCAGTAAAAATCCATCTCATCTTTTCCCAGTGTGCGGCAGCTCTCATCCAGGTCCATGCGGATATCTTCTTTGTTCACTCTGCTGCGGCTCGGATCCTCAAAGGAATAGTGCGCGCCCTTCGTTGCCACAATAACTTTTCCCTGCATGCCACTCTCTTTCAGCCATTTTCCTATGATCTGCTCACTGCAGTTTCCATGTCCTTTTAGCCATTTGCAATAGACATTTGCCGTATCAATAAAATTTCCACCTGCGCGTACAAATGCGTTCAGAATCTCAAAGCTTTTTTCCAGGTCTGATTTATCTCCAAATCCTGCTGTTCCGAGGCAAATAGAACTGATGTTCAGATCTGTATTGTTCAGCTGTATATATTTCATCTACGTAACCTCCCGTATTCATATATATCTTTTTCTATTATAACTTTTTTCCGTAGATCCGAACAGTATATTTCCCAACTATCCATATACCACGGCACAAAAAAATCCTCCGGCACATGCATGCCGGAGGATTTGATATTCCGTTATCTTAACAATATGATTTATTTGTAAAGTGGTCCATAGTTCTTGCAAGCGCGGAAGTCTGCACCCTCTTTTTCCATACCGAATGCGTTCCAAGCTGCCGGACGATAGATATCCTTCTCAGGAACGTTGTGCATGGATACCGGGATTCTCAGCATAGAGCACATTGTGATCAGGTCTGCACCGATGTGTCCGTAGGAAATCGCACCGTGGTTAGCACCCCAGTTGTTCATTACATCGTAAGCTGTTTTGAACGGTCCCTCTTTGCCATCGCATCTTGGAGCGAACCATGTACATGGCCATGTGTAGTCTGTACGTTTCCAGAGCTTGTCAGATACCTCTTCCGGAAGGGCTACTGTCCATCCCTCTGCGATCTGAAGAACCGGTCCAAGTCCTTTTACAAGATTCAGACGGATCATAGTTGCAGGCATCTGAGCACGTGTTTCATAACGGCTGGAGTATCCGCCTCCACGGAAGTATCCGTTGTCGGCCATACACCACTCTGTATTGTCCATGATTGCTTTCTGGTCTGCCTCTGTAACATCCCACCACTGTTTCATAACTGGTGTTCCGTCAGCCTCTTTAGCCTGTCCGTTAGCATCCAGGCAAGCAGCACCGGAGTTGATCAGATGAAGGAATCCGCCAGCTTCTTTGGCAACACCCTCAAGGTCATATCCTGTAGCTTTCTTAACTGCCTCCGGGCTCCAGTATGTACGAACATCAGCGAAGATCTGAGCACGTCCTGTAAGAAGTTTCATGAACAGCATTCCAAGTCCGTTGAGAACGTCGTTCTCTGTAGCAAGGATGTACGGCTCACGAGCGCCATTCCAGTCGAAGGATGTGTTCAGCATAGCCTCTGCGAAGTCACCGTTCGGATAGAAGTCTGTCCACTGTCTCTGGCCCTGGAATCCAGCTGCAAGAGCATTGTGTCCGATCGCTTCCTCGGAGAATTCCGGAGCAAGATTATCACAGCCGTTCATCAGCTCTTTGATGATAACTGCCATCTTAACAACAAACTCGAACTGCTCCTCTTTCTTCTCTGGTGAGAACTGAAGCTCTTCCGGGTTCTTGTCCCAACCGATCTTGCAGGTCTCTTTTGCCCATTTGAGAGCTTTCTCAAACTCTTCGTGATCGTAGATACCCTCTGTCATACGACGGATGATCTCTACCTCATCAACAGACTCAACTCTCATTCCGAGATAGGACTCGATGAAATCAGAATCGATGATAGATCCGCCGATACCCATTGTTACAGAACCGATCTGCAGGTAGGATTTACCTCTCATGGATGCAGCTGCAACTGCTGCACGACCGAATCTTAACAGTTTCTCTTTAACGTCTTCCGGAATGGATGTGTCGTCAGCTTCCTGAACGTCATGTCCGTAGATACCGAATGCCGGAAGGCCCTTCTGTGCATGTGTAGCAAGAACGGATGCCAGATATACAGCACCAGGTCTCTCTGTTCCGTTGAATCCCCATACAGCCTTGATGGTCTGTGGATCCATATCCATGGTCTCAGCTCCGTAGCACCAGCATGGTGTAACTGTAAGAGTGATATCTACACCCTCTTTACGGAATTTATCCGCACATGCAGCGCTCTCACCAACACGTCCGATGGTGGTATCAGCAATAACAACTTTTACAGGCTCACCATTTGAATATTTCAGGTTCTCCTCGAAAAGCTTTGCTGCGGATTTGGCCATGTTCATAGTCTGATCTTCCAGAGATCCTCTTACATCGAGGGCTCCTCTACGTCCGTCGATGGTTGGTCTGATACCGATAACCGGATAGCTGCCTACTAATCTGCTCTTTGCCATAGTAACAATTACCTCCTAAATTTATATTCACTATTATAACTTACAGTTTTTTCACGTTCTGACAACTCCTGTCCGAACTATGCTTTTATTATACGATTGCATCTTTTAAATTACTTGTGTTATAATAGCAAAAAACAGTACAATATTCACTTTTTCATATGAGTTCCTAAAAAATCTATAAAATTTAAGAAAGAAGGGTTGTATTTTGCACGATCTTGGAAGAAATGAGGACAGACTTCGAGGTACCTATGAATTTCCTTTTGAATTCCACCACATTGACAGCAGCCATCCACGCTATGTCATGTCCTACCACTGGCATGTAGAATGTGAAATCATGCGTGTATTACAGGGCACTCTCACCGTCACTTTAGACGAAAAAAGTTTTACAGCAAAAGCCGGAGATGTGATTTTTGTCAATAGTGGAGTTCTGCATTCCGGAATTCCTCAGGATTGTATCTATCAGTGCATTGTTTTTGATATGAACATGTTTCTGAAATTTAATTCCGTCTGCACAGAATATATGCAGAAGATCAGCCACCAGGAGCTGCTGATCTATCACCATTTCACCGAAAAGCAGCCTGATATCCAGAGAGCGGTGAACTCTCTTTTTGATTCTTTCTGGCAGAGGAAGCCAGGATATGAGCTGGTTGTGTTTGGACAATTTTACCACTTTTTCGGATTGGTTTTTGGTAATCATTACTACCTGGAAAGCCTGCGGAAAACCAGACGAGATTACAAGCGCATTGTCCAGCTGAAGCAGGTCGTGGAATTTATTGAAAAGAACTATGCCAGCCCCATTACCCTGCAGGAGCTTTCCGCTTCGGTTTCCATGTCTCCCAAATATTTCTGCCGGTTCTTTTCCGAGATGACGCATCAGACACCAATGGATTACCTCAACCGCCAGAGGATCGAGCAGGCCTGCTGCCAGCTGGCTACCACCGATGATTCCATCACAGAGATTGCCTATCGGAATGGCTTTAATGATCTGAGCTATTTTATCCGTACCTTCAAAAAGTACAAGGGGATCACCCCCGGCAAATATAAAAGACGCTGAAATATTTTTCCACGTCTTAATGGCACATATCAGAGTATTACATGACAAAAAGCAGGATCTCGCACATATTGCGGATATCCTGCTTTTTGAGGAATTGGGCTGTTTTATGTAAATACAGCTTTTTCGGCCTGGCGGAGAACAGTCATGCCGGAACGGATTCCCGTTTTGCAGACGGGCTATGTTCATGTCTTTATGAATACATGCTACTCTTCTGTATGAGAAAAAAAGCCGGCAGGGCAGATTTTCTGCATGAAAAAGCCGACGCAGATCGTGAAGGAGCCTGATCTCTGTTTACGCAGTGACCAGCACCAGATTATGTCTTAATTGAAAGCGGATACGATCATCCACCTCACTGCTTGCTTCTGACCAACGGATATCTCACACAGTTGGTCCATCTACTCGAAGGGATTCCACTGCTGCATAGAACTCTGCTTGCGAAATGCCTGTACGCTGCACCGGAACATGCAGCAGAAATATGATACAGTTAAAAACGATCCGGCCGCATTATAGCCGCCGGATGTTTCCTGCTTGTCTTATTCTAACAAATGCCTCTTTAAAATGCAAGAAATTTCAGAACATTTCGCTCTTCATTTTTCGACGGCAAAAGTCTATTTCCTACAGATTTTTCACCGCGTCTATAAACCTTTTTCCGTATTTTTCGTACTTGTGCCTGCCGACTCCTGTCACATTCAGCATTTCCTCCTCGTTTCCGGGCTTCAGAATGCACATATGGATAAGGGTTTTGTCGGAAAAGACCATATAAGGGGGGATTTTTTCCTCTCTGGCGATTTCCAGGCGAAGAGCACGGAGCTTCTGAAAAAGGGGCTCATCCTGTTCTCCCAGCTCCCCGACTGCAGATTTCGGAAGTCTGCTCCGTTTCTCTTTTTTCTTCGTCTCCAGCTCTTTTGGCATTTTCATTGTGAGGATATGCGCCTCCTCCAGAAATGACCTGGAAGCGGCGGTCAACTTCACAATCGTATATCCGTCATCCGTCAGATGAAGATATTCCTTCAGTACCAGATAATTAAAGATCTGCCGCAGCCGGTGTGCCGGAATCTTTGCACAGACTCCGTATTCCGGATTTCCATCCATCTCATACTGCCGGATCTTCGCCGTAGATGCGCCGCGCAGAGTATCCAGGATCACGTTCACCCCGTATCTCTGACCACTGCTTTCCACGCACCGGATCATTGCCCTGGCCTCCTGGCTCACATCCTGCTCTTCAAACTCGGTCTGGCAGTTCAGGCAGTTTCCGCAGTAGCTTTTTCCGTATTCCCCAAAATATTTCAGGATGTACTCACGCAGACAATCATGGGTAAAGCAGTAAAAGGTCATCTGCTTCAGCCTCTCCTGATCACGCTCCCGGACAAGGCGCCAGGCTGCCGCTTCCATTTCCTGGTTATCCTGTCCTCTCTCGATAAGATACTGATTGGTAACCACATCCTTCCCGCTGTAAAGCAGGATACATTCCGCAGGATCGCCGTCACGGCCCGCACGGCCTGCTTCCTGATAATAGCCTTCCATGTTCTTCGGCATATTATAATGAATGACATAACGCACATCGGACTTGTCGATTCCCATTCCAAATGCATTGGTGGCTACCATCACACGACAGCGGTCATAAATAAAATCATCCTGATTGTTCCGGCGTTCCTCATCGGAAAGTCCTGCATGATATCTGGTGGCCGTGATGCCGTCACGGATCAGCTTTCCGCAAACCTCCTCCACCACCTTTCTGGTGAGACAGTAGATGATTCCACTGTCGTCCGGATGCTCCAGTATGTAATCGTGTACTTCCTTATATTTATCTTTCGGTGTTTTCACTGCAAAATAAAGGTTTTCCCGATCAAATCCTGTGGTTGTGCAAAAGGGATCCTGAAGCCCCAGAAGTCTTGCAATATCCTCCCTGACCTCCTTCGTAGCTGTAGCTGTAAATGCACCGATCACCGGTCTTTTTGGAAGCTGTGCCACAAACTCTGCGATCTTCAGATAGCTTGGCCGAAAATCCTGTCCCCACTGTGATACACAGTGTGACTCATCCACTGCGATCATGGAAATATCCGCGCTCAGCGCAAAATCCAGAAACGCCTCTGTGGTAAGCCTCTCCGGTGCTACATAGATGATCGGATATCGTCCTGCCTTTGCATAGCGCAAGGCTGTGAAATACTGCCCCTGCGTCAGAGAGCTGTTGAGGTATGCTGCTGAGATACCGACCTGGTTCAGGCTTCTCACCTGATCCTTCATAAGGGAGATCAACGGTGATATTACCAGTGTGATCCCCTTCATCATCAGTGCCGGTACCTGATAGCAGATGGATTTTCCTGCGCCGGTTGGCATCACTGCCAGAACATCTTTTCCTGCAAGAAGCGCATCGATCACCGCTTCCTGCCCTTCTCTGAATGTATCATACCCGAAATGGGTCTTTAAAAGTTCCTGTTTCGTCATAAATCGACATGATCCTTTCTGTTACGTTCCCACCGGAACTGTAACGCTTCTCTTTTTCATTGTCGAATCGCTGCTGTTTTCCGAATATTTTATTTTAACATATTTACAGATAAATTGCCAATTGATACAAAAAAATCACAAAGCACTTCCTCTCTGGTTTCCTGTTATAATGATATAAGAGAAAGAGTCTGTTTATACTGTTCCGCAGCAGAGGACCATGAATTCATGGAGTACCCGGGCCTCTGTTCAGTAACAGCCGGAATGCTCATAAAAAAAGGAGGTTTGTTATGTGTAAAAGAAAAATAAAAACCATCGAAGCAATTTTTTTCCTGTTTCTTTTTTCCGTTATTGTGCTCCTGCTTCCCCAGGATGCCCACGCCAGAGTCCGGGTCGTGACCAAAGGAACCACTTCCACTATCCGTGATACCGACGGTGTGATCGAAGATGAGTCTTCAGACATTAATTTCCCGATCAACATCAAAAATGCAAACTGCCAAAAACGGGTCTATGCCGTGACAGTTCGTGTAAGCTTTTATTCACCCAAGGGAGTCATCCCAAAAAGCACCACATTTTCCATCGATGGGATCAATGTGGTTAAGCTGAGCACTTCAAATTATACACCACTGGCATACAAGGAAACCTTTTTCACCTACGATGACAACATAGAGGATGGCTACCTGGAGTTCGATTTCGGCAATAAAGAATGTCCGGTACCGGTAGACTGTGACTATGAGGTTACCATCAAACAGGCTGTTCCGGAAATTTTTATCACCAACAACAATTATCTGAACCAGAGCATCCGAACCGGAAAAACCACTTCCATCGGAATCGAGATTTCTGATCCCTACGTAAAAACCATCAGCAAATCAAAATTCAAGGTTACTTCTTCCAACAGCTCTGTTCTCAAGGTACAGAGCATCACTCAGGATTCCAAAAAACGCAGCCGTTTCACAGTTACCCTGAAGGGCATGAAAGCTGGATCCGCAAAGATCACTTTATCCTATCCAAAGGCCGCAGCCTGTAAGCTGACCGGAAAAGTAACCTCGCCTTCAAAAACCGTAGCAACCTTCCGCGCTTCCAAGACTACACTCAAGGTTGGTTCCAAGGTCAGCATGCGTTCCCTTATCAATCTAAAGGGCGGTACCAATCTGACCATCAAAAATGCAAAATCCAGCAAGCCTTCTGTACTTGCCATTTCCGGAAACTATCTTGTCCCAAAGAAAAAAGGGTCAGCCACGGTTACCGCAAACTTAAACGGTGTCAATCGTAAGATCACTATTACCGTATCCGCACCGGCCGCCAAACCTACCGTCAAAAATCTGAAGATCAGTGTTGCCGGTATCAAGTATGGCCCCAATGACATGAAGACCTATTATACCTTAAAATTTACCAATACTTCTGCAAAAACCATCACCACCGCAAAAGTACAGATCACCACCGGTTCCGGTATCTATGACCAGATGTACTGGACCAAGAACCTGACACTGAACCTAAAGCCCGGAAAATCCATGACAAAAACCTATTTCATCCAGAACATGGTCCAGGCGCCGGAAAAAAGTGATATTTCCGTTAAATGCCTGAAGATTAGCTGGAAATAAATAATTCAAAAGGGACGTGCCGCAGTATTGATTTAAAAATCATCACTGCAACACGTCCCTTTTATTTATTCTCTCTGAGCTGTCTATACGTTTTGTTTTTATCCTACAGTACCTCATTCAGTACCTGCAGTCCATACTCTGCAAGGCTGTTATCCTCTTCGCCGGTACCGCCGCTGATACCGAGACCGCCGATGATGGTGTCTCCAACCTTCAGGGGTACACCGCCTCCGAATATCACAATATTATCACTCATTTTTCCAAGACCATAAAATGTCTGGCCCGGTTGTGTCAATCTGGAAAGCTCCATGGTGGACATCTTCACTGCAACCGATGTATAGGCCTTCTTCAAAGCCACCTCAAAGCTTACAAGAAAAGATCCATCCATCACATGAACCGCAACCGGATTTCCATCCGGGCTGCATATCGCAATTACGGAAGGCTTGTTTCTTCTCAAAGCTTCCTGCTCGATCTTCTCAATAAGCCTCTTGGCAGAATCCAATGTGATACGACCCTGGATACCCATACGCTTCAGCACTTCCTGGATCATCGCCGTGTTTGCTGCTATACTGTCATTCTGTGCCATTGCCGTATTTCCTCCCGCTGCTGTCGTCACAGTCCCATTCTGCACATCAAAAGCCTGTACATCCCTTTTCCGCACCATCTGCGAATCCTGTGCTCTTACATCCACCGCCGATGTACCCACTGCAACATCCGCACTACTTCCAACAGTTCCTACAGCCTCTACCCCAACATTAGCTTCAATCCCAGCAATTTCTGCTTTCACAGATTTCTGAACACTTTCAGAAATATCTGTCTTCGTCTCTTCGATCTTCGCAACATCCACATACCTTGCCAGCACATAAAAATAATCTGACAGACGGTTCATATATTTCTTGGCTCCGGTATCCGATCCAAACTTCACACTGACCAGCGCAAGCTCTCTCTCAGCCCTCCGCGCCACAGCTCTTGTCACATCGATCTCAGCCGCAACTCGGGAATCCCCCGGAAGAATCGGAAGTCTCTCTCCGGAAAAAATCTCTTTCATCCGGCCAATCTCCTCCTCCAGAAGCTCCGTCCGGTCTTCACTGACCTTAAACTCCCGATTATAAGGATCAGAAACCCCATCTATGATCTTCTTCAAAGTCTCCGAGATCTTCTCCAGCATCCGGACAACATCCACATCATCAACCAGAACCCGCACAAGCCCAATATGACTCATCAGCTCCTCAACTGACCCCATCAGACAAATCCGATCATCCGACTTTGAAACATTCTTCGTATGGGAAAGATCCGTCATCCCCTTATCACCATACCCGGTATAAACCTCCATCCCAGCTCAACCTCCCAGCAACTCCTGATAAATAATCCCACCCATATCAGACCAATTTTACAATCCTCGAAATGCTACGCATACCACACATACGTAAACACACACCACAACCATCCCGGCAAACCAGGCGCAGTGTCCACAAACGCGTCCACGTATTCCACGCAAACGTAACACACACCACAACCATCCCAGCAAACCAAGCGCGGCGTTCACAAACGCGCCAGCCTCCGCCAAAACGTCACACATTCAAGGCGCCACAGCGCCCCATCGGCACAACATTCAACCCGGAACAACCGCAGCATACAGGCACAAGTCAATACCCTTCCGCCCGCCACAGTCAAGCACTCTAAAAAAAGCCCGAGGGGTGTGCAGAGGGGCCGCGGCTTTGCGGCCCCTTTGCGATTTTCATCTTTTATCAAAAAGACCAAAGTTTAGTATAAATCTTAATAATATCCTCTTTCTTCGGTACACGCGGATTTGCCGCTGTGCAGGCATCCGCAAGTGCCATATCCGCCATCTTATCAACCGCCGCAAAATAAGCATCCGGTGTGATCGTCTTCATCTCTTCGATGGTAAGCGGGATATTCATCTCTTTCTGCATAAACTGAATCCAGTTTACAAGAGATCTTACGCTCATAACTTCGTTATAATTGCTCAGTCCAAGAAGATGTGCAATATTGGAATATCTCTTTACTGCCGGAAGATATTCTTTCTGGCTTCTGCTGCGTTTGTTGATATTTGCATTATATTCAACAATATGCGGCAACAGCATCGCATTAGCTCTTCCGTGAGGAATATGGAAAATAGCACCCAGCTGATGAGCCATACTGTGAGTAATTCCAAGACCTGCTGCATTGAAGGAAAGTCCTGCCAGACAGGACGCTACATGCATCTTCTGTCTTGCATGCATATCATTACCGTCAACATATGCACGATAAAGATATACGCCACAGATCTCGATTGCTTTCTCTGCAAGTGCAGATGTAAACTCATTATGGTTGATGCTGACATAAGACTCAATTGCATGAGTCAGAACATCCATACCTGTATCTGCTGTAATCGCAGGCGGAACACTACGTACAAGCTCCGCATCCAGAATTGCCTCATCGGCGGTCAGGCTGTCTGAGATCAGCGGATACTTCACATGTGCTTCTGTATCATTTACAACTGCAAAAGAAGTAACCTCGGAACCGGTACCACTTGTTGTAGGAATGGCAACCAGTCCGACTTTTCCGTAATTGTTGATCTTCAGGGCAAACTCACGGATTGCCTTGGAGGAGTCGATGGCAGAACCACCACCTACTGCAACAATAGCTTCCGGCTGATACTGAAGGAATTTTTTGACTCCTTCGGCAATTTTTCCAACCGGTGCATCCGGAACAACATCACAGAAAATATCAAATTCTTTTCCACCTGCCTGAAGCGGTTTTGTGATCATATCGATCATTCCGCTTTTTACAACAAACGGGTCTGTGATAACAAGGACTCTTTTGTATGGAATATCTCTCAGTCTTCCCAGGGCATCAGCTCCAAAATGGATGGCTGTTTTCATTTCAAATGTATTCATAGAAACTGCTCCCTCTCGTCATACCGGAACACAGGTCTCTTTTGTCTGCCTGTGGCCGGATAAAGTAAAGCGGATCTCCGCATTCCGCATACACTGCATGCTCATGAACACAATCGTTTTCCGATATATGTCCAACCTATTTCGGGTAGATGCATTCGATCTTATGCGCGCTGAAATGCTTCAGCCACTTTTCAGACGGTTTTTTGTCTGTGATGACCGTCTCGATATCCCGCAGCTGTCCTGCCACGGAAAAAGCAGTCTGATCAAATTTTGTGCTGTCTACCACCAGAATACGCATTTTTCCGGAATTGATCATGGCTTTTTTGGTTGTTCCAAAGGCTTCTTTGGATTCCATGATCCCCATATCCTCGTTTAATGCCTTACAGGAAAAGATCACCTTGTCCACATAATAAGAACGGATCACTTCTTCGGTTCTGGCACCAAGAAATGCAAGATACCCTTCCTTCATCACTCCACCGGTGGAAATAATATTCCAGCCGGATACATCCGAGAGCTCCAGAAGGATCTCCATAGAATTGGTAACAACGGTGAGACGTTCTTTTTCTTTCAGCGCCTTGGCCACAAAAACTGCCGTTGTGCTGGCATCCAGAAAAATGTGATCTCCGTCATTCACCATGGAAGCAGCAATCTCCGCCATTTTCTGCTTTCCCTGTACATTCTGGTTTTTACGAACATTAAATGGTAAATCAATACCGACATCTTCGTTGATCACCGCACCGCCATAACTCTTTGTGGCAAGTCCCTCTTTTTCCAGCTTGTCCAGATCACGGCGGATGGTTTCTTCTGAGACACTGTAAAGCTGGCTTAGTTCACTTACAACAACCCTTTTCTCTTCCTGTAATTTCTCGAGAATCAGATTTCTTCTCTCTAATGCTAGCATAAGATGCCTCCTTTTCAGATGTCATTGCAGGGATACCCTTCAAAAGGATATCCCTCAGATATAAAGACAATATTAAAGGATCGTATCGATCATTCTCTTGTCCGGATGAGCGATCACTGAGGAATCCATGTACATTCCTTTTTCAGCTACCAGCTCTTTTGCTCTTTCGATAGAAGCCTCCACTGCAGAAACCTCGCCGGTAAGAAGCATGTATGATTTACCGCACATACCCTTGGCGATACGAAGCTCGATCAGATCAACGATAGCTGTCTTAGCTGCCTGATCTGCCGCCTCGATGATAGATGCTGCATCATAGGTCTCAAGAATTCCCAGGGCACTGATCTCCTCGACCTGTGTGGTTCCGTAGATTGCCGGGAAAATGGACTCATGTGGATTGCCCAGTACAAAACTGTCAATACATTTGTCCTCGTATGTTGTTACAGCTGTGTCTACAGCAGCTTTTACTGCGCTTAAATCTCCGGTGATAATTGCAATATATTTTCCCGGACATACTGTCTGCGCCTCCACGATCTCTACTTCAGATGTCTTAACCATGGCATCTGCTGCAGTGATACCAGCTGGTGTGGTTTTAAACTCAATCATTCCGATTGCTCTACTCATTTTGTGCACGTCCTTTCTAATTTCTTGCAATTACAACATGGCGGTCTGTCACTTCTGTAACCTTACCGCTGATGGTTGCATGGATTCCGACACTTAATCCCTGTGCAGGCTGTGCGATCATCTGGCCTTCTGTTACCATATCGCCTACATTTACGATTGCCTGTGCCGGTGCACCGATATGCTGGCTTAAGAGAACCTTTACCTTCGATACGTTTACAAGTTCTTCCTGAAGCGGTGCATCCTTGTCATATTTGGTAAGTCCCAGACGTGCCATCAGACGCTCCTCAGGAACCTTGCGGTATTCTCTGGACTCCTGAACCGGCTTCGGCTGAACACCCTGAGGTGGTCTGATCCCTGCCTTACGAAGTCCGCCCTTCATATCTGCAAGCAGTGTTCTCGGAGCCAGGCTCTGCGGACACGCATACATCTCGCAGACACCACAGGAGCTGCAGAATGCAGAATTGATATAAGGATTTACATTTCTGAAATCCTGATTAGATGCTGCCATCATGAACATTGCCGGATCGATCGGGTGTCCCAGATTATGTCTCGGGCAAAGATCTGTACATGTATGGCAGTGGCAGCAAATCGATGCTGCTCTCTTCAGATCTATAGAAGAAGTCCGCTGCTTCTTCATGACAATAACATGGTCCTTTGGAAGAACCAGGATTGCATTCGTTGTTTTTGTAACCGGGTCTGAACCATTTCCGATACGTCCCATCATCGGGCCGCCAACGAAATATACAGGATCCTTTACAGTTGTACCGCCTGCCTGGGCAACAACCTCTTCCAGTGTACATCCCAGTGGAACTTTCACTGTAACAGGGTTCTCAACCTCAGCAACAACGGAAACATATTTACATGTGACCGGTTTATGTTCTTCTACCGCGCGGTATACATTGTATAGAGTCTCTACATTAAATACGGCTACTCCCTGCTCGATCGGCAGTCCTCCGGGCCGTACCACACGTCCGGTTGCCTCATAAATAAGAACAACCTCATCACCCATCGGATAAACCTCATCCAGAAGATGGATCTTAACCCTCGGGAATTCTTCAATATGCTGATTTAAAGCATTGATCGTCTGTACATAAGATTTTTTGATTCCGATAATGGCCTGTGAAGCTCCTACCGTCTCCGCAACCATATCGAATGTTTTCATGATCTCGTATGCGTGCTTCTCCAACAACTGTCTGTGAAGTTTCAGTAATGGTTCGCACTCTGCACAGTTCATAAGAATGGTATCCGCTTTGTCTGTCAGTTTCATGTATGTAGGGAAACCTGCTCCACCTGCTCCGACAACACCATTCTCCTGCATAATTTTCTGTAATTCTTTGATATCCATGGCGTTACTCCAATCCTGCACCGTCGTCTACGATACCGACGATGGCGGCATCTACCGGTGCTGTTTCTACGCCGCAGCCAATTCTTGCTGCGCTTCCTTGTGCCACCAATACATATTCGCCGATTCCCGCACCGATGATATCAATAGCGACAATCTGGCTGTGCTCGGCTTTCATATGATGCACCGGCTCCACGATCATGAATTTATTTCCTATGAGTTTTTCACTTTTTCGTGTGGAAACAATACTTCCAACTACTTTGCCTACGATCATATGAGCCTCCGTTTTCTCTATATCCTCCTTTTGGGATGCCGTTTTCAGGCATCCCAAAAGGAGGAATATTATTTGATTATGGTAACTGTATTGCCTGTGGCAATTCTTGCTGCATTTGCTTCATCTGTATCAATATGCATTTCCAATGTAAAGCTGTCATCTACACGGATCTTAACCTGATTAAAGATCGTTCCGCGCTCATTGTCAGCTTTTACGGAAACAATATCGCCATCATGTACACCCGCAGCCTGGGCATCTTTCGGAGCCATGTGAATGTGACGCATAGCCACAATACATCCCTCTTTCAGATAAATGGCACCTTTTGGTCCAACGATGGCGATCGGTGCACTTCCTGCAAGATCACCGGACATACGTACCGGAACCTTCATTCCCAGCTTGATCGCATCTGTTGCTGAAACCTCAACCTGTGATTTACTGCGGACAGGTCCGAGGATTCTTACATTCTCGATCGCACGGAGCTTCAGTCCTACGATGGTAACTGTTTCGTTGGATGCAAACTGTCCGCCCATCAGATCTTTTTTCTTGGTAAGCTGATAGCCTTCTCCGAACAGTGCCTCCACATGCTCCTGTGTCAGGTGAATATGTCTTGCAGAAACTCCGATAGGTACAACAAAACCATTGCCCTTGTCTTCGTTTTTGTTGATCGCATCGATCACCATTTTTGTGATCATTTCAATATTATTCGTTTCCAAGAGTACACCTGCTTTCTTTCGGTTTCATAACTGAAATTAACTCAAAACGCACCGGCCCGAACCCTTAATGGCCCTTGGGCCGGTGCATCTTGGAACTAATCAGTTGGATTATTTAAGAACCGGAAGGATTTTCTCAACGTCTGTATGAGGTCTCGGAATTACGTGTGTAGCTACAAGCTCTCCAAGTCTGGATGCTGCTGCGCTTCCGCTCTCTACTGCAGATTTAACTGCTCCTACGTCTCCACGAACCATAACTGTTACAAGACCGGAACCGATCTTCTCTGTTCCTACCAGAGCAACGTTAGCTGCTTTACACATCTGGTCAGCTGCCTCGATAGCTGCTGTAAGTCCTCTTGTCTCAACCATTCCTAATGCTTCCTGTGTCATGATCATATCCTCCTTGTGGATTATAAATGCTTTATTTGTTCTGTTTACTTCTGACTATTTTGGTGCAGCAGCTTATTTTTTGCTGCTGTTTTTGCTTTCCAGTGCTTCTTCCGGATCTTCTTGTTGTTTCTTTTTCCACCGGCTTGCACTCAGCTCAACCAGTTTGACGATTTCCTCGTGAGGATTGGCAATTACCGCATAGCTGGCAGGTTTTTTGATTGCCTGCTCCACTGCTGCATTGACAGCTGCTGTAACTGCTGATACATCGCCTTGTACGATCAGGGTCACCAGTCGTCCGCCCAGCTTACGCTCCCATGACGCCAGCTCAACGTCTGCCGTTTTGCACATGATGTCCAGGGCATTGATCGCCGCTACAACACCAGTGATTTCTATAAATCCATATGATTTTCCCATGAGCGAACTCCTTAATTAATTTCTGTTCCTCTCAAAGCCTGAAATCAGAGCTTCGGAAGAATTTTCTCTACGTCTGTATGAGGTCTCGGGATTACGTGTGTAGCTACGAGCTCTCCAAGTCTGGATGCTGCTGCGCTTCCGCTCTCTACTGCTGCTTTTACAGCGCCTACGTCTCCACGAACCATAACAGTTACAAGACCGGAACCGATCTTCTCTGTTCCTACAAGTGCAACCTCTGCTGCTTTTGTCATTGCATCTGCTGCCTCGATTGCAGCTGTGAGGCCTCTTGTCTCAACCATTCCTAATGCTTCCTGTGCCATGATTCTATCCTCCTGAATCTTATCTTCGTTACATTTTATCATATATGATTCCGCCACTTTTGTAAAGTGAACTTCGGAATCCTCTTAATCTTTATCCAGGGCGCTGATTTTCAGCATTTTCTGTGTACCTGGTTCCGGGTTGGGGATTATGTAATGCTGTACCACGCCTGTCATGCTCTCTGCAACTTTCATGCCGGCTTCTACCGCTGCCGTGACATCTGACACGCTTCCGCGGTACTTGATGCAGACAAGAAGCGGTACTGGCAGGCTGTCCGCATTCGCCGGTTTATTCTTATCGAATACCTCCAGGTGGACATTTGCAGCCTTGCACCCGGCGTCAGCTGCCACAAAGGCTGTCGCAAGTCCGAAGACCTCCAGAATTCCTACAGCTTCTGCCATGTTGCTTCTCCTTTCCCGTTAAGGTTATTTATTAACAATCGCGATCTTAAGACCTGTCATTGCCAGGTTTGTCTCAAGTGCCTCGTTGATCTCCTCAAGCGGGAACTTGTGTGTGATCAGCTCAGACATCGGAAGTCCGATTGCTTTTGCTCTCTTAAGGAAATCAAATGTTGTTGCATAGTCTCTCAGGTTGTATACCCAGGAACCAACAAGGTTGATCTCTTTGGAGCAGAGGTCGAAGTGCGGGTTAATGGTTGCGTCTCCACCGTTGATGAAGAAACCAAGCTCGCAAAGACCGCCGCCGTTGCGGATGAATTTATAAATGTTGGAATGTGCATGAGGATTTCCAGTACACTGGAAAGCGAAATCTGCAAGATGTCCGCCCTGAGCCTCTTTAACAGCCTCAGTAAGTGCCTCAATGCCTTTGAAATTCATAAAGTTTACAGTTGTGTTTGCGCCCATTCTCTTGGCAAACTCAAGACGTTTCTCATTTCCGTCTACTGCACAGATATTGTGAACGCCCATTGTATGGAGAACAGCGATGCAGATCAGACCGATCGGTCCGCAGCCCTGAACAACAACTCTGCTGTTGAATTTCAGGATTCCTGTTGTTTTTGCTCTCTCTACTGCATGTACAAGTACTGCACATGGCTCGATGAGGATACGGGAATCAAGATCCAGGTCGCTTACATTGAAGAATGTGGAACCGAATTTTCCGCCTCTGATGAAGATGTAATCAGCGAACCATCCGTTGAATTTTACATCGTCATCTGGAAGAAGTCCGTATACATCAGCGCCGCCTACGTTCTTCTTGTTAAGGTCGAACATTGTGATTTCCGGATCATCTTTGAAGATCATACATGTAACGATCTTGTCGCCGACTTTAACCGGTTTACCAGCTGTATCAACTTTAACGTTTTTACCCATTTTTACGATCTCACCGGTTCCCTCATGTCCGAGAACTACCGGGATAAGACCGAACGGGTCATTTTTGTACTCATGAGCATCTGTTCCACAGACACCGCATCCCTCAACTTTAACAAGGATGTCGTCGTCGCCAACTTCCGGAAGATCATACTCCTGAAGCTCAAAATGTTTCTTCTCTGTCATCATTGCTACTCTTGCTTTTTTCGGAATTGTGTTTCCTGCCGGAGCAGCCGGAGCGCTTGGTGCAGCAGCTGCTGCCGGAGCGTTTCCTGTCATGCCGGAGAGAACCTGTTTAACGATTTCTTCGATATTTACATTGTTCATATCCATGATTTATGTTCCTCCTGATCAACGAATGCAAAGGCTGTCTGTCATTACGCAGCGTCTTCTCTTTGTGAATGTGCTCGCGCTTGTAAGTCCCTCACCTGTACGGCTTGCGATGGTAAATGTACAGAAACCTTCTCCTCCGAATCCAAGTGCGGAATAGGACGGGCCGTTCTTTACAAGGATCGCAGTATCGATTGCTTTCGCATATTTTGTAATGTTATCGATATTCTTGGAATGAATATGTGCGGAATGACGGTTGCCATGCTCAAGCCATACAGCCTGCTCTACAGCATCGTCGAAATCCTTTGCTCTTACGATTCCGAGGATTGGCATCATAAGCTCTGTTGTGATAAGCGGATGTTCCTTCGGTCCCTCGAAGATGATGCAGCGGGTATTGGCCGGTGCCTGAACTCCGATCATGGAAAGAAGGGTCTTCGCATCACGTCCTACACATTTACGGTTCAGCTTGCCGCCTGCAAGTACAGTCTCAACAAGTTTGTCCTGCTCTTCCTTGGATGCAAGGTAGCAGTCATTCTCTGTAAGCATGTAGTGCATTAACTCATCAACTACGGAAGATACTGCAACAACTTCCTTCTCTGCGATACATGGAAGGTTGTTATCGAAGGTACATCCGTTTACGATATCCTGAGCTGCCTTACGGATATCAGCAGTATCATCAACCAGTGCCGGCGGGTTACCTGCTCCTGCACCGATGCCTCTCTTACCGGAGGAAAGAACCGCTGTTACAACACCAGGGCCTCCTGTTGCTGCGATCAGATGGATATCTTTATGTTTCATCATGATATTGCTTGTCTCAAGAGTTGGTTTCTCAACTGTGACAGCGATATTATCCGGGCCGCCTGATTCCAGGGAAGCCTCATTTAAAAGATTGATTGCGTAAATAGAAGTTTTAACTGCTGCCGGATGCGGATTGAATACTACTGTATTTCCTCCTGCCAGCATACCCATTGTGTTGCAGAGAACTGTTTCACTTGGGTTTGTACAAGGTGTGATCGCACCGATCACGCCAAATGGTCCCATCTCGATCAGAGTAAGTCCTCTGTCTCCGGACCATGCAGTTGTTGTGATGTCTTCTGTTCCAGGTGTCTTGTCTGCTACCAGGTGATGCTTCAGGATCTTATCTCCCACATTACCCATACCAGTTTCCTCAACACCCATACGTGCCAGTACTTCCGCATTCTCTTTGATCTTCTTGCGGATGCAGGTGATGATCTTTTCTCTCTGGTCCATAGACATTGTCTTAACTACCAGCTGAGCCTTCTTGGCTGCTTCGATAGCATCATTCATATCCTTGAAAACGCCATGTTTTCCGGCCGGAGCATCTGCAATCTGCATCTTTGCCATAACTTCCTGTACAATTTCCTGTACCATATTCTCACTTATTGGCATGAGATTGTCCTCCTTAATTATTCCGTCAAAAGATTATTTCAGGCCAAGCTGAGCCATAACCTGTTTTGTGATCTGAGCAACAAGCTCTGCATCGTTGTTTGCAGCAGCCGGAGCCTCACCCTGAGGATCAGCAGCGCTTGTTCCGCAGTCTTTTCCAACGAAATCATACTGATATCCCGGGAACTGTTTGTAGTCCTCACTGTGGCATGCACCACCGCAGTTGTGGCAGTTCTTGCCGTCTTTGTTCAGGCAGAGGCTTGCCGGATGTTTACCAGGCATACCAAATTTACGACGGATCGCATAGAGTTTCTCGATGTTCTCTTTGTCGAATTCCTTCGGTCCGCCAAGGAGCTTGGTCTGATACAGAAGCTGTGCGTAGAACTCTACAGACTCCATCTTCATGTATGCAGCGTTAAGGTCTGTGCTCCATGTAAGTGCTCCGTGGTTCTCAAGAAGTACTGCATCAAAGTATGGAAGGTATTTCTCAAGGTTGTCCGGAATCTCCATTGTGGAAGGTGTACCATACTCAGCGATCGGAACGCATCCAAGAGCGATAACTGCCTCCGGCATGATCGGCTGTGTAAGCGGAATACCTGCGATTGCGAAAGATGTTGCATAGATCGGATGAGCATGTACAACAGATCCTACGTCCGGTCTCTTCTCATATACTCTCATGTGCATCTTGATCTCAGATGATGGTTTGAATCCCGGGTTAGCCTGGATTACATTACCTTTACCATCTACTTTACAGATGAACTCTGGTGTCATGAATCCTTTGGATACACCAGTTGGTGTGCAAAGATATTCATTCTCAGCTATCTTAACAGAAAAGTTTCCGTCGTTAGCTGCAACCATGTTACGGTTGTAGATTCTCTTACCGATGTCACAAAGCTGTTTTTTGATTTCAAACTCGTTTACCATGCTTAATTTCCTCCTTGAGCATTGGATTGCACTATTTTGTTTCTGAGAACATTTTACCCCATACCACAAAATAAGTCAAGGACAATCCGTTGTTTTATGTTGGTTTCTTGTTGTATTTTGTGTTGTTTTTATTGTTTTTTATATTTTCTGTTTGTAAAGGATCTTTTTTCTGTAATCCTGTATCTCTCAGCCGCCGATCTGGCAGTCCAGGCTGCATACCGCATGCACTGCATTCTTTAACATCTGCATATGTTCTGCTGTAGGCGGAAGGATTCCTTCCATTAAATAGGGTCTGCCAAGTCCTTCATATTTATCCTGCCCCAGTCTGTGGTACGGAAGAAGATGGATCTTGTTTACGCCCGGAAGGGATGCTGCAAATCTTGCGATCGCCTGGATCTCTTCCACAGAATCATTAAATGTGGGGATCACCGGAACGCGGATCACCAATCTGGTTTTTCCGTAGAGCGCAACCCTTCTTGCATTCTCCAGCATCAGTCCGTTGGCCCGTCCTGTGAATTCTTTATGTTTTTCCTGATCCATATGCTTGATATCCATCAGATATACATCCAGATAGGGAAGTACCTGTTCGATCTTTTCCCATGGGGCACAGGCCATGCTTTCCACTGCTGTGTTGATTCCTCTCTCCTTTGCTGCGCGAAGAAGATCTCTGGAAAAGTCCGCCTGACACATACATTCCCCTCCGGAAAGGGTGATCCCGCCTCCGGAACGATAATAATAGGCACGGTCCTTTTCCACCTCTTCGATCATCTCACGAACTGTCACGTCGCGACCGATCACTTTATCTTCTCCCAGAACCTTCATGTTCTGGATCCGGTATTCCTGTGATTCCGGATTACAGCACCAGCGGCAGCGAAGAACGCAGCCCTTCAGGAACACGATGGTACGGATACCCGGTCCATCGTGTACTGAATATTTCTGAACATCAAAGATCCTGCCCTTTGTATCCAAATAGTCCATTCGTTACTCCTTTAGAAACCCTGCTCAGTACGTCTGATGATATCGTCCTGCAGAGATCTGGAAAGTGTAGTGAACAATGCGCTGTAGCCTGCAACACGTACAACCAGATGTTTGTACTTCTCCGGATGCTTCTGTGCATCCAGAAGTGTTTCTCTGTCAACAACGTTAAACTGCATATGCATACCCTTCTGATCAAAGTATCCGCGGATCAGTGCTACGAATTTCTCCAGTCCTTCTCTTCCTGCAAGTGCTGACGGATGGAATTTCTGATTAAACAGTGTTCCGTTAGATACGATAAAATGATCCAGGCGGGATACAGAAGTTGCCGCAGCTGTCGGTCCCTTCACATCCTTGCCGGCTGACGGGGAAACACCATCTGCTACCGGAGTATGTGCGTAACGGCCATCCGGTGTTGCACCGGTCTGTCCGCCAAGAGGAACGTTTGCAGATACAGGATAAAGTCCTGCCTGATAATGTCCGCCTCTCGGGTTCATATATTTCTGAAGCGGCTTGGTGTAAGTATAAGCCACATCTCTTGCAAAATAATCCACATCCGGGATATCGTTTCCAAACTTCGGAACCTCCTCGATCATCTTGTGGATCTCTTCGAATCTTGCTTTCTTCTCCGGAGATGGCTCTGTTCCGAGAGCTGCTGTCATAACAGCTGTTGCGGTCTGCTCATTTACGCGGATGCCATTCTCCTGAAGCTTCTGCATAACAATGGTGGTGATATCTGCTGCAGACTGTGCATCGATACCCTTGCCGTAGTTCCATGCCAGAGCCTCCTTCAGCTCTTCCATGGTCATCTTCTTTTCTTCATATACAAGCTTGCGGATCGCATACAGAGAATCTGCCATGTTTGCAATACCAAATCCCTGAGGACCTGTAAAGTTATAAACAGCTCCGCCTTCCTGAACGGATTTGCCTCGTTTCAGGCAGTCATCCACCATACAGGAAAGGAATGGAAGCGGACATCTCTCCGCATGTGCCACATCAATGGCATTATCAGCATTTACAAGCAGGGAAATGAAATATTCCATCTGTTTCTTATATGCATCATAGAACTCATCGAAGCTCTTCATCTCTGTGACATCGCCGGTCTGGACACTGATCTGTACCCCTTTGTCCATACCATTAGAGAAAACCATCTCCAGCGGACGGCACATGTTAAAGAATGCAGCGTCATGCCAACCCTCTGTCTTACCTGCCTTCTGCGGTTCTACACAGCCGATGATGTTATATTCTCTGGCATCTGCAAGAGAAAGGCCGCGGTTCTGCAGTGCAGGAATGATAACCTCATCATTGTAATAAGCCGGAAGTCCGATTCCTGTTCTTGTAAGCTCTGCAGCCTTGATCAGGAATTCATGTGGTGATCCGTTCCATACTCTTACAGAAAGAGACGGTGCCGGAAGGTGCACATGCATAGACGCCTGGATGCACATAAAGGAGAGATCATTGGTCACATCCTCGCCATCCTTGTTCTGACCGCCTGCAATCAGGTTCTGGAAAAGGCTGTAGCCTGCAAAGCCTTCTGCAGATGCAGCATCACGGCATTTATTCAGGTCGTTTAATTTTACCCATATGCAGTCCATCAGTTCCTGTGCAAATTCTCTGGTAAGATTGCCTGCTTCCATATCACTCTTGTAATATGGATACATATACTGGTCAAAACGTCCCGGAGAAATAGAATGTCCGCTGCTTTCCATCTGGATCAGCTGCTGTACAAACCAGAAGGACTGGCACGCCTCATAGAAGTTACGGGCGCCCTTCGCCGGTACGCGTGTACAATTGGATGCGATCTGAAGGAGTTCCTGTTTTCTGGTCGGATCCTGACACTGATATGCCATCTGCTCTGCGAGCTCGGCATAGCGATGTGCATAGTCAATAACTGCCTGACAGCTCATGATAACTGCTTCCAGGAAACGGGATTTCTTTGCGTAATCACCATCTCCTACATTACACTCATCCAGTTCCTTCTGAGCTTTGGCAATGATCCCTTCATAACCGATCGCCAGAACTTCTTCATATTTAACGGTTACATGTCCTACACCATTGTAGAAATAGTTTCCAGGTGTAAAAATATTGTGGTCAATGGCAAGAATCGCTTCCGGTGCCATATAAGAGGTTGCAAGCTCACTGGTAGTCTTGCCTTTCCAGTATTTATGTACCTCACGGAGCTCCGCCTTGGTTTCCTCCGCAATATAAAATGGATCGGCTGTTCTGGTAGCCACTGTATCCAGCTCATCTTCCAGCCACTGGAAAGAATACTCCGGAAACGTCTGACATCCTCTCGGCGCCAAAGTGCTACTTCCGACGATCAGCTCCTCATCACGGATGATGATCGGAATGTTGTGCAGGATGTGGGCAAATGCCTTGGCTCTGCGGGTGATGATCGGCTCGTCTTCTGTTGCTTTGTAAGACTCTGTGATCAGTTTTGCTCTGGCAGATTCGATTACCGGCATCTTTGCATAAAGATTATCTACAAGATGTGTGATCCTGTCTGTTTTCGGAACATCTGCTATATGAAATTTCTCCATGATTCTCCTTTCTCACAACCGGTTGTTTCTGGTGATCTGTCTGCCTCTACGCTTCCAGAACCGCTCCTGTCCGGCTATGTGCTCATGTAGTTTTATTATACCTTACCCCTACTTCGATGTCAACGAAATCCAACATGTGTTTCTAGCTGTTTTTGTGGTTTTTATCGGTTGCGCCCTGTTGATTTTATTTGTTTTTTGTATTTTTATGTTTTTCTCTATTGACTTTGTTTTTCTGCTCTGCCATACTTGGATTTATATAGGAATTCCTTTGTTTTTCAGAAAAATTTATGCAAAGCGGACATTCGTATTCCACTCTGTCACATGTTCTCAAACAGTAAAAGAGGTGTATTTTTATGTATCTTTCTGATATGCATACCCACTCCATCGCCAGTGGTCACGGCACGGAATGTACCATCACCAACATGGCACGCGCAGCTGCCGAGAAAGGTCTCCGGCTTCTCGGGATCACTGATCACGGTCCCGGCACTCTGGCAGCCGGAACTTCCTCCTATTTCCGCAGCCTTACCTATTCTCCCAAAAAACATTTCGGTGTAGAATTACTCTACGGAATTGAACTGAATATCCTTGACCGCAGCGGAACGGTAGATTTAGGTCAGGAATTATTATGTAAACTCGATTACGCCATTGCCAGCATGCATGCCTGGAATTACCGTTGCGGTACCAGAGCCGAAAACACAGAAGCTTTTATCAATGTAATGAAAAACCCCTGTGTAAAGATCCTCGGACATAGTGATAACACTCATTACCCGGTTAATTATGATGCGCTTGCAAGGGCTGCCAGGGAAACCGGCACGATCTTTGAGATCAACGAAGCTTCTCTTGCACCTTATGGCTATCGTGGCGACACAAGAGAAAACTGTTTCGAGATCCTTCGATGCTGCCGCAAATATGATCTGCCGCTGCTTCTTTCCAGTGACAGCCATGGCCCGGAGCATATCGGAGATTTTACCTGTGCTGCTGAGTTTGTTCATCAGGCCATGTTTCCGGAACAGCTGATCCTCAACAACCAGATTCCCAGACTTAAGGTTTTTCTCCAAACCAGAGAATGATCTTCTGTATCTTTTCCGACAGATAACAGATATTGTCCACCCCAAACAAAACAGGCCAGTTCAAACACAGGAATATACATTTTCCTGTATCTGAACTGGCCTGTTTTTTATTTTTCCCGCTGCTTCCGTACAATTTCCGCAAGCTCGCTATATTTACCTGTAACATATCCAAAATTTTCTCTTCTATGAGGAAGCTTGCATTCGGTGCAGTCTTTGATCCCGCTTTCCGTAAAGCGGAAATTACCACCACATTTATCTCCCAGTGCATATAAAGGGCAATAGCAGAACAGACAATTGAAGTTCTCCGGATCTGCTCCTTTATGGCACGGAAAATACTCACAGTTTTTGTGGCTGAAGTAAGAGTATTCTTTGCCTTCCCAGTATGGTTTCTCCATGGCTCTTTTCTCCTCTCCTGACATAACCACACATAATTTTTTCCTATAAAAAGAGGTAGCGATGCCACCCCGGGGTAGAAATATAATCCGTTCATGAGTGCGCGGAGGGAACGAATGTATCCGGAGTAGTATCGCCTGCCATTTAATCATGTATAATTCATATGAACAGGCGCATTCCATAAAAAAATGCCTACTCTCGTAAAAAAGTAGACAACGTCCCAGGGGTGCGGAGTCCCTGAAATGGTTGTTACACTTTACACGGAAGTTTAACCTCGCCATAACAAGCAGGTTTCCTGGCTCCGGGATCATGGCTCCTCTCTCCTTCTCATACATACGTACAATGGACTATGAGATTCGCTCCTCCGTTACAGTGACCGGATCGCTCAGGTTTCACACCTGATTCCCTTTTCTGTGGACTTCTGATAATCAATATATAACTGTCAGCTATCCTCAGCACTTGCTATGTTCAATATGGAATTATACTGACATTATAATAACATCCTGTTAATTATATGTCAATACTGTTTTCAATATTTATACATTTTTGAGCATATTTTGTTGCTGTTCACTCCGTTCCATAGGTTTTTCAGTATTTTTTCCGACGTTAAAAACAGCCCGACAAACTGCTGTCGGGCTGCTGTATTTTTATTTTCTGTTGTACGTTTTTATTATACAAGACGTCTTACAGATACAATTGTTCTGTATGTAGCATCATTGCTGATCTTGATCCCGTCCTGAGAGTTCGATGCATGAACGATCTGGCCATTACCCATGTAAATAGCCACGTGTCCGCCATAGCAGATCAGATCTCCCGGCTGTGCATCTGCGTAGGATACTTCTGTACCTGCATTCTGCTGCTCATAGGAGGTTCTCGGAAGGCTGACTCCGAAGTTCGCATAGACACTCTGTACAAATCCGGAGCAGTCTGCACCATTGGTAAGGCTTGTTCCGCCCCATACATAAGGATTCCCCACAAACTGTGTAGCATAATTCACAACAGAAGATCCGGAACCGCTACTGTAAGAAGAACTGTCACTGTCTGAAGATGTATCCTCTGCATTAGATGTGTCCTCTGCACTTTCTTCAGATGCGTCTGTGCTGTTATCGTAATCTGCGTCTGCATTATCCTCTGTATTCTCAGTATCCTCGGACGCATCATCATTCTCACCATTGTCTGCATCTTCATCCACAGCCTCGGTGTCATCTTCTGCAGTATCCTCATCTGCATTCTCGATCACGTCGCCGTCCTCATCGTGCTGTACGTCTTCGCTCTCGTCCGCCTCATCCTGCTGTGCTTCCTGCTCTGCCTGACGTCTTGCTTCCTCTTCTGCCTCAGCCTGTGCTCTCGCTGCTGCTTCAGCCTCGGCCTGACGTCTTGCCTCTTCCTCTGCTGCAATACGCTCAGCCTCTAATCTCTGAAGCTCTGCAGTCTGCTCTGCAAGAAGGTTTGCATAATCTGTAGCCTGCTGCTGTGCGTAGGCGATCTCATTATCATAATCTGCGGATGTGGCACGCTTCTCATCCAGCTGTGCCTGCAGGTTCTGGGACTCTGCCTCATATTCCTGCTTCATTCCCTCCAGTTCTGCCTTCTCCTGTGTGTACTGTGCCTCCAGGTTTGCCACCTGCTGGATCGTATTGGAATATTTTTCAAGACTCTTACGGTCCTGCTCATAAGTCTTCTGTGTGTACTCTGCTCTTGTAAGAAGGTCAGACAGGTTCTCTGCATTCAGCATCATCTGGAACCATGCATCGTCTCCACCCTTCTCATAGAGATACTGGATACGTTTCTTCATTGCCTCATACTGTTTCTGCTTGGCATTTTTGGCCTTCTCAAGGTTGGTCTGTGTAGATGCAATGTCGGCTTCCTTATTGGAGATATCTCCCTCCAGTGTCTGGATCGAAACCATCACGTTTACAAGATTGGCATCAAGAGTTGAAATCTCGCCTTCAATCTGTGACTTCTGTGAGGAAAGCTCATCCAATCTGGAATAAGTCGCATTCAGCTGTTCGTTGGTCGCATCCATCTCCTGCTGAAGTGCTGCCTCATCTTCTCTTGTTGCGCTTACGCTGACTACTTGTGCTCCGCTGATGATGAGCGCCAGTGTCAGACATAATATCCTTTTCTTCATGACTGTTCACCCTCGCAATCTGATTCTAATTTAATACAGCGGATCTGACCATCCGCTTCGTTGGTTTTCTTTGTAATACTTTTGCAATATCTTGTTTCAATCTTTTTATATATTAACACAGTGTTATTTGGATTGCAAGGATTTTCTATTAATTAGTTTAAAACTTTGTAATATTTATTAATGATTTTGACATTAAAAAAGGAGAACCCGGGTTATCTCAGGTTCTCCTCTCACGTTTCTTATTGCTATTTGTTACATACAAATTTCTTTCAGCATATCCTGATCAGAAAAGATCTGCAAGGATCTGATTGGCTGTCTTGTTCAGATATCCGTTGGGATCGGAAAGAGTGCTTCTGTTCCATCTGAAGTATGCACCGTTTCGGATATAGTTACCACTGGATTCATGATAGTCATATTTGCTGGCTCCAGGATACCTAGACATATAAGTTTCTGCCAGCTTGATCGCCTGGCTTCCGTAAGTTCCGCTTGGTGTCGGTGTTCCGGAAATCTGTACGCCGGCATTCGGTGTACAGTGGAGGATCACAACACTCTTATCGGAACATTGTCCGAGAACGATCCAAGTATGTCCGCTGTTGTATCCGATATCTCCCGGATAAAGCTTCCAGTTTGAGCTTGCCAGCTGAGACTGGGAAACAACGGTACCCATTCCCTTGCCGGAATACAAAGATCCAAGATTTCCGGAAACGTCCGTGTACATAGGTCCACCGGATCTGCTCTGCATGATCTGATATACAGACCATCCTACAAAGCCGGAGCAGTCAAGGCCCTTCTGTTCTGTAGCTTCACTGAGATCCATATAATATCTGTAATTATAGGAGCTGGAATTGCTGTCATACCACTGTTTCCATTTTGGACTAATGCCCTTTCTGGTCGCATCCGACCAGTTGTGGCCGCCGCCCCATACGTAAAGAGTCTTTCCTACCGGAAGTAATGCATTGGCAAGGAAATTCTTGATAGTCCTGGAGCTTGTCGCTGTAGTAGTGCTTGGGTTGGTATCCAGGACACCATTGCTGCCAAATGTATACTTCTTGCCATCGATCGTCTTCGTTCCCGTAGCCATGACACCGGTTGACGGATCGAAATAATATTTATATCCTTTTTTGGAATTTGTGACCCAACCGGTAGCCATCACGCCGCTCTTGCTGTAAAAATAATAGGTATCGCTGCCGATCTTCTTGAAGCCCTTATACATAGCTCCCGTATTTGAATCAAAATAACGCTTCTGCTGTTTCTTATTCGTTGCCCAGCCCTTTGCCATAAAGCATTTGCTGGTAAAATATCTGGTCACATTCTGCTTGTCTGTAAGGAATACACTTCTGGCTGCAGCACCACTGCCGCTGTAGAAATAATATTTCTTATTGCTGATCGTGGCCCATTTCGTTGTCATATATCCGCTGGTGGGGTTAAAATAACGGGTATTTTTCTTGCTGTCTGTAATCCAGCCTGTAGCCATATAACCCTTGATACCGTTGGCATTATAAAAATATCGTTTGCCCTTGCCATCCTTGGTCCAGCCCTTCACCTGTACGCCTGTGGATTTATTAAAATAGTATTTCCTGCCGTTCAGTGTAAGCCAGCCTTTTACCTTCTGGCCGTTCTGATAATAATAGGACTTTCCTTTTTCTGTCTTAAAACCTTTTTTGGTCGCAGCCTGTACATCTGTTGCCGTTGTATGTACAGTTGCTCCGGCTGCAAAGAACATCAGAACAAAAAAAAGTCCCCAGAGTTTCCATTTTCTGCTTAATTTTCGCATACATACCTTCCTTTGATAGATAGATCATTGATATTTACTATTTCTTAAGTCCGGCTGATCGTAAACATTACAATTTTGTTACAATTTTACGTCCATATTATATAACATTCTTTACGGTCCGTCAACTCTTTCCTTTTCTTTCAGAAAAAACATCATCCAGGTATTACCAATGTTGATTTTATGCAGAAAAAAGCCCCGAAACATCAGAAATATTCACCGATGCTCCGGGGATATGATCCTTTATGCAGTTTTGCTCCTGTCTGTTACAGGTCTGTTACAGATCCTTACAGGAATTTTTTGCGAAGCTCTGCTCCGTCAAGGGCACTTAAATATGCAGGTGCAACATCAAATACGGTCTTGCAGCCCTTCTGTCCTTCCTGGTTCATGCGATATGCAGCTCTTGCATAGGCAACGATCACAGAAGATGTGAACTCAGGATTGGAATCCAGCTTCAGGCTGTACTCGATCACATGGCTGTTCTCATTGTTCCAGCCTGTTTTTCCGCTGCGGATCACAAAACCGCCGTGTGGGATACCGCTGTGGTCACGATTCAGCTCTTCCTGGGAAATGAAATGTACCGTTGTATCATACTCGTCAAAGTAGTTCGGCATGGTCTTGATCTCTTCCTCGATGCGTGCAAGATCAGCACCTTCCTCAGCAACTACGAAGCATTCTCTTGTATGTTTCTGGCGTGTGGTAAGCTCCGGATTTTCTCCGTTTCTTACTGCCTCAAGTGCAGCTTCTACCGGAATGGTGTACTGCTTTGCATCCTTTACGCCTTTGATGCGGCGGACTGCATCAGAATGTCCCTGGCTGACACCCTTGCCCCAGAATGTGTAGTCGTTTCCATTTGTAAGGATCGCATTTGCATACATACGGTTCAGAGAAAACATTCCTGGATCCCAGCCTACGGAAATGATTCCTACATGTCCACTCTCTGCTGCTGCCTTATCAACATTTGCAAAATGCTCCGGGATTTTCTTATGTGTATCAAAGCTGTCCACAACATTGAAATATTTTACATACTCCGGTGTCTGAACAGGAAGATCTGTAGCACTTCCTCCACAGATGATCAGGACATCGATCTCATCCTTCAGCTTCTCCGCATCTTTTACAGAATAAACCTTTGCGGTCTCTGTAAGGATCTTTACAGTCTCTGGATCACGTCTGGTAAATACTGCAACCAGCTCTGTATCCGGATTATGCTTGATGGCGCACTCCACGCCGCGTCCCAGGTTTCCGTAACCTAAAATACCAATTCTTATACTCATAACGATTTCCTCCTCTTTTTCTCTGCAGTGCAGCATTTCCCGGACAGCATTGTGAATCTCTGTCAGAAAAAGCCTTCTGCGATCTATATCGCAAAACGGATCTGCAGGATCCGCCTTACAAACATATGGATATGCTGCCTTATGATATCCCCGATCTCAGTTTCAGGACATCGATGACAGACCTTTTTCCTGCATCAGCAGCAGAAAAAGCCGCCCGGCCAGCACATGAAACAGGCCATGGTCCTGCAGCAGGCATCACACATATCTCCTCCTGCGGTCGGCATTCCCCCAAAGGGATCCTGCCGCTGCTGATACCAGCCGCCACCGCCTTCCATTCTCTGGAGCAGCATACGGTACTGCATATTATCCGGTTCCTGACGGACTGCTTCACGGATCTGATCCAGAGCTGTTACATTATTTCCCATTCCCATATTTGCCATAGCAGCCAGGTAATACCATTCCCCATTTTTCTGACCAAGAGAATCCAGTACATTCATAGCTTCCTGAAAATGACCGCTCTGCACATAATTGGCGGCCGCCCTTCTGCGCATACTTTCCTCATCCTGATAGGCACTGGAACCGGCATTTCCGTAATTTCCAAAACCACCGTAATTTCCGTAGCCGCCATAACCATTCTGGGAACTGCTTCCGTACTCACGCTCTTTCATGATCTGCTCGTAAGCCTGCTGCACTTCTTTGAATTTTTCTTCGGCCTGATCCTTATTCGGATTATTGATATTGGCATCCGGGTGATACTTTCGGCTCAGCTTCCGGTATGCCTTTTTTATTTCATCATCAGATGCGTTTCTGGGAACTCCCAACACGCTGTATGGATCTAACATTTTTTCTCTTTCTCCCGTTCTTCCCTGCGCTTCTGTCCGATCGCCGCAAAGCGGCACCAGACGCCGGAATATAAAATATTTCGAAGGATATCTCCGTATCGGAGGATCGGCAGCTTTTCAAATTCTCTGCAGCATTCTGCAAGCATCATCATAAGAAGCCGACGTACCTCTTCCTCGAACCCTTCTATCTTATATTTTTCAAGGAAAGGATTGTAATTTCCGTTTTCTGCATCTTTTTCCACATCGTCATAAGCATCCAGGATGTAGATAAATTTTCCGAGATAAAATCCCAGACGGCGCAGGGACGATTCCCAGACATCCTTACGGAAGGCCAGAATCTCTTCCATGATACGTCCGGAACATCCGGCTACACGGTCCACATCGGTTTCCCCCTGTTTTTCCAGGGAAGAAAGCTCCTCCAGTGCGTTTCGGATCCTTTGGATCTTCTCCGGATAAGCGGACATATGCATATTTCCGCAATTCTTCAGAATTCCTGCATATGCATAGCGCAGTGGTTTGTGTTCATCCTGCCAGTCATCCATACATTTGTAATAGGTAAGGATCACATTCATATCCGCACAGTACTCAGTTACTGTATTTTTGCGCACTGGCTGGGGCTTCAGCGGATGGACCACACACCTGGAGGTTCCCTTCTTCGTTGGCGGTTCATAAAGAGCGCTTAAAAGAAGGACCACAAATGTCATATCATAAGTCAGTGAGATCTGTCCCGGTATCCCGTATCTCTCCCGCAATTCTCTGCAAAGACCGCAGTAAAAAGAACGGTACACATCAAAATCCTTGAATTTTATTTCCGGTTTATTAACGGTCACATATCCGAACATGTCAGCTCCTTTTTACGAATTTTGTGTGGCATTTCGGACATTCGATCTCGATCTTGCCCTTTCCCTTTGGAATACGTATCTTCTGTCCGCAGCCCGGACAGCTGTAGATGTGATGGGTCTTTCTCTGCTTCATCAGATCCTTTTCTTTATTAAAGCGAAAACGAAACTTTGACGTCATCTGAAGGAATTTCTGATTTTCGGCATAACGCTGCTGGATATTTCTGGAAAAAATACGTATATATGCATATACGATCGCTGCGACCCCGAGAATGTCAAGGGTGCTGCCGACAGTTCTGCTGAATATATTAGCAAACATTGCCAGAATGATCAGAACCAGTGCGACTCCCATGGTGAACCTGGAAAGATCATCCACTCCATAACGTCCCTGCATAAATTTATTGAATTTGTCTCTCATATGATCTGCATCTCCTTTTCACTGCCAGACGGCACTGCCCAAAAATTTCCGTAAAAAAATCCGGATGGCAGTTCCTAACGGTCATTGCATACCTGGAAAATGTAGAATTTCAGATAATAGGACTCATCTGCTGACCATAGGATCGGATGATCCGGTGCCTGTGTACGGTACTCTACCTGGCGCAGTCTCTTATGGACATTCTTCGCTGCCTGACCGATGGTCTGTGTAAACAGCTCATACGTCATAAAATGAGAGCAGGAACAAGTTGCGAGAAATCCGCCGTCCTTTACAAGACGCATTGCACGGAGATTGATCTCACGGTATCCCTTGATGGCATTTTTTACAGAGCTTCTGGATTTCGTAAATGCCGGAGGATCCAGTACCACAACATCAAATTTCTCTCCCTTCTCCTCAAGCTCGGGAAGAAGTTCAAAAACATCCTCACAGAGGAATTTCACTGTTCCGTCCAGGCCGTTCAGACTGGCGTTTCTTCTTGCCTGCAGGACTGCAGTTTCCGACGCATCCACACCAAGAACACTCTGTGCCCCTGCAATTCCCGCATTCAGTGCAAAAGAGCCGGTATGTGTAAAGCAGTCCAGAACCTTCGCCCCTTTGCAGAGCTTCTGGATAGCAAGACGGTTATATTTCTGATCCAGGAAAAATCCGGTCTTCTGCCCGTCCCTGATATCTACTTCATATTTCACACCGTTCTCTTCAATCTGAACAAGTGTCGGAAATTCTTCTCCGATAAATCCCTTGGTAAGTTCCATTCCTTCCTGGCGGCGTACCTTTGCATCACTCCGCTCATAGACTCCACGGATCCGGATCCCATCCTCAGCAAGGACTTCCTTCAGTGCATCTATGATCGTTTCTTTAAGACGGTCGATTCCCAGTGCAAGAGACTGTACAACAAGCACATCTGAAAACTTATCCACAACAAGACCCGGAAGAAAGTCTGCTTCTCCGAAGATCACACGGCAGCTTCCGGTATCTACTACCTTCTTACGATACTCCCATGCGTCGCGGACACGTTGTTTCAAAAATTCCGGACTGATCTCTGTACGCTCATCTCTGGTAAGCATACGGACTGTGATCTTGGAATTGGTGTTGATAAATCCTCTTCCCATTGGATATCCGTCAAAGTCCCGGACCAGAACGATATCTCCGTTCACAAAGCTTCCCATGATGCTTGCGATCTCATTGTCATATACCCAGAGGCCTCCTGATTTCAGGAATCTGCCTTCGCCTTTTTTTAATGTTACTACTGCCAGGCTCATAAATTCTACCTTTTCCCTTTCTCGTTTCCCTGTCACGGTTTGCGATGTATGAGTCCACAAAACCGATTTACGGTCAATTTTATCACAGAAAAATCCATTTTTCCAGTGCTTACACAAATCCTTGTCGTAAATCACAAAATTTTCATGATATCTTTCCTGCACGACAAAAAATACCACAGCAGAGGTTGTTTTCTCTGCTGCGGTATTTTTTATCTCTTTTTCTGTAAATCTTTTATTCTGCTGCGGATTCCTCAGAAGAGTCCGTGTTCTCGCCGTAAAGACCTGCCAGATATTTCATGGTTTCTTTATAAAGTGTCTGCTTATCTTCCTGGGGAACATCTGCAAGAATAGCTGCTGTCACGTCTGTGGCCTCTGTGGCCTCCTGGGAACTGTCAATACTGAACAGCTTCTTCAGCTTCTGATCCATCATATTCAGCTCTGTACTCTGATATTTTTCTGTACCATCTGCCTCATAGGATTCTGTACCATCCTTCAGGATATCATAATAATCCTTCTCAACAGTTTCTGCCACACTCTTCGCTGTCTGCTCATCCAGTGTTACCGTTGCCACTGCCTCTGTATCCTCCGTTGCAGCGAGAAGGGAATCTGCATCTCCCTCATACTCGCCTTTTACAAAGAGGACAAATTTATCATAATTGTTCTTTGCTTCTTCACTGAGCACGGAAGTATCGTTTTCTGCACTATCTGCCTGGTCTGAGCCCTCTGTACTTTCTGAAGATTCTGTATCTTCTGTTGCCTCCGGGATTCCGGTCTCATCGGATGCAGCCTCATCAGAAGCGCTTTCATCTGTGCTGTTCTCGTCAGAAGCACTTTCGTCTGTACTGCTCTCGTCGGATGCACTATCCTCTGTACTGCTCTCATCAGAGGTACTTTCGTCTGTGCTGCTTTCGTCCGAGCTTTCCTCATTGCTATAGGTTCCGTCGTCGGTAGCATCCGGGATTCCGGTCTCATTGCTTGTATCCTGAGAATCTGCTCCTGTTTCTTCCTCAAGACCCGGATCCTCTGTGGAGCTCTGGATCACATCGTCACCAAGAATGCTGTCATTTACATTGTTGACAATATCATCAGAAGAATCTGCATCCACATCTACGGTTTCATCACTGCTCTCGCCATCCAGCGTATCATCAGAGGAAGAGGTCTGGCCTGTGGTATTGGCATCTACCTGCTCCAGTGTTTCCTTCACATCATCATAATTGTAATCCTGCTGTGAGATCTGCTTCAGAAGAGACACGATCCTGTCAATATCGTCCTGGCTTACGGAAATATTGTTCTGCTCAGCCACATTGATAACAATATTCTGGATCTCATCTGCATTCTGTACTCCGTTCTGGATCACATCCATCTTGGACTGGTTTACAACTGTTGTCGCCTCATTTTTACCAACCTTATCTGCAAGCTCACCGGTGGTTACGATCTCCTGGTTGGCAAGCTTCGTCTTGGTCTCATCCAGCTTCTCTCCACTGGCCTTCTCATATGCCATCTGGATGCCGGTAAGTGCACCTGTTCCGGATACTTCCATCGGGCAGGCAGCAACTACTTCACAATTCTTCACACCGGATGTGGAAAGTGTCGTTGCGATCATATTACCTGTCACCCAGTTCAGATTTGCTGTGCGGACCTTGATCCCGCCGGACTGTGTAGGCTTCACATAGGCACAGCTCAAAGTTCTGGAACCGATCTGGGACTGTGGCGCGATATTATCCAGGTGTTTATGCTCATCCTCATTTGTAATGGTCATCACCTGCACCTGATCGGAACTTACATTAAAATATTTCATCATTGTCTGCTTCTGAGCATCCGTAAGATCTGCTCCAAGTGTTACTACCTTCGATGCATCTGCAAATACGGGATTTACACTTCCTGCCACAAGGCATGCACTGCAGAGCAGAGCTGCGATCATGTTTCTTTTTTTCATTGATCTTCCCTCCATATATTTTTTCGGATCGATTGTATCTGCTTAACTTTTGCGGTGTAAAGCGGACATTCCTCTTCGTTACTTACATCTCCACGAATGCGAGCGCTTCACGATCTGTCGTTCTTGTCATATTATAACACAGCTGCTGAAATATTTGTAATTTATATTATATAAAAAACGCTGCCGGAAATTATATCACTCATTTCTGACAGCGTTTTATTGCTTTTCTCATTTTCCCAGAGAACTTATCTGATCTGGTTTAATTTTCCGGTTTCTTTTGCTTTTTTCAACAATTCCCGGTTTTTTTCATTCATGATACCAAAATCCTTCAGCGGACAGTACACTTTTTCACATTTTCCCATGAACTCCAGTGCTTCTTCAAAGGCAGACTCCGAAATGCATTCAAAAGGCTTCTCCGTGATCACTTTTGCAGCCAGTTCTTTTGCCACCTGATAATCTGCATCATTGGTATGGAGAACTCCGGTCACAAAAGGAATCCCCTGTCGCTGCAGCTTCCGATATACCGGAATCCCACTTCCATTTCCTCCGATCACAAACACCTCCGGTTTTCCGGCCGGAGGTTCCATTTCCACGCAGCCGAATTCTGCATTATAGCTTCCACGGGTGATGCCATAAAGCTTCCGAATATAATCGGAAGTAAAGATTTCCTCCGGTGCACCATATTTCTCAATGTGATCTCCATGAACACAGATCACCTGGTCAGAAATCTTCTGGGCAAGATCCAGCTCATGAAGGGACATGATCACCGTCATCTGTTTTTCCAATACCATCTTCTTCAAAATGGCAAGAAGCTCCAGCTTATGCCGGATATCCAGGAAGGAGGTCGGTTCATCCAGGATAATGATCTCCGGTTCCTGGCAGATGGCGCGTGCCAGAAGGATACGCTGTCTCTGTCCGTCACTGATAGCTGTAAAATCCCGGTTCTTCAGATCCCAGGCGTGAACCATCTCCATGGCACTTTTAACTTTTTCCTTGTCCTCTGCGGAAAGGATCCCGAGAGTTCCGGTATAGGGATATCGTCCGGTGGATACCACATCCTCACAGGTCATAAGCTCCGGTCGCATGCGCTCGGTAAGTACTACAGCCAGTTTTTTTGACACTTCCCTGTTGGTCATCCGGCTCATCTGTTCCTGTTCCAGATATACCGTTCCGCTGATCAGGGAAAGCTGTCTTGTGATACTCTTCAAAATAGTAGATTTTCCGGCACCGTTGGGACCGATCAGTGTCAGGATCTCTCCTTTATTCAGCTGAATATTGATCTCTTTGATCAGCGGTTTTCCATCATAGCCTACGGTCAGCTGATCTGTATAAAAAAAATATGATTTCATCGTTTATATCCTCTGCTGTCTGCGAATCATGATATAGATAACTACCGGTGCTCCGAAAACTGCTGTCACAGAACTGATGCTCAGCTCCGTCGGTGCAAATACAGTTCTTGCGATCAGGTCACAGAACAGGCAGAACACTGCACCGCCCAGAAAACAGGCCGGGATCACAAGCAGGGGTTTTGCAGTCTTCAGGAGACTTTTTGCAATATGAGGCACAGCGATCCCCACGAAGGAGATCGGCCCTGCAAAAGCGGTCACACAGGCAGAAAGAATACTGGAAAGCAAGATCAGAAGTATCCGGAAAGCCTTGATATTAACTCCCATATTCTGCGCGTAAGTCTCCCCCAGCTGATAGGCGCTGATCGGTTTTGACATAAAAAATACGATCACCATGGTAAGAAGTACCACAGCAGCCATAGTCTGCACATTCCCCCAGGTCATACCGGAAAAGCTTCCCAGTGACCAGTTGTGAAGATTGACTATGTTGGAATCATCTGCAAAGGTCACCACAAAGTCTGTGATGGCCGAACAGATATAGCCGATCATAACACCACTGATGACCAGCATGGACATGTTGTGGACTTTTTTTGCCACAAGGAGCACAAAGCCCATGGAAATCATTGAGCCTGCAAAAGCAGCCAGGATCATGGCACCGGAACCGATGGACACCGATCTGCTTAAAAAAAAGATCATCAGAAGCGCCACGATCAGCTTGGCACCGGAAGAGATCCCCAGTACAAAGGGTCCCGCGATAGGATTGTTAAAAAAGGTCTGCAGCAAAAATCCGGAAACAGAAAGTGCTCCGCCAAGGATGATAACTGCCAGTATCCTGGGAAGACGGATCTCCCAGACGATATTATAAGAAGTTTCATCTCCCTGATGCCGGAATATGATATTCAGGATCTCCTTCACAGAGAGGTGGATACTTCCGGAATTTACATTCCATATAAATAAAAAGATTAAAAGTACCGCAAGGATCACAAAAGAGATCCCGTATCGGACTGCGCGTTTTCTGTCATTCATTTTTCTGGTACACTCCTCTTCTGTTTTGTTATCCTGTCCTTTCGTTTCCTGCTCACAGGTGGAAACCGGCAAAGGAGTTAAAACGAACACTGGAATTTATTTCAGTTTATGCATATAGGTCAGATCATCCAGAGAATCATCATCTGTAGTCAGCATGGTGTGGATATCCTCGATCATGGTTCCAAGTCCGGTAGTTTCCTGGAAGAGATTTTTGCCTGTGCACCAGACATTTCCGTTCTTCACTGCCTTGAAATCTGCAAGAAGCTTACTTTTGGAAAGAAGCTCATCAATGGTCTTAAGTTCCCCGTCAATCGTACTGTTATAGATGATATAGTCTGCATCCTTCGCCTTGGCATAAAACTCTTCCATCTGCATATTCATGGTGGAAAGAGCATTGTCATTTACTCCCGTATCCTCCGGAACATAATTTCCTCCTGCGAGAGAGATCATTTCTGAAACATAGTCGCCGCTTTTTCTTATATTTACCGCACCTACGGAGTTGATATAAAAGAACGCTACGGTCTTGTCTGTTTTATCTGCTGTGAGAACCTTATCCAGCTTGTCCGTCTGCTCTTTGAAAACCTTTTCTGCCACATCTTCTTTTCCCAGAAGAACTGCGTAAAGCTTCATCCATTCGGTTCTTCCAAGAGGGTGACTCTCATAACTGGAACGCTCTACCATTACAGGGATCCCGAACTGCTCCAGCTTCTCCTGTACCTCCGGATTGTGATGGATCATGGTGGATTCAATGGCAAGGTCACAGCCATCGTTCAGGATCAGCTCGTAATCCGGAGCACTGTACTTGCCGGCATAGATCATCTTTTTCTGTTCCATAGCGTCCTTTGCTTCCTGGATATACCATCCGTCTTCCTTGGTTCCGGAAAGCTTGATGCTGTCAATCCCGTCGATAGCGCGGAAAAGATCCATGGCCGAGGTTGCTACCAGATAGATATTGTTTATGGGCTGCTGCAGAACCGCAATGTCAGGATCCAGCCCCTCCGGTGCTTTCTTGCCTTCGGGAACTACAAGAAACTGTCCTTCCTGATCAATGGTGAGCAGCGCATAGCCATCGTTGTAGTAATCCACATTAAATTCCTTTGCGTAGGAAAGCTCCATACTGTGATCAAAGGTAAGGCCTGGAATATCCGCAGGCTTATGTTCTGTCTCTGCTGCCTGCACTGCAAAAGCACACCCCAGGATCAGGGTCAGCGTCAGAAATATGTATGAAATTATTTTTTTCATTTTTCTTCCTTTTTCATGCTCGAAGAATCAAAATTCAGGGTATACTCAATCTCGTGAGGAGTACTCATGGCTACAGTATCTGCAGTCACTTCCATTTCTGCGTCAAAGACTGTGACCGGGATCTCAAATGTGGAGTTTCCGTCTTTGTTCACCGGCTCATATTTTTCGCCGTCCACGATCATGTAATCATAATTCGGACTGCTCCAGATGATGGTTGCCGTAGCTTCTTTGTCCTTGATCTCTACTTTAGCTGGAGATTCTACAGATGCTCTTCCTGTTCCGCCTGTAAGGGTTACATCCGTCTCATAGGTTCCGTCCTCCAGCTTCAGCTCTTCCGGTTTTTTCCCTTCGGATTTTTTGTCGTCAGAGGTTTTTACAGGATTCTTTACGCTGACTTTATGGTCGTACCATTTGCCTTTTTCTCCCAGGATCGCCACGTTAAATTCCTCACCAATGGCCGGTACCGGGATATCAAATCCGTAAACCTCCTCTGTATAACCATCGCTGTACTTCACTGTATCTGTGGTCGGCTCAATGATCTCTGCTCCGTCCTTCTGGGCATCCTCGGCAGTTCCCGCAAACAGGTTAACGATCTTCTTGGAAACCAGACTTACGTGGATGGTCATTTTACCATCTTTGACCGTGAGCTCTCCTTTTTTGTCATTGGCCTCATTTACATGAAACATGCTGCTGTCTGTACCAAACTCTGCTGTATAAACGCCATCTTCCAGGGTATCTGCTTTGGCTGCATCTGTATCCTTTTCTTCGGAAGCTTCTGCTTCCTCACCGGACTCTGTTTTTGTTTCATCTGTTTTTGCCATCGCAGGCACAGAGCCCAGCACCAGGACTGATGCACTTGCCATTGCAAGAATTAAGTTTACATAGCGTTTTTTCATGATAATCTTCTCCCTTCCATAGATACAGCAATCTGCCCGGAAAACAGTCTTCCTGATCTTTCCGGGCAGTTACATTGATTTCTTATAGGTATCTGAACTCACTCAGATATTTTTATATTTATTATTCTGCGGACTCCTCAGCAGAATCAGCCTCTGTATCTGCTGCTGCATCAGAATCTGCGGACTCCTCAGTGCTTCCCAGAGAATCGATGGCTGCCTTTGTATGCTCTACATAAAGCTTCTCAACTGCTTCGATTCTTCCAAGACCCTCGATCTGGCAGTCAACCTTATCGAAGTTTCCGGATGCTACAAACTGGCTCTTCCAGGAATCCTCCTCATCACCGGCCATATCGTTATTTGCATGGTCTCCGGCAACAACCATCAGCGGACGAAGAACAACGTTCTTGTATCCTGCTTCTTTTACCTTCTCGATAACCTTGTCGCAGGCTGTATCTTCCGGCTTACCCTCTACAGTACCGATGAATGCGTTCTTCAATCCAAGGTTTTCCATCTGTGTCTGCATCTGATCGTATGTAACGTTAGCTGTATGAGATGTTCCATGTCCCATGAATACGAATGCTGTGCCAGCCTCAGCTGCTGCATCCATGCTGTCAAATCCGGCCTCTTTGCAAGCCGTATCTGTGATTGCCTGAGCAACGGCTTTCTTGTCATCATTGATCACAGTTGCATCGTCTCCAACCTCACCGAGCATTGGCTCTGCGATAGCTACAGACTCGAATTTATCTTTATAGCCATTGATCGCTTCTGTCATCTCATCGTACTCAGCACCATGCATCAGATGGGTAGGCTGTACAACCAGATTCTTAACACCATTCTCTACTGCACGGTCAAGAGCCTGCTGCATGTTATCGATCACTTCATCATCTCTTGCCTCTACATGGTTGATGATGATCTGTGCTGTAAATGCTCTTCTTACAGACCAGTCCGGATAAGCTTCTGCAAGAGCATCCTCGATTCCCTTGACATCCTCTGCACGGCTGTCATTGAAGGAAGTACCAAAGCTTACAACAAGAAGTTCATTCTCACCGATCTCATCCTGGTTACGCGGATCGTCCTTGGAAGCATCTCCTGTGTCACGTCCGAAATAATCCGGATCTGCATTCTCACCCTCTACCAGTTCTTTCTGAGCATCTGTCAGAGCATCCCATGCTTCTTTGGCTGCCTTGCAGTCCTCATCTGTTGTGTCGTTTCTTTCCTGTACATAGATCTTGTCGATCAGAGCTGCTACATTATCTGCTGCTTCCTGATCTGCATCAGAAGCCTCTGTGGTATCAGCTGCCTCAGCGTTCTCTTCTGTAGCAGAATCCTCTGCTGCCATTGCTGTTGTAGCCGCACCCATAGAGCATGTCATGGAAACTGCGAGCATCAGAGCTAACATTGTTTTTCTTTTCATTTCTCATTGTCCTCTTTTCATGTATTTCCAGAATACTGATATGTACAAAAAAGCAGCAGCTCTCTGCGGCCGCCTGCTCACACATGATTCTCTGCGCAATACAAATACATAAAAAGAAGTTCTGTATTGTTATGGAGAATACCGATTCGTAAACCGCGAATCCCTGAATCTCACAATAAGGCAGTTCTCCTGACTTGGTTCCACGCTGCTTTCCCTTCCCGGTCTCCCAGTGGTTATAAAAGCAGCTCCCCTTTCACAGTGACGGTATCGTTCCGGATTCTCACCGGATTCTCTTTTGCACATCCGACTGGATGCAACCTTATCATTATAACATTTGCACATATTTTCTTTTACCTGGTTATCTAACTTTTACCACAAACTCATAAATTTGTCAAGATTGATGTCAGACGATTCACGATTTTCTGTGATCTTCACTCACAAAAAATACCTCGCGAATTATTACCAGTGAACAGTAACCGGTTTTCTCCCTGTATCTGTCAGTTATTATCAGAATACTTTCTCCAATATTCATGCATATCCTGCATAAAAAACAGCCCCTTTCTGTCATCACCCTGATATCAGAAATGGACTGTCTTACACTGGATATTCGCAATCCGCTTTGCTACTTGCTCATAACAGATAAACTGCTCTGCAGTTTATCTGTTAAAATACTCCTGCTCCAGGTATCTGGCTACGTAGACTCCGCTGGCAGATGCATGGGACAGAGAATGGGTCACGCCGCTACAGTCTCCGATAACAAAGAGACCCTTGTGGCAGGTTTCCAGATTTTCGTCGATCTCGACCTCCATGTTGTAGAATTTAACCTCAACGCCATAAAGCAAAGTATCATCATCTGCGGTTCCCGGTGCGATCTTATCCAGAGCATAGATCATCTCGATGATGCCATCTAGGATACGTTTCGGCATAACAAGGCTTAAATCTCCCGGTGTCGCAGAAAGTGTAGGTGTTACGAAACTTTCCTCAATACGGGCTTTTGTGCTTCGTCTTCCGCGGATCAGATCTCCAAACCGCTGTACCATAACACCACCGCCAAGCATATTGGAAAGTCTTGCAATGCTCTCACCGTATCCGTTGCTGTCATGGAACGGCTCTGAGAAATGCTTGGATACCAGAAGGGCAAAGTTTGTATTGTTGGTATGCTTTGCCGGATCTTCGTAGCTGTGACCGTTTACTGTGATGATACCGTTGGTATTTTCATTCACGACAACACCTCGCGGGTTCATGCAGAAGGTACGGACCATATCCTCAAACTTCTCAGTTCTGTAAACGATCTTGCTCTCATAAAGCTCATCTGTCAGACGGCTGAAAACCTCTGCCGGAAGCTCCACACGGACTCCGATGTCCACACGGTTGGAAAGAGTCGGGATCTTAAGCTCTGTACATACCGTCTCCATCCATTTACTTCCGCTTCGTCCTGCGGAGATGATACAGTAAGTTCCCTCGTAACGCTCATCTCCTACAAAAACTGCATAACCGTCTTCAGTTTTTTCTACTTTGTCAACAGATGCGTCAAAATAGAAGTCCACATGGTCTTTCATTTTTTCATAGAGGTTCTGAAGCACCACATAGTTGATATCTGTTCCCAGATGACGGACTGATGCATCCAAAAGATGCAGGCCGTTCTGAAGGCAGAGCTTACGGATCTCGCTGTTTGTGGTAGAATAAAGCCTGGTTCCTTCACCGCCATGCATCAGGTTCAGTTTATCTACATATTCCATCAGCTCTGTGGCTGTATCCTTGCCGATATGCTGGTACAGAGTTCCGCCAAACTGATTGGTGATATTATATTTTCCGTCGGAGAAAGCGCCTGCACCGCCAAATCCCTTCATGATCGCACAGGTTTTGCAGTGGATACAGGATTTTACTTTCTTTCCGTCGATGGGACATTTTCTTTTTTCCAGAGGATGACCAGCTTCAAAAACCGCGATCTTTTTCTCCGGATCATTATTCATCAGTTCATAGGCCGCAAAGATTCCACCGGGACCTGCTCCTACGATCAGTACATCATATTTCATAAATAAAAACTCCTTATCTTGTATTGCACATTTTCAGTATTTTGTTTTTGCACAAACCCTGTCTATTTTACAACAAACATGTTCAAAAGTCACCGTTTTTTTCGGAACCTTCCGATCTTAAGCTTTTTTCCATCTGTTTCCACGGTAATAGCACCGTTTTTCATGGTGTATTCCACCTGACTTCCGGCCGCTTTAAGCCGCTCTACGGTTTCCGGTGACGGATGTCCGTAGGTGTTGGTGGAAGAACAGGAAATGATCGCCACTTCCGGCTTTATTTTCTCAAGAAATGCTTCTGTGGTAGAATAACGGGAACCGTGATGTCCCACCTTCAGACAGTCAACATCCTCAAGCCCCCCGGCTGCCAGAAGCTTTTTCTCCGTATCTGCACCGATATCTCCGGTAAAAAGCATTTGAAAATCTCCAAAAGACAACTCCATCACCATAGCTTCCTCATTCACATCTTTTCCTGTGGCATTTTTCTCCGGCCACAGAACAGAAAAAGATACTTTGCCGCAAGGCAATTCATCCCCTTTTCCTGCTGTCACGACCTTAACTCCGGCTGTTTTTGCTGCCTCTGCAAGCTCCCGCCATGCATCTGGTCTTTCCGCCCAGGCAGGCAGGATCAGATATCCGGCCCGGATGGTTGTAAGACCTTTTCCCATATATTCCAGAAGCTCCTTCACACCGTTGATATGATCCTGATCTGTATGGGAAATAAAAATCCCATCCAGCCAGGAAATCCCCTGGCTTTTCAATGCCGGCAAAAGGCAGTATCTTCCAAGATCCGACTGGCTGCTGCTTCCTCCGTCGATCAGAAAATGATGATCCTCCGGGGTCTCCACAAGAATACCGTCCCCCTGTCCTACATCCAGGCAGATCACCTTCAGACTTCCTGCTGGATGATATCCCAGTATCAGGATTCCGACTGCCAGAAAAATACCGGCTGTTATCCGGATAGCATATAGCTTCCGGCAACCTACTTCCGCCCGCTCCTCTGATAACTCCGTTTCCTCACTGACTGCTTTTTTCTTCCGGAGCTGTTCTTTTATATACTGTCCCATAAACAGGACTATGATCAAAAAGCCATAATATACCACAATCTGCCATATTTCCGGCTCCCCTCCGATCCAAGTACTCCATCCTGATCTTCCTACCAGACTGCAGAGATATTCATAAAAAAGCAGCAGTACCCTTGCCGGCAGGATTACCAGTTTTGCCGCAGGAATACTGAGAATTCCCAGCAGCAGCGCCGCCATTCCTCCAGTCAGCACTACCCCCACACTTGGAAGCACCAACAGATTCAGGATAAATCCGGCAATAGAGACTTCTCCGAAAAACTTCAGCATCACCGGCAGAGTCACAAGCTGAAGAGCTATAGGACTTACCAGTGCCTTTGTCCATTTTTTCTCCGCTCCTGCAAGGGCACAGATCTTTTCCGCAGCGAGCCCCATTCCCAGAACACAGCCAAAGGACAGAAGAAATCCACTGTCCAGGAGATAGGCCGGAGATTCCACAAGGATCATCATGGCAGTTACGGAAAGAGCACTCATCATATCATAGATCCGTCCGGTGATCCTGGCTCCCATAGCGATCAAAAACATAGTTACTGCACGCATGGTGGAAACACTCCCTCCGGTCATGATCCCATACTGCAGCATCACTCCCAGAGAAAAAATCCCGGCAGGCCAGATTCCCAGTCCCATCTTCTTTAGAAGGTTGTAAAGCCCCATTCCCAGAATACTGATATGAAGTCCGCTGATGGCAAGGATATGTATGATCCCGGCCAGCTGATAGCGCATCTGTGTTTCCGGATCCAGTTCCTGTTTGTCTCCAAGCGTCATGGCACAAAAAACAGGTGCATCTTTTCCTGCTGCTTCCTTCAGGATCTGTCTGCAGCTTTCTTTTATCTCCAAAAGGAGCTGCCTGTAGCCGGAATACACTGCTGTTTTCTTTTGGAGCACAGCGTTCTTCATAAAATAATAAATATGACGACAGGCGTAAAAGTGTTGGCTGTCAAAGCCCCCCGGATTCGCAGGACCTTCCACTCTTTTCAGCGTTCCCTTGACCAGGATCCGCATTCCCGGTTTCAGATCTTCTTCTTTTTTGAGAAATATTCTTACATTTTCAATTGGAAATTTTTTTGACTGATGGATAAGATATGTTTTTTTCAGATAAACAGACTGGGAAAATTCTGTGTTTTCATACTGTTCCACCTCCCCGCAGATCATGGAACCAGGGTGCGCTTCGATCTGCTCCTGCACATTTAACGGAAGGGGATTCCCCCTGATCAGAGGAATCCCCATAAGCTCCAGTGCGCCAAGACTCAGCACCATAAGAAAACACAACAGACACATCGGCCTTTTCGCCATAAATGTTCTCCCGTTTTCTGATATTTTGAAATGTTTTATTTTTTCTATTCTTTTTTAGCCTTTGTGTGTGCCAGCAGGCTGTCGTTCCATTCATAGAACTTATAAAGCTGCATATTCTGGCCAAAGGTCACTTCCTTGTTTCCTTCGATGGAAATCTCAACTTTGTCCACATCCGTTGCCGCGATCAGCGTATTTACCACCGAATACACGGCAATCTGTTCCGAAACATCCAGCGCATAATCCTGAAATACGGAATTATAATCCACATAGCAGATTCCGTTTGCTCTCGTCAGGGAAAGTACCTCTGAATTCTCCGGTATTGTAGGATAATGTCCTTTTTCCAGCGGACCTCTTGCAAGTTGCTCCAGAACCACCGTAGCCTTCGGAAGATTTCGTCTGTAGCGGACACTTCTCTGTTCCGCTACCAGTTTATCTCCGTTTTTATTTGTGAAATACAGAGTAAAGGTGTCATAGCTGTACACATCCCCATCGGACCCGGAAAACTCCACAAAGGTGTCGTTGTTCATGGCTCCCACTTCTTCACCCCTGGTATCTGTCAGCGGCTTTTTACCCACATAGATCTCCACAGAATCCACTCCTGGAACCTGTAAAAAGATCTTCACTATACCTGCCCGCACCAGAAGTTCTCTGGTACGTGACATTTTATCATAGGCCTCATTGAATTCTACGTTCAGGACTCCATCCTGTATGGAATAAGAAGAAATCTTTACCCCATCCGGAAAAAGTGAGATTCCGTTTTCCCGGGTCTCACGGTTATTCAGACTCTCGGAAAAATTGCGCAGCATCACTTCTGTCGTTTCCTTCTCCGGAGTATATTTTTCTTCTTTCAGTCTCGTTTCATCGCTGTTGATATAATAAAATCTATACTGCTGTTCTTCGTTTTTATTTCTTCCCGACAAACCTATGAAAGCAACCAAACCAAAAAGGATGCAGGCAGCGGCCACACAGATGATCAAAATCGTTTTTTTCATGCTGTACCTCCTAGGACGGGATATAGGACAGCGGGATCTTCACGGTAAATGTGGTTCCCTCGCCCTCTTTGCTGGATACCTTGATGATCCCATGATGCATGGCTATAGAACTTCTTGTAATAGCAAGTCCAAGACCGGTTCCGCCGATCTCTCTGGAATGGGATTTATCCACACGATAAAAACGCTCAAAGATCCGTTCAATGGAATCTTCCGGTATTCCCAGGCCGGAATCTGCAACCGTCACATAGAAATCCTTATGATCCGCATCCAGTGTTACGCGGACCCATCCCTCATCTACATTGTATTTGATACCATTTTCGACCAGGTTACTGATGGCAAGGGTAAATTTCACCTCATCCACATCTGCCGTTACCGGTCGGAACGAATCCAGGATCAGGTCAATCCTTCTCTGATCTGCAATAGGACGGAGACGCTTCAGAATATTCTCCAGCAGCTCATTGATATTCATATTACTGATATTCATATCTGCTGCTTTTTTGTCCATTTTTACCAGGGAGAGCAGATCGGTGATGATCTTGTTCTCTCTGTCAATCTCTTCTGTGATATCAGAAAGAAATTCCTGATACAGTTCCTCCGGAACCCCCTGCTGTCCTACCAGCGAATCCGCCAGAACCTTCATTGAAGTCATAGGTGTCTTCAGCTCATGAGACACATTGGATACAAACTCCTGTCTGGATTCATCCAACGTCTTCATTCTGGAAAGCATCTTGTTAAATGCATCTGTGATCAAAGCTGTCTCTGTATAATCCGGTACCGAGATCTCCTCATTCTGATATCCGTCTGTAAGGTCCTCGATTGCTTTCGTTACCCTGGCAAATGGCTTCACCAGGATCGTGGAAAGAATATACCCCAGAAAAATGGCCAGCACTACAATGATACCGATGATCAGAATCCCTTTCTGCTCCAGTTCATGGATGGTTGCTGTCACCTCACTGGAAGATGCCATGATCATCATGGCACCCTGCACCTGTTTTACATCCGGACTTTTTACCGGAACTGCCAGGATCAGCTTCTGGCTGTCAGAGTCATATTGGTAGGCATCTTCTCCTTTAAAACAGTTCAATACTTTCTGGGAAACCAGAGTCCTGCCCTCATCCACGCCATAGGTATCCTTGATGATCCTGAAATCCCTGTCTACAATGAGAATCCTGCCACCATAGCTGTTGGACAGTAATTCCAGCTTGCTGTTCACCGTCTGAGAGCTGGTGTCATTCAGATAATTCTCCTTGATCAGCAGGTCGCACATGATGTCACAGATGTTCTCCATGCTCTGCACACGGTTGGCAATGGCACGATCTTCATAGTTGGCAATGACCATTTCCGTTACGATGACACTCGGTACGATTCCCAGTATGATCAGGATGATCAGAATACGAAAGCGGAGACTTTTGAAAAATTTGCCGTTCTTTTTGAACTTCACAGGTTATGCCTGGAAATAGTAGCCCACACCCCATTTGGTGTGTACATATTTCGGCTCACTGGGATTGGCCTCGATCTTTTCTCTCAGGCGGCGGATATGTACATCTACGGTACGGACATCTCCCGGATATTCATAACCCCATACGATATTCAGAAGATTTTCTCTGCTGTATACCTTGTTCGGATTGAATACCAGCAGTTCCAGCACATCAAATTCCTTGGCTGTGAGGTTGATCTCTTTTCCGGAGATAAATACGCGGCGTCCTTCGCAGTCCAGCTTCAGTTCTCCGACTTCCACAGTCTTGGCCTTCTCCTGCTTGTCCTGTTTGCTGCCTGCACGGCGGATGATCGCCTTGATGCGGGCTTTGACTTCCAGGATGTTGAAAGGCTTGGTGACATAATCATCAGCTCCGTATTCCAGACCCAGGATCTTATCCATATCTTCTCCTTTTGCTGTAAGCATGATGATCGGAACATTGGAAAATTCACGGATCTGCTGGCATACCTCAAGACCGTCCATTTTTGGAAGCATCAGGTCAAGAAGGATGATATCGTACTCTCCTGCTTTTGCTTTTTCTAGTGCTTCCTCTCCGTCATAGGCACAATCCACTTCCATTCCGTCCTGCTCCAGACTGAAGCGAAGTCCCTTGACAATCAGTTTCTCATCATCTACTACCAATACTTTCCTGCTCATTTAGCGCTCCTTACTTTATTGCTATTTTATCCTTTATCTTCTCATAGGTTCCTTCTTTGATGCCTGGTACATTCATGATATCCTCTGCTGAAGTAAAGGGACCGTTCTCTTCCCTGTAAGCGATGATCGCCAGGGCCTTGGACTCCCCTACACCTGTGAGAGTAGTAAGCTGGGATACATCAGCGGTGTTCAGATCGATCTTCTGCTCTGTGGAAGATGCAGTCTCAGCTTCACCGGAATCCTCTCCGGCGGATTTCTGTCCGCTCGCCGTTTCGGTACTGTTTTCTGCTGTGACTTCCGATCCATCTTGGGTAGCTGCGATCCGCTGGCTGTCCACCTCCGCCTGGGTAGGCACATAAACCTGCTGTCCATCGGAAAGTCCCTTAGCACGGTTGAGATAGCTTGCCGCAGCTTCCGGAAGATATCCTCCGGCCTGCTCGATAGCCTGAAAAACACGGCTGCCATATGGAAGCTCATAGACTCCCGGGCTGGTCACTGCTCCACATATATCTACATAAATGGTCTGAGGGGTGTCTGAGATCTCCGGCAGCTGTTTTTCAACCTCCGGAGCCGGTTCCTCCGCAGACTCATTCTGTTTCTTCTGTGATATATCTGCCGCAGCCCCTGCGGATGCCTTCCCGGATACTTCACTTTCCGTATCCTTCGGTTCTTCCTGCTCTGCATCCATTCCGGATGCTTCCGTACTTTCTTCCTGCACCAGTTCTTTCTCCAGAAATTCTGTTCCGTCATCCTTACAGCCTGTCAGCCCTGCCAGGATCTGTAACAAAAATATGGAAAAAACAAGCCGAACACTTCTGATATGTGATCTTATTTTCATAGGTAGGCGGTTCACTCCTTTCCGCCGATGTGGCGGCAGGTGCCCCGTTACTCATGCAAAACCATACCTTATTTTAACGAAGTATTACAAATATTACAATACTTTTATTTCTATTTCCATTTGAAAATAACCACACCTGCAATACAGATCAGCATTCCCAACAACTTTCTCCACTGAAAATCTGCTCTTTCCACACCGAAAATCCCCAGCAATTCTATAAGATAGGCCACCGCAAGCTGAGAAATGACAATAAGCATAACCGCCCGCGCAGGCCCCAGACTTCCCATACTCCGGATCACTGTGATAGTGATAAATGCACCGATCACTCCTCCGAGTAAATTATATTTAGCCTCTACCTGCCACAGCATGCCGATACTTTCTCTGCCTGTAAAAAACCATGCTGCCACACAGACCAGAAATGCAGAAAACTGTACCCAGCCGGTTGAAACCCACAGACTGGTCTGTTTTGTTACATTTGTGTTAAATACCCCTTGAATACTCATCAGTGCACCTGAGATCAGTGCTGACAAAAATCCCCACATAAAAATCCCTCCATATATACTCCATTTCCGGTATTACTGCTGGAAAAAGGCGCTGCATATTTCTGCAACGCCTTTACGGTTTCTTATAATTTAGTTTATGTGATTTTCCTGCAATTATACACACTGCTGCCCTGTTTTCTCATCCGCATAATATTTATATACATGATCACGAAACGCTCTTTATTCCGAAAAATATTTTCTGAGATATATCCTTCCGGAAAACGCAATATGCGGCATCTCATAAAAAATGGCTGTTTTCGGACAGATCGGACGATAGAGTGGGTCTGCCACAATGATCCTGGCTGTTTTCAGCTTTTCTTCCATGGCTTCCTCGCCACAGATGGCTTCATCTCCCTTGTGCAAAAGTCCCTCTGTGATCTCCAGCGGACAGAGCAGCTGAACCTTTTTTCCGTATTTCTGCTCTATGACTGCTGCCAAGGATCCCATGGTAACCGGTTCTCCGATGATGGTAATGTCCGGTGCGGAAAAAAATACCTCATCTTTGTCGGGCATTTCCCTGCTTTCTCCTGAATGGTCAGATACTGCTGACAGACTGTTCCTTCCCTGAAAATAGATTACCTGCTCCGGAGTTACTTTCCACAGTTCCTCCTGTTTCCCTAAGATCTGCCCTCCGCTTTCCTCTGCGGAGTCATCCTTCTTATTTACCCACTCTCCACAGGATCTATCCGCGATCCGCTCAAGTGCATCTGAAATCTGTCCCTCATAGCCTTCCACAGGATTCCCCACGAGAAATGGCGTACCGAATTTTTCTTTCAGCACATTGGCCGCCGGGATTCCCACAGAGGATACCACAAGGTTTACCGCTGCTTCACCGGCACGGGACAAAGCTTCCAGCGTATCCCCCATAGCCCAGGTGGAAAGTATCTCCCAGCCATAGTTTTCCAGACGTTTTTTCATGGCATCTACTGCAGACTGCGGGCCAAGATCAAGGGGGGTTGCTCCAAGAATATTTAATTTCCGGCTTCTCTTCTCTGTAGATCTTTCAGCAGATCCTGTGGGTGCTTCTGAACACCTTCCGGTTTTCTCTGCAGCTCCTGTGAAATGTCCGGCGATCTCTGCCAGCGCCAGCCCTGCTCCGTATACATAGTCATGCATGCCGCTGGTCGGAACCGAAAATGCCGGGATTTCGGTCCTTGCTGTAAGTGCACGGGCCAGTCCCGGAAAATCCGTTCCATTCATAAAAGGGATCGGAGAGCTTGCAAGTGCAATAAATTTCGGTTTCAGCTCCTTTGCCGCCTCTTCGATATCCTGAAGAAATTTCTCATCATTTCCCATAATAGCATCGATATCCGTAAGACCTGAGATAAAGATCAGACTGTCCTGATCGTACCACCGGATCTCATCATGGGTATTATAGGTAGAATTACAGCCGGAGGGATCATGCATCACTGTCATTCCTCCAAGCTCATACAATGCAGAGCAGACGCCGGACACGTCTGCCGTGTAGATCGGTATGATCCGATATGCCTGTCTCATATGCAGCTTTCGCACCCCCATCCCTTTCGAACGATCAGATCCTCCGGAGCTTTTTCCTCATTAAATGCCTCCAGCATCAGCTGTGCAGTACGTCTGATCCCGTCAAAGCCCCAGAGCCCGCCGCCCTGTACCATATTGACAAAATTCCGGCTTCCGGTAAACCAGGCTGCTTTTTGTCCGATCGCAAGGAGTTTTCCGGAATGCTGCCGTGGCCGCACTCTCATCTCCGGGCGAACAGTCGAAATCAGCCTGAGTTCCGGATAATTCTCCTTCAGCCAGAAAAATACTTCTTTTTCTTCCGGGCTGATACTGTCCAGAAAAACGGACTGTACCTGAAATTCATGGGTAAGGAGAAGCTTTGCAAGTCCCAGAGGTCTTGGATGAAAAAGATAATCCACAGCTACGGGAGTGTCACCGATGATCTGGTGTGCATGGAAAAGAGCTTCCTCGCATTTTCGGATCTCCGTTTCGATATCCAGGCCATTTTTACTGCCACTTTGCTGCTTCAGCAGCTCCAGCAAATACTTTTCCTGCGTCTCTATCTCCTCATAGTCAAAGCTTCCGGGCAGGTATAAAAACGGCCTTCCAAGTCTCTCCGCCTGCTGCTGTACTCCGAATTTTCCTGCCGGATAACAGTTAAGGATCAGGCTTCCCTCTCCCAGGCTTTGATAATCCTCCCAGGTCTTACAGGCCGGTGCTTCCCGGAGACGGATTCCGTTCTTTTTCAGGATCCGGCAGATATCTGCACTCTCATCCAACACAAAATCACTGCCCAGGACTGTGACACATTCCGGATCAGCTTTCCTCTCCGGTACTGCATCATACATGGCACGGCGCAGCTTCTGATCCGGAGTCGGACCTGTTTTCTGCATGACAGGATCCATAAAGCATCGCATAAAAAAGATCTCCGGAAATCTTTCTTCCAGTTCGCCGTAGATGCGGTCCAGATCACTTCCCAGAAAATGATGAAGACACACGGTAAAAAGCAATACTGCCTTTGGCTTCTCATCCAGCCGGTTCAGAATGTCCGTCACTCCTTCAATGGTTACATCCTCCAGATTTCCGCCCAAAAGATCCTTTTCCTCCACGATCACAAAGGAAAAACGGTCTGCCGCATTCATCTCTGCAGCAGTCAGCACAACGCCACGCATGCAGTTATCCGCACAGACGTAGATCTGCCTTGCTTCTGGAACCAGCATTCCCGTATGTACGATATTCCAGTTTCCATGGACCGGTGAATTAAATTCCAGCCCCGGCTGAAAGGGAACCGGAAAAGAGGCTTCCTTTATAAATATTTCTGTTTTTCCCAAAAGCTCTCTGTTACCAACTCTTTTTAACATGAGCCTTCCTCCCTGCATGCACTCAGGATCTGCTCGGCCAGTGTCCGGTACTCCTCTGCCATCTCACAATCCGGATAGGCTTCCAGAAGAGTTTTTCCTCGATTCTCTGCTTCCAGGACCAGTTCACTTCTGGAAAGCGTTCCCACTACCCGCGTATGAAAATCCTCTGCCAGCTCCCGGACTTTTTCTTCCTCTCCCGGCACGTTCCGCCGGTTCAGGATCACGCCGCCAAGAGATGCATATCCTCTGTTTCTAAAATTATCCACTGCCATGGCAATATTTGCCCCTGCATGGATGGCCATGTTTTCTCCGGAGGTGATGATAAATACCTTATCTGCATACCCCTTTCGCATGGGCATGGAAAATCCACCGCAGACAACATCTCCCAGTACGTCATAAAAAACAATGTCCGGTTTATAGGTCTCATAGGCTCCGTTTTCCTTAAGCTTCTCAAGAGCAGTAATGATACCTCTTCCCGCACATCCAAGCCCCGGTGCAGGACCGCCGGCTTCCACACAGACTACACCCCCATATCCGATCTGCACCATATCCGTAAGCTTCAGCTCCTGGCGTTTTTCGTTATACAGCTCCAGCACAGTGGGAACCTTTTTTCCATGCCTGAGAAGGATCGTGGAATCTGCCTTGGGATCACAGCCGATCTGCATCACTTTCATTCCTTTTTCCGCAAGGGCTACTGCCACATTGGAAACCGTAGTAGATTTTCCGATGCCGCCCTTTCCGTATACCGCAACTTTTATCATTTTCTGTCCTCCGCTTTTGTGATCACATTGGAATATGCCGTTTTGGCGGAAACTCCACTGAGGCGTCCGATCTTTCCGGATAAGGAGCTGATCACATCCTGTGGTGCGTCAATGGCAATACTGATGATATTGATGCCTTTTTCCCGGTAAGGGATCCCCATTCTCCCGATAATATATTTTCCCGCTTCATGAAGAAAACGGTTGATATCATCGATCACGTCATTGTTTTCCACAATGATCGAGATCAATGCCACTCTTGTCTCCATAAGATCTGACTCTCCTTTCCGATATTATCAGCAGATCCTCGGCAGAAGCTCTCCTCCCGGCTGCGGAAGAAGTGCCTGCGTTCCGATCTCCGTAGTCATGACAACCTTTCCTGGCTGGTCTTCCGTAACTTCACCGATAATGGCTGCGTCCCTGGAATAAGGACATTTACGCAGTGCTTCCACGATCCTTCCTGCCTCTTCCTTTGGCGCCATGATCACCATTCGTCCCTCACAGGCCAGATAAAGAGGCTCCAGGCCAAGCATGCCGCAGACACCCTTTACCTCCGGAGCTACCGGAACAGCTGCTGCATCCAGGCGGATCCCTACGTTGCTCTGTCCTGCGATCTCGTAAAGAACCGTTCCGACACCACCTCTTGTGGCATCACGAATCACATGAATGTTATGGGTGGCATCCAGTACATCTTTTACAGCTCCCCACAGCGGTGCGCAGTCACTTGTCACATCTGCGTCAATACCGAAATCCTCTCTTGCCAGAAGAATGGTGCATCCATGTCTTCCCACATCACCGGTTACAATAATGGCATCTCCCGGTTTTGCCAGCTCACCGCCTACCTGAACGCCCTCCTGGATCTCACCCATTCCGGTTGTTGTGATAAACACACCGTCAACCTGACCTTTTCCTGCCACCTTAGTATCTCCGGAAACAATACGCACTCCGGCTTCTTTTGCTGTTTTTTCCATGGCTGCGGCGATTTCCTCCAGCTTCTCCATGGGAAAACCCTCCTCAATAACAAAAGCGCAGGTAAGATACATCGGTTTTGCTCCCATACAGGCAAGGTCATTAACGGTTCCGCAGATGGAAAGCTTGCCGATATTTCCCCCCGGAAAAAATGCCGGAGAAACAATAAATCCATCGGTGGATACTGCCATTTTTCCTGCAGGCGGAACCAGCACGGCCGCATCATCGGCTGTGAGATCCGGGTTTGCAAAATGCGCTTTGAATACTTCATCGATCAGTTCTGAGGTCTGACGGCCTCCGGCACCGTGTGCCATGGTCACTGTTTTATTTTCCATAATATTATCTTCTTTCTATGCTGGGTCAAAGGAATTTCATATCGGTTTCATCCTGTCAGATTTTCCGGATACGATCCTTCGTTTGTACTATATGTAATGTATCATGTTTCGCAGTCCATTAAAACGGACATCAGTTTCCGTACATAAAATATGCGGAACATGCTCCTTCATTGGATACCATACAGGCACCTACCGGATGCTGCGGGGTACAGACCTTTCCGAATACCTTACAATCTGATGGCCTGCATTTTCCCTGAAGCACATCCCCACAGCGACAGGCCGGATTTGGCCTGCCCTGGATCGGCGGCACTGCATATTTTTTTCTGGCATCAAAGGCTTCCCACTCCTTCCGGAGCACCAGCCCGGACCCCGGGATCATACCCAGACCGCGCCATTCAGAATCGCAGGGCTCCATCAGTTCATCGATCAGCTTCTGTGCCTCCGGGCTTCCCTCACTTTTTACCACACGGGGATAGCAATTCACAAAGAACGGTTTTCCTTCCTGAAAACGTACCAGTGCAACAGCCAGTGCCGTAAGCAGCTCCTTCGCTGTAAAGCCTGCCACCACACCACTGATGCCTTCCTCTGCCAGATGCTCGCAGAGCGCAGTTCCTGTGATCGCATTGACATGTCCGGGATAAAGGAACACATCCGCACTGCCCTTTAATGCCTGATAAGCCTGGGGCATGGTCTTGTTTGCCACAAGGAGCGAATAATTGGAAAGTCCGTCCTCTCCGGCCTTTTTCACGGAAAGACAGCCGGCAGGCGTGGTGGTCTCAAAGCCAACGGAAAGAAATACCACCTGCTCTTTTGGATGCTCTTTCGCATATTTTTCTGCATCTGCCGGTGAATAGACGATCCGTATCCTGGCGCCTTCTGCCCTGGCATCTGCAAGGCTTTTCTTTGTTCCCGGTACGCGGACAAGATCACCGAAGGTGCAGATCGTCACCTGTTTTTCCAGAGCAAGATAAACGGCCTCGTCAATAAACCCTACCGGTGTTACACAGACCGGACATCCCGGTCCTGAGATCAGCTCCACCTGCGGTGGCAGAAGCTTGCGGATCCCCAGACGGAAGATTTCGTGGGTATGTGTTCCGCAGACCTCCATGATCCGCACCGGCGGCCCCTGATATCCTTCTATGATCTCTCTTGCTGTTTTTTTCCTCTCTTCCATCACAGCAGTTCCTCCATCAGCTGGTCTGTCTCTTCCTCGTCATCATCGGTGATCTTTGCAATGGCAACACCTGCATGCACCATCACATAATCCCCCGGCTCCAGGTCTCCCAGGAGCTGGGCGGAAACCTCTCTCTTTGCGCCGCCTGCATCCACCACTGCTGTTCCGTCACTGATCTTTACTACTTTTGCTGATAATCCTACACACATATCTGTGCCTCCCATCCTGCATTTCTGCTGTATGCTCCATGCGTTATCATAAAACATTTTTGATCCGTATCTGCATGATCTCGTCTATATTTATCTGTGCCGCTGCACATAAGCCATCCCATACACCGCCTGTCCCAGTGCGATCCCTCCGTCATTCGGCGGGATCAGGCTGTGCTTCAGAACTTTAAACCCCATTTCCGTAAGGCCGTCATCTACCAGCTCCAGAAGCAGCCGGTTCTGAAAGACACCGCCACTTAATGCCACTTTCCGGATTCCGGTCTGCCGCTCTGCTTCCTCACAGGCTGCAAGGATCTCATCTGCCAGTGCCCGGTGAAATCCATAAGCCAGCTTCCCGGGATCCTCTCCTGCAAGCCTTGCCCGGACCAGATATGCAACGATCTCACCTGTATTTAAAATAAATTTTCGTTCATCTTCAGACGCTTCTGAGATGCCTGTGCTTTCCGGAATGTCTTCCTTTTCTGACATCCGTATCTTCAGATTTTCTTCCGGATTTTTCTTCTGCATCTCCCGCTGCTTTCTCCAGGCCTCCGCCGCAAATTCCAGTGCTGTGGACGCTTCTCCCTCAAAGGTGGACGCTCTCCGGATCCCCAGGATCGCACTGACCCCGTCAAAAAGTCTTCCTGCACTGGTGGAAGTCACGGCATTGATCTTCCGCTGTGCCATAGTCACCAGTACCTTTGCTTCCTGATCTGTGCAAAGTCCCAGTTTACGGACAGTGTCCAGGGTTTTTTCCAGATTTCCCGTATTCTGCCAGATCAGGGAAACGGCGATCCGCCAGCCTTCTTTTGCGGAAATATCTCCGCCAACCTGGACAAAGGGTTCTATACTTCCAAGCCTTGTAAATCCCTGACAGTCTGCAACCAGGAGCTCTCCGCCCCAGATGGTCCCATCGGTTCCATAGCCTGTTCCGTCAAAGGAAACCCCTATCACCTTTTCTTCGCAGTCATTTTCTGCCATGCAGGATAAAATGTGTGCATAATGATGCTGCACCCTCAGAACCGGAAGCCCTAGCTCCTCTGCCACCACTGTGGAATTATATTTAGGGTGAAGATCACAGACCACTACCTCCGGCTGCACCTCCAGAAGTGTTTCCAGCCGCCCGATCGTTTCCTTCAGTGCTTTTACCGTTCGAAGATCCTCCAGATCTCCCACATAAGGGGAAGGATAAAAACGGTTATCCACACCAATGCAGAAGGTGTTCTTAAGTTCTCCACCTGCTGCGATCACCTGGCCCTTCCAGGGTGTGGAGACCATAAACGGAAGAGGCGCATACCCGCGGGAACGGCGGATCATATAGGGTTCACCCTTATAGAAATCCATCACCGAATCGTCGGCCCGGATACGTATCTTCCTGTTGTGGGAAAGAATGCAGTCACAGAGATGGGAAAGCTCCTCTGCCGCCTCCTCATCATCTCTGCAGATCGGCGCCCCGGAAGTATTTCCGCTGGTCATTACCAGAAGCCCGGGCATCCGGATCCCATCATCGTAATGAAAAAGAAGCAGCTGAACCGGTGCATAGGGAAGCATGACACCCACCTTGGGATTCCCGGGTGCAATGCTCTCACAAAGCCCCGTTTCTCCCGGCAGCTTATCCAACAGCAGGATCGGCTTCTGATGACCGGTAAGGATCTTCTCCTGTTCCTCGCTGACCTTACAGATCTTCTTCACAGTTTCCATATCCTGTGCCATCACTGCAAAAGGCTTCACCGGACGCCGTTTCCGCTGCCGCAGCCGCTGTACAGCCTCCTCACTGGTAGCATCACAGCAAAGGTGAAAACCACCGATCCCTTTGATGGCCACGATCCCGCCGGAAGCAATGATCTTCCTTGTATAAGTGATAGCCTCCCGTCCCCGTTCCTCTCTTCCCGCTAAGTATACCTCAGGGCCGCAGTCATTACAGCACACCGGCTGGGCATCATAGCGTCTGGTATCCGGGTTATGGTACTCATCCGCACAGGAGGGACACATGGGAAATTCCTTCATACTGGTCCGTTTACGGTCATAAGGAAGCGAATCCAGGATCGTCAGTCTCGGACCGCAGCAGGTACAGTTGATAAAGGGATGAAGATACCGCCTGTTTTCCGGGTCAAACATCTCCGCCTTACATTCATCGCAGATCGCGATATCCGGGGAGACAAAGATTTCCCCCTTTGTCTTCTCACTTTCGATGATATCAAACTGTGTAAATTTCTCCGGCTCCTCCACCGGTTCTTCAAGAAGCTTCAGGATAGCTGCACGCTTCGGTGGCTTATTCCCGATATCTGCGATAAAGGCATCCACATCCTGCTGCTTACCCTGAGCAAAAATCTCCACATAGGGTCCTTTATTGGACACACTGCCACGGATTCCTCTTGCCATAGCATGACGACTCACCGTAGGGCGAAATCCCACTCCCTGTACGATCCCGTAAACACGGATCATTTTCGTAATTTCCCGCTCCATATGTTTCTCCATTCCCTGCAACTGTTTCCACTGATCCGGCTGCAGCATGCATGTAACTTTATGTCCTGCCCTTATGGTCTACCTGCATTTTCCGGATACTGCAAAATGCACTGTATCCACAAACACTCCTGAAAAAGCCTTTGTCATCCGCTTCATACATGGATCTGCAAAGATCACGTCATATCCGCCCTTCTCTGCCAGTTCCATGTAATCTTCCTCATCCCTTAATGACACATCGCCCTCCTCCAGGAGATCTTTTTCCATGGAAAACCAGCTTGCCACGGTGAGCTCTCCGTCCGCACCACGTTTCCGTAGCTCCTCTCTTATGGAACCGGCCATCACCTGCTGCTGCACGATGAGAATCTTTTTTCCTGTATAATCCATATCAGGAACCAGCTCTTCCGCCAGAGGATATCCCACCTCATAAGGTGTTCCGAAGGTTTTCTCCAGATATCTGGCACATTCCAGTGCCGCAGGAGAAACCACGATATTTTTTTCCGCAGAGGAGGCTTTTTTTACCTCATCAAGCCCGTCTCCCATTCCATAACAGACTGCTCTCTGTCCTCTGGTACGGAATTTTTCACGGATCTTGTCTGCTGCTTTCAGGTCACTGACATCCTGAGGTGTCATTCCGAGAACTCCTGTCTTACCAGCCTCCACAGGCTGCTTTTCCCGGGCAAAGGCTTTAAAAAGCTCCAGATAAGCCTTCCGCTCTCCCGCATCATAAAGCTCCATTCCGTTGGTATTTACTGCAAGCACCGGAAGACCTGTTTTCTTCTCGCACATCCGCCGCAGTGCCTGATGATCCGTTCCGATCACAGCAGGTACCGGTGTTCCGATAATGGCTGCAAAGCCTGCCTCCACCTTTTCTGCTGCATCCACAAGCTTGGCAACCAGGCGGTCATCCCGTCCCAGGATGGCATCCATATCCCGAAGTCCTGCGCTGAATACCGCACTTTTCTGTTCAAACCATCTTGGTTCATCAAAGCCGCAGACATTTCCCGCACATCCTCCTGCATCACAGATCACGATGATCCCGCCAAGCTCATACAGCACTGACACGGCTCCGGACTGATCCGGTGCAAAGGGTGTCAGATATTTCCGAAGTCCTCTCATACCTTTTCTCCCTTCTGCAAAACTTTCTCTGTCAGTGTTTCAAACAGCCTGCGTACCCCCGCATAGCCATAGGGCTGCCGGTCCTGATTCCACACGGCATTTGGCTGATCCCGGTGATAATATCCTGCATCCTTTCCTATAGTAAGGTTCACTCCGCTCCCGGACGGATCGTAATACAGCATGGTGGGTTCCATATTGGAAAAAACCTTTGTATCCGGACTCAATTCCGCAAGATGCCGTATGTATACAAAATTCTCGGCTGTGATGGTTCCGTAGATCTCCGGCACCCGGAAACCATACCGCACCAGGGCAAGGGCCAGCTCAAAGGGATCTCCGTTCATGCACTCCCCCACTGCAAAGGACGCATCCGGACAGACCTCCCGGAATCGCTCCACTGCCTCTTCTGCTGCTTTTTTATACACTTCCTGGTCAAAAGAGACTCCAAGAACCTGTCCCAAGGCACGATACTGATTTTCGATCTTATCTGTCTGGTAGAGCCTCCGAAGCTCAATAAAAGGAATCTTCAGCCGGTCATGAAAATCCTCCGCTGCAAACCTTGCTTCCGGATGAAGCACCAGATTAAAATTGGCCTGTGACATGGTCTGATATTCTTCATAATCCTTACATCGTGAGATCTCATGGATGGTCTTTACGCCTGCCTGCTGCAGCAGCTCATACATCTCGCAGTCATCAACCAGCGGCGAAAAAAATCCCAGAAGATTGACCACATTTCCCTTTTTCTTCTGTGGCTCAAGGAGTGAGTATAAGGACTGGCGCACATGGACCATAGGCGGCTTTCTGCCCTCACGTGTCAGTGCGTACATGTAACAGGGGCGCACCGGAATATCCACCTTTTCCTCTGCCTTTCGGCAGACACGTTCCATATCCGTTCCCAGAAGTGCATCCACACAGGTGATACAGATCATCACCACAGACGGCTTCTTCTCACAGCAGTCGCAGATCTCTTTTACCGCTTTCGGGATCTTTTTCAGGTGACGGCCTGTAACAATATCCGTCTCGTCCATCATCAGATAAAAAAATCGATCATTGTACTCCGGCATGGAGCTGATAAGAGAAGTATTTCTTCCGCAGCATCCCGGTGCCACGATCAGCATAATGGAATCCGGCACTGCAAGCCCGGCCCGCTTTACGCCAAAGCCCTCCGCTCCCGGAGAGTTAAATGCCAGAGTTGCCGGAGAGCTGTAGATCAGATGCTTCCCGGAGAGCATCTGCGGAGGGATCGCTTCCAGCCCGCCCCGGGCCAATTCTTCTGCAGTTGCAAAATATGCTTCCTTTTTCATATATCCTCCTTCTCCGTTTCTTCACTTTCCAATAGCTTCCTGGCCAGTGCAAAAAATTTCTCACTGATCTCAGAATTTTCATCTCCCTCGATCACCGTTTTGCCCTGATCCTCCCATCGGATGATCTCGTCACTTCTCGGGATCTCACCCACGATCGGGATATTATTTTTTTCTGCAAAAGCATTTACTTTTTCCGTTTCATTCTCCACATTCCTGTGATTCAGCACGATTCCGAAGATTCTCGCATAGCTTCGATCCTCAAAATTCCGCACAGCACTGGAAATATTATTGGCTGCATAGAGTGCCATTTTCTCTCCGGATGTGACAATGAGTACTTTTTCCGCATAGCCCTCCCGGATCGGTGCCGCAAAACCGCCGCATACTACATCTCCAAGAACATCGTAAAGCACTACATCCGGCTTCCAGGTCTCAAAAAGCTTCAGATCCTCCAGAAGCTGAAAGGTTGCGATGATACCTCTGCCTGCACAGCCAAGTCCCGGCGTGGGGCCGCCGGTCTCAATGCAGAGGACTCCACCAAACCCCTCCTTTGAAATATCCTCCAGCTTTTCCGGCTCCTCATCCTCTTCCCGCATATAATTCATTACCGGCCGCAGAGGTTCTCCCCCAAGAAGATTGATGGTGGAATCCGCCTTGGGATCACAACCGATCTGGATCACTCTTTTCCCCATGGCTGCAAAAGCCGCCGCCAAGTTGGACGTCACTGTAGACTTTCCGATACCGCCCTTTCCGTATACTGCTACCTTCAGCATAAAATCCTCCCTAATTCATTCTGTCCGCTCCCGCAGGTATTTTTCATAAAAAAAGCTCTTTCACGCACAAGGTGAAAGAGTCCCGTATTCCGCTCACAAAACAAAGTCAAGCGGATATTCGCGATCCGCATTTGCCGCTTGTTCATAACCGAATAACGGCTTCGCAGCTGATTCGGTTAAGCTGTGCCGGATGAACAACGATTCCTGCTCGGATATTCCTTGCCGTCAAAGTCTGTTTCCTGCTGTATTTTGTTTTAATGTCTCATCCGGATAGAAAGAAAATATTTCGTTCCGTCTGAATTTTTCTATTTTTATTATACAATGGTGTACATTAGTGAGTCAATTGCAACTCTGACTTTTTATACAAAAAAAGACCCCAAGGCGAAATATTTTTAAGCATTTCGCCGAGAAGTCTCTTCTCTAATCTGCCGGCTCAGAAGCCGCGGCAAAGTTATTCTTATGATAAAGCTTTACTGGATAGAAACTACGTGATATCCTCTGTCTTCCACTACCTTCTTAAGCTCTTCGTTGGAGATCTCTCTGTCGTAGGAAACCACTGCCTCACCTTTTTTCAGGCTTACTTTTGCTGCCGCACCGTCAATGCGGTTGATCGCTCTTGTGACGCTGGCCACACAGTTCTCACAGTGCATGCCTGTGATCTTCATGGTTTTCTCACCCAGCTTGGTTCCATCCAACTTCTTCTTCGGGATCTCCGGCTTGCTGCCGCCTCCGCAGCAGGCGCCTTCGCCCTTCAGATGTTTATATGCGCCTTTTCCGGCAAACAGCATAATGATGATAACAACGATGACAACAATTGCATTTGCCATGATTTCTTTCCCTCCTGGTTACTTATGCATTCCACTACAGCCGGAGCATCCGGAGCAATGACCGGAGCAGCTGCCGCCACAGCCTCCTGTACGTGTGTTACCGGCACAGCCGACACAGCTGAGCCCCTGTTTCTTTCTTGAATAGAGATAACTGATCACAAATACGCCATATGCGATCACCAGTGCCAGTACAATAATATCCGCTATCATACTCATATCTGTCACCCTTTCTTTCGCTGCACAGCCTGTAAACTGCTGCCAGCCTCTGATGAATACTTTTGTAAAAAAACTTCCATATTTCTTCAGGCTTATTATAGCACAGAAGACCAGGTATTTACATCCCCGGTCTCCTGCATTTCTTATCATTTCAGCTGTTCTTACAGCATCATTTCAAAGCTATCATATGTACCGGATCGTTACTGTATGACCGGTTTTCAATTACTCTGCTGCCTGTACAGATCTCTTTGTAACATCGTTCTGGTTCTTGTACGGATCTGGTCTGAACAGAAGGAAGAGCAGGATCGCTGCAAGGATCAGCGCTACGATCGTTCCAATTCCGAAGGAACCGGCACCTGTGACAACAAGACCGATCTGGTATACACAAAGTGTTACAACATAAGCAAAAATGTTCTGGAAGAGAATTGCAAACCAGAACCATTTTCTGGACTGCATCTCATGTGCCATTGTAGAAATAGCTGCAAGGCACGGAGAGTCAAGCAGGTTGAACAGCAGGAAAGAAAATGCTGCTACTGCTGTCGGGAACCATGCTTTGATCGCTGCACCAACGATCATGGTATCCTCTGCATCATCACCAGCTACGTTTGCAAGAACACCCATTGTACTTACGATGGACTCTTTTGCGGAGAATCCGGAGATGGAGGCTGCAACCGGCTGCCATTTGCCAAATCCAAGAGGAGCAAAGATCGGAGCAAGGATACCGCCAAGGATAGCCATGATACTGTCGTTGCTGTCCTCAACAAATCCGATTCCGCTTCCTGTATTTCCGATGCTGGAAAGGATCCACATGATAACGGTTGCAAGGAAAAGAATGGTACCGGCTTTGATGATGAAGCCTTTCAGTCTCTCCCAAACGTGAAGCAGAACTGTCTTTACAGACGGAATGTGATACTGTGGAAGCTCCATTACGAACGGAGCAGGTTTACCGGAGAACGGTTTTGTTTTCTTCAGGATGATCGCAGCTACAAGAACTGCTACAACACCGATGAAGTACATCAGTGGTGTGATGAAACCAGCAGCTACATAGTCACCGGTTGCATAAGCTGTCATGATACCACCCATAAGAGCGATAACAGGAAGCTTGGCACCACATGGGATAAATGTCGCTGTCATGATCGTCAGACGACGGTCATTATCTGCCTCGATCGTTTTGGAAGCCATGATTCCAGGGATTCCACAGCCGGAGGAGATAAGAAGCGGGATAAAGCTCTTTCCGGAAAGTCCGAAATGACGGAATACACGGTCCATGACGAATGCGATACGAACCATGTAACCGCAGTCCTCAAGGATGGAAAGGAACAGGAACAGGATTGCCATCTGCGGAACGAATCCAAGCACTGCACCAAGACCACCGATGATACCATCTGATACAAGGCTTACCAGCCAATCCGCAACGCCGGCATTGCCGAGTCCATCCGATACAACACCCTGGATGGTTCCCACAAAGCTGTCGTTCGTCCAGTCTGTTACCATGGTACCAACTGTTGTTACCGATACATAATAAACGATAAACATGGTAAGGATAAAGATCGGAAGACCGAGAATACGGTTTGTTACGATACGGTCGATCTTATCGGAAACTGTCATCTTATTTCCGCTTCTCTTAACGTTTGCAGAAACAACCTTCTGGATGTACTGATATCTTCCATCCGTTACGATACTCTCTGTATCATCATCCTCTGCCTTCTCAAGGCCAGAAGCAATCTCCTCGATCCTGGACTGTGCAGAAGCCGGAAGGTTCAGACCTTCTTTTACCTTGCTGTCTCTCTCAAGAAGCTTTACTGCATACCATCTCTTGTTCTCCTCAGCGATGTTTGCAGGAACAAATCCCTCGATCTCATTTACAGCTTTTTCTACTGCTTTCGGAAATTCCATCTGCTTCGATGGTACTCTGTGCTGGTTCGCACATTTGATTGCCTCATCAACAACCTCTTTAAGGCCTGTTCCTTTAAGAGCAGAGGTCTCAACGATCGGGCATCCAAGCGCGGAGCTTAAGCCTTTTACATTGATATGGATGTTGTTCTTTTTCAGAAGATCCACCATATTAAGAGCGATAACAACCGGGATACCGATCTCAAGAAGCTGGGTTGCAAGATACAGGTTTCTCTCGATGTTTGTTGCATCCACAAGATCGATGATCACATCCGGTTTCTCTTTCAGAAGATAATCACGGCTGACAACCTCCTCAAGTGTATACGGGGAAAGTGAATAGATACCCGGAAGGTCTGTTACCGTTACATCCTTCTGGTTTTTCAGCTTACCCTCTTTTTTCTCTACAGTAACACCTGGCCAGTTACCAACGTACTGGTTTGCGCCTGTAAGAGCATTGAACATTGTAGTCTTACCACAGTTCGGGTTTCCGGCAAGAGCTATTGTTACAGACATTTTGCATCCTCCTTTTTTCAGGTCAGAGCCTGACGCTCTGTCATTTTTCGAAGCTTATTTACTTTACTTCCACACATGCTGCGTCATGCTTACGCAGGGAAAGCTCATAACCTCTGATGGTGATCTCAACCGGATCTCCAAGAGGAGCTACCTTTCGGATATAAACCTCGCTGCCTTTTGTGATTCCCATATCCATGATACGACGCTTGTAAGCCGGGTCGCCGGTGATCTTGGAAACAACTACTGTAGAACCTACTGCTGCATCACGTAAAGTCATTTCTCTTTTCCTCCCTGTTCATATTCCAATTCCTAATCTATCCTCAACTGCGCTTTCCGCAGTTTGGGGCAAATCCACTACCGGTCACTGCCTCGCAGTCCGGTCACACCATAATGTGTCTGGCCATTTCTTTATTGACTGCTACTCTGGAATCCTTGACATTTACGATCAGATTGCCGTCAAACTGGGAAATAACTGTCACTTCCGCATTTTCAACAAAACCGAGGCCTGCAAGAAATCTTCTTGTATCCTCCGCTCCGGAAATACGCTTGATCGTACCAGTATCGCCTGACTGTAAAAATAAAATCGGCTGCATGGAATCCCTCCGTTTCTTTCTATTAATTAACTTGGTCTAATTAGTCGGTCCTAACTCATAGGTTAGTTTATACTAAGTTTTTTCGAATGTCAATCCCCTAAATGAAAAAAGTTAATCAAGATTAAGTTTTTATAAACAAAATATAAAAAAAGTTCCTGCATTCTGAGGTATTTCTGTCTGGCAGAAGGTTACCTCAGAATGCAGGAACTCTGTTCTTATTCTTTTTCTGTTTGCAGCCTGTTAAGCTAAAAACCCCTTCCGGAACTTTTTCTTTCTTCCGTGCTGCTCATATTTTTATCTCTTAGTGGATCTGATCATTCAAAAGCTTCAGGATCAGATTCTCCGTTTCATTGATTCCGTAGCTTGCACTGTTGATACAAAGATCGTAGTTATCCGGCTTGCCCCACTGAGCTCCGCCGTAAAAATTGTAATACCGTCTGTGCTGGCTGTCCATCTTCTTCAGGAAACGGACTGCCTGCTTCATATTCATCTTCCGTACATCCATAACATGCTGCACACGGATAGCAAAAGGAGCTGTGATAAACAGACTGATATGCGGAATGTGATTGTTCTTGAGGATCGCATCCGCACACCTTCCCATAATGATGCAGTCCTCTTTTGAGGCCAGATCGCAGATCAGGTCACTCATGTTAAAGAATACCGCATCCTGTTTCGGAAGACCATGGTAACGGTTGAATTCCCGGAACCAGCCCTTGGGATCAAATTTATGCTTCTTCTCATATTTATTGAAATCCGCAAAATATTCCGCATCGTTGACCGCGCCCTTTTCTGCCTCAAGACGCCTTAATACCTGATCAAAGATCTCCACATCATAATAGTTGATCCGAAGCTTGTCTGCCAGTCCGAAACCGATATCATTGCCGGCACTTCCCTGTGTACGGCTGATACAGATGACCAGATGGTCATTCTCAGAGATTTTTTCCCTGCGCTTGATCATATGATTCAGTGCCACACGTTCCTTATCCATGATATCCGTAGCAACAAAAGTCTCCGGCAGCGTCAGGATCTCCTGAAAGATCTCATCATATTTCTTCATGAGACGGCTTTTTTCTTCTTTATCCTTGATGGTTCTGGCCATGTTGCTGATCAGTGCCATCTCGCTTCGAAGAAGATGTCCGTCCGGTTTGGTATACATCAGAGCACTTAAGTTCCGGATAGTGCCTTCTCTGTCACCGGTGAAGGTACGTCCAAGGGAAGATCCTACGCTTTCATAAACCTCGCCATCCAGTTCATAAAGTCTGGTGGCAAGCTCTCTGCATTTCTCTCGAATGTTATTATCCTGCATATTGATCCTCCTCCCTTATAAAAAGAATACCAGCATATCGATGATGAACACCGGTACCAGGAAACAAATGGACCATGCCATATATCCGAAGAAGGACGGCATGTTGATACCATTTTCGTCAGAAAGTGTCTTGACCATAAAGTTCGGAGCATTGCCGATATATGTATTGGCGCCCATAAATACAGCACCGCAGGAAATCGCAGAAAGTAGCTTTACAGGAACCGTTCCCAGCGTTGTTGCGATTCCGTTTGTAAATCCAAGAGTTCCTGCTGTTGTCAGAAATACCAGATAGGTAGGCGTATTATCCAGGAAGCTGGACAAAGCTCCGGTCGCCCAGAACATCTGGTACGGCTCGGTGATACCAAGATTCGGTCCTACTGCTTTCAGAAGCATCAGGGCCGGCTGCATGGTGATAAAAATACCGATGAAAAGTACTGCAACCTCCTTGATCGCACCCCAGGTAAAATGGTTCCGCACACGGATCCTCTTATCCGTTGTCTTAAAGGACAGAAATGCAGCTGCCAGGATCAGGACGATCTCAATGATCGACGGGAAGCTTAAAGTAACCTCGCCGAAAATATGAATCCCCTTTACATTTCCGGCTGCATCCTGGAATGCAGGCATACCGGGAAGCATTCCGCTTAAGATAACACCCACAACGATCATCACAAGGAAGATGATATTATGAAGACCCTCGATCTTAAACTCGGTACCCGGTTTGCTGATATCCGGTTTACGTCCCTCTGAGATATCCTTCTTGTAAGAGCGCATATCCAGATGATAGAACACAAACAGAAGGATCACCATATTAAGGATCAGTACCGGAAAAAGATGCAGACTCCAGAAGAACGGAACTCCTCGCATGAAGCCCATCAGAAGCGGCGGATCACCGATCGGTGTCAGGCAGCCACCCATGTTGGATACCATAAAGATGAAAAAGATCATAATATGACCTTTTCTTTTTCTCCAGGAATTCATTTTGATCACCGGACGGACCATCAGCATGCTGGCTCCGGTAGTTCCGATGCAGCTGGAAAGCAGGGTTCCCAGTGCAAGAAGTCCTACATTTACTCTTGGTGAGCCCGCAAAATCACCCTCAACTGTAATGTTACCGGATACACAGAACAGTCCGAATAACAGGATGATAAATGTAAGATAGTCATTGATCACGCACTCCAGTACTGTTTCCGCAGTTTTTCCGGCACCGTAAACAGCTGCAAACGGAATGATCATAAGAACGATCCAGAATGCAACCACAACGGGCTGATGTGACTCCCACCATTCACCCTTTACCAGCGGCATCACTGCAACACACAGAAGAAGGCCCGCAAAAGGGATACAAAGCCACACCGGCACACCAGATCCTGTCCCACCGTTTCCGGCTGCCCATACACCCACAGGACATGCCAGAAATACTGTCAGAAAAGTACACATGACGGTTAATAATTTTTTCAAAATTTTCACCCCTCACATAAATTTTTTTACCAGTGAAATTATAACATATGGCGTTCTAAAATCAACTGTGTAGATGTGCAATTTATACTCGAACCCTCTCTCTTTTTTGTGCATTTTGTCGGTGTGTCATAGCAGTTTTTGTTTGTTTTCAAACACACGACCAGATTTTCGGATACTGTTTTCTATATCTGTTATATAATTTATATACATTGTCTCTCTGACAAAAAAGCAGCCGTATTCTCCATCGGCACACTACCCTTTCCGGAAAATACTGCTGCTTTTGTATCTGTTATTTTTTTATTATTCCATACACTCGTCAAGGATCTCTGCCATCTTGTCGATATCCTCTTTTGTGATCACAAGAGGTGGAACAAGGCGGAGAACATCACTTCCTGCTGAGATCACCAGAAGGCCCTTTGCAAGAGCTTTTTTCACCACGTCTCCTACCGGACGCCCCTTGATCACGATACCCTGCATGAAACCTTTGCCTCTTCTTGTTTCTGCACAGTCATGCTTTGCAACCAGTTCGTCCAGCTTCTCCTCAAAATACGGAGTAAGTCCCTGCACATGGGAAAGGATCTGATCTTTTTCAAAAATGTCAAATACCTTGCTGACTGCTGCACATACGAAGGGATTTCCACCGTAAGTGGTTCCGTGGTCGCCTGGCTTCAGGGAAGCTGCAGCTGCTTTTTTGTTCAGCACAAAAGCACCTACCGGAACTCCACAGCCAAGGGCTTTGGCACAGGTCATGATATCCGGCTGTACTCCATATGCCTGCCATGCAAAATAATGTCCGGTACGTCCCATGCCGCACTGGATCTCGTCCAGGATCAGGATGATATCCTTCTCATCACAAAGCTTACGTAAGCCTTCCAGGAACTCTTTTGTAGCCGGATAAATACCTCCTTCTCCCTGTACGGTCTCGGTGATGATGGCACAGGTCTTATCTGTGATCTGAGCCTTTACACTCTCAAGATCATTGAAATCTGCAAATTTCACCCCACCCATCAGAGGCTCAAAGGGCTCTCTGTAATGTGCATTGCCTGTCACGGAAAGAGCGCCGATGCTGCGACCGTGGAAGGAATGGTTCATGGCAATGATCTCATGGTCTGCATGGCCATCTCTTTCGTAGGCATATTTCTTGGCAGCCTTCAGAGCACCCTCAATGGCCTCTGTACCACTGTTTGTGAAGAAAGCCTTTTCCATATGACTTGCCTGTACAAGTCTGGCTCCTGCATCAATGATCGGCTCATTGTAGTACAGGTTGGAAATATGCATCAGCTTGTCGATCTGGGATTTCAGTGCTTCGTCATAGCCCGGATAATGATAGCCCAGGGCATTTACTGCGATACCTGCCGCAAAATCCAGATATTCCTTTCCTTCGGAATCATAGAGGTAACAGCCATCGCCTTTTTCAAAAACTACTGGAAAACGGTTATATGTATGAAGAATACTGGCTTCAGATTCTTCCATCTGTTCATTCATGCTCATTGTAATATTTCTCCCCATCATCTTTTAGAATTGCAGTACCAATACCTTTGTTTGTAAAGATCTCAAGCAGTAAGCTGTGCGGGATCCTTCCATCCAGGATATGGACTCTGTTTACACCATGCTCGATAGCGTCGATACAGTTTTTCAGCTTCGGGATCATACCGCCGCCCACAGTACCATCTGAGATCAGATTCTCAGCCTCATCTACACGAAGCTCGGAGATCAGAGTGGAGGGATCATCTGCATCCCTGTAAACGCCCTCAATATCGGACAGGAAGGCAAGCTTCTCTGCCTCAACTGCCTCTGCAATGGCGCAGGCTGCATCGTCCGCATTGATATTGTAGGAATCAAAATTTTCATCAAAGCCGATCGGGAATACGATCGGAAGGAAATCTCTTTCCAGAAGGTCATGAAGAATCTTCGGATTAACCTTTGTAACCTCACCTACGTAGCCGATGTCTTCGCCTTTGGAAAGCTTCTTTTTGCACTGGAGAAGGCCGCCATCCTTACCGCTGACACCTACAGCCTGTACGCCGAGAGATTCTACCAGAGTAACAAGCTCCTTGTTTACTTTTGCAAGAACCATCTCTGCGATCTCCATAGTGTCTTTGTCCGTTACACGGAGACCGTTTACAAAATGCGGCTCCATGCCGACTTTACCGACCCAGCGGCTGATTTCCTTGCCGCCGCCGTGAACAATGATTGGTTTGAAACCGACTAATTTCAGAAGGACTGCGTCCTTGATGACGTTACGCTTTAATTCTTCATCAAGCATGGCGCTTCCGCCGTATTTGATGACTACGATCTTGCGGTTGAACCGCTGGATGTATGGCAGGGCTTCTATGAGAACCTCTGCTTTGTCAAGATATTTCTGATTTACCATGTGGGTGTCTCCTTTTTTTGAAAAATGATATGGATTGAAAAAGGTTTTGTTGTTGTATGTTGGAGGGATTTCTTTTTTATTATAATTTTGTCTCAGCTGACAGCTGTGGATTTGCGAGGAGGGGAGGCACTCGGAGTTCCGAAGGCCGTTTCCCCTCCTCGCGCTCCTCCCCTCCGGCCACGGGGAACGGGCTGTTGCCCGCGTTGCGGGCAAAGCGCCTGCTGCGGACAGGCTGTCGCAGACAGCCGCTTCCGACGCGCTTTCGCCGAAGGCGAACAGCTCGTCAGTCTGCCTTCGGCGACTGAAGTTCTACATGCCACAGCCAAGCGTGCCCAACGGAGGGGGTTCTTAGGGGGAGCGTGCGGGCTTCGCAACTTTGAGCTCGCTCCCCCTAAGGGTTTTCTCAGCTTACAAACTGAAACAAAACTACAACTAAAATCCACCATAAAAAACATTCTACAAAGCTCTTACATCAAGAACGATAATCCGCATTGATCTTTATGTAATCATAGGTGAGGTCGCATCCCCACGCAGTTGCGGATGCATCTCCCATCTTCATATCCGCGATGGCTGTCACTGCCTCTTCTGAGAGGATCTTAGTTGCTTCCTCTTCGCTGTAGCCTGTAGAAACTCCATTTTCAATGATCTTGATCTTTCCTGCTTTGCTCTCAAAGTAGAGATCTACCTTTTCCGGATCGAACTGGACGCCGGAGTAGCCGAGGGCGCAGAGGATTCTTCCCCAGTTTGCATCATGGCCGTAAATGGCTGCCTTTGTTAAGGAAGAGGTTACTACGGATTTACTTAAGGTTACGGCTTCTGCCTTGGTGGCTGCGCCGATGACCTTGACCTCGAAGAGTGCAGTTGCGCCTTCTCCGTCACCTGCGATCTTTTTGGCGAGGGTTGTGTTTACGTAGTTAAGAGCTTTTTTGAACTCTTCATAATCTGCGTTTTTCTCTGTGATCTTCGGATTACCGGCCTGGCCGTTTGCAAGGAGGAGGACAGTGTCGTTTGTGGAGGTATCTCCATCAACGGATACCATGTTGTAGGTGTCCTTGATATCCTCGCTGAGTGCTTCCTGAAGAAGTTCCTTTGAGATATCCACATCACTGGTGATAAATCCAAGCATTGTGCACATGTTGGGGTGGATCATTCCGGAGCCCTTGCACATACCGCCTACCGTTACGGTTTTTCCACCGATCTCGATCTCTACCGCTGCCTCTTTCTTCTCGGTATCTGTTGTCATGATGGCTTTTGCTGCCTCAAGGCCTGCCTCGCGGCTTCCCTCAAGCTTCGGTGCCATGGCTTTTACTCCGTTTGCGATACGGTCGATCGGAAGCTGCATTCCGATGACACCTGTGGATGCTACCAGTACGCTGTCTTCCGGGATCCCAAGGCTTTCGGATGCTGCCTTGGCGGTTTCCCTGCAATAGCCGAATCCTTCCTCACCGGTACATGCGTTGGCGATTCCGCTGTTGCAGATCACAGCTCTTGCACCCGGGTGGTTGTATACAATGTCCTGATCCCATCTTACAGGAGCTGCTTTTACCACATTGGTCGTGAAGGTTCCTGCAGCCACACAGGGAACCTCACTGAATACCATGGCCATATCGGTACGGCCTTTATATTTGATCTCTGCTGCAGTTGACGCTGCCTTAAAACCTTTTGCGGCTGTAACGCCGCCGTCGATGATCTTCATATTATATATCTCCTCTCAATGGTGATGCCGGATCGAATATCGCAGTTCATTCGTTTAAAGTCCTTCGGCATCCCCCATATTTTATTTGTGATCTGCCTGTTTTACGGACACATCGGAATCTGTTTCAGTCCTTCGTTCTCGTCAAATCCAAACATCAGGTTCATGTTCTGAACAGCCTGTCCTGCTGCACCCTTTACCAGGTTGTCGATAGCGCCCATCATGATGACTCTCTTTGTTCTCGGATCGATCTTGAAGTTCACGTCCACAAAATTGCTGCCTTCTACATTTCTTGTCTGCGGGCATACATCCTTGTTCAGGACACGTACAAAGAACTCGTCTTTATAATATTTGTCATAGGCTGCTTTTACTTCCTCATAGGTAACATCCTTGGTCAGGGAGGCATATGCTGTTACCAGGATTCCACGGTTCATCGGAACAAGATGCGGGGTAAAGTTGATCATCACTTCCTGTCCGCATGCATATCCAAGCTGATCCTCGATTTCCGGTGTATGTCTGTGTGTGGCAACACCGTAAGCTTTGATGCTCTCGTTTACCTCACAGTAGAGATTCGGAACCTTGGCTCCTCTTCCTGCTCCGGAGGTTCCGGACTTGGCATCAATGATAATGGTATTCGGATCAATGAGGCCTTCCTTTAACAGCGGATAAATAGACAGTGTGGAGCATGTCGGATAGCATCCCGGGTTGGCGATCAGCCTTGCATTCTTAATATCCTCACGGTTAATCTCGCAGAGGCCATAAACAGCTTCCTCGATAAACTGCGGAGCCTTATGCTCGATTCCGTACCACTTCTCATATTTTTTCACATCTTTAATACGGAAATCTGCGCTTAAGTCGATCACCTTACATTTGGAAAGGATTTCTTCATTAATAAGGGATGCACAAAGGCCCTGTGGTGTTGCTGTAAAGATCACATCCACCTCATCTGCAAGTGCAGCCATGTTGTCATCCATACATTTGGCATCCACCAGCCTGAAAAAATTCTGATAAATATCTGCATACTGCTGATCTATGTAGCTTCGGGAGCCGAACCATTTGATCTCAACGTCCTTGTGTCCAAGAAGAAGTCTTACGATCTCATTTCCTGCGTATCCTGTCGCACCGATAATTCCTGCTTTAATCATCTTTCACATTCCTCCTCTGCCGTTTTCCTACGGCTTAATACACACTGCAGAAGCGCTTGCTATTCTTATTTATGCCTCTTTTTTATGTCTTCTGATATCTGAACCTTCTGCACAGGTCAGACGGACATCTTAAACCAGTCTGTACTGCCAGCTCGTATGTCCATCTTATCAATGGATAGATTATACATCTTCTCTGCATATTATGCAATAGTCATTTTCTTTGATTTTTCACGGTCTTTTCTGTTTTTCCTGTATTTTCTTATAATACCGCCTACTTTTAGATGTATTTTTATGCAAATTTTTTTTCATATTTTTCAAATTATCTCTTGCATATTTATAAAATCTGGTGTATATTAAGCCATGTCGACAGGACAGCCGAAAATTTTGTTTTGTTGTACATGAATATTTATTCACTCTGGTAAAGTTATAAAACAGCATAATTTTTTTCCAGATAACGTAAAAAAATTCACCGTCCCGGAAATGTCCGGAGCGATACAAAATCAAAAAAATCCCAGGAGGACATATATTATGAAAGAAAAAGTTGTTTTAGCGTATTCCGGTGGTCTTGATACCACAGCCCTGATCCCGTGGCTGAAAGAAACCTTTGATTATGACGTTGTTTGCTGCTGTGTAAACTGCGGACAGGGAAACGAGCTGGACGGTCTTGAAGAGAGAGCAAAAATGTCCGGTGCTTCCAAATTATATATCGAGGATATCGTCGATGAGTTCTGCGATGACTTCATCATGCCGTGTGTAGAGGCTGGTGCTGTATACGAGCATTCCTATCTTCTCGGAACTTCCATGGCTCGTCCGGTCATTGCCAAGAAGCTGGTTGAGATCGCACGTAAAGAGGGTGCCGTTGCTATCTGCCACGGTGCTACCGGTAAAGGAAATGACCAGATCCGTTTCGAGCTTGGCATCAAGGCTCTCGCTCCGGACATCAAGATCATTGCTCCATGGCGTATGACCGATCTGTGGACCATGCAGTCCCGTGAAGATGAGATCGAGTTCTGTAAGGCTCATGGCATCACTCTTCCATTTGATGCAAGCCACAGCTACAGCCGTGACAGAAACCTCTGGCACATCAGCCATGAGGGACTTGAGCTTGAGGATCCATCCCAGGCTCCGAACTATGATGACATGCTTGTATTAAGTGTAACACCGGAGAAGGCTCCGGATAAAGAAACCGAGATCACCATGACATTCGAGCAGGGTGTTCCGAAAACACTCAACGGAAAAGCAATGAAGGTTTCCGAGATCATCACAGAGCTGAACAAGCTTGGCGGTGAGAACGGCATCGGTATCGTTGATATTGTTGAGAACCGTGTTGTTGGTATGAAATCCCGTGGCGTTTATGAAACTCCTGGCGGAACGATCCTGATGGCAGCACATGACCAGCTTGAGGAGCTGATCCTTGACCGTGAGACAATGGAAGCCAAGAAAAAGCTTGGCAGCCAGTTTGCACAGGTTGTTTACGAAGGAAAATGGTACACACCTCTCCGTGAGGCTATCCAGGCATTTGTTGAGTCCACTCAGAAATATGTTACCGGTGAGGTTAAATTCAAGCTTTACAAAGGAAACATCATCAAGAATGGTACAACCTCTCCGTACAGCCTTTACAATGAGTCTCTTGCTTCCTTCACAACCGGTGATATGTATGATCATCATGATGCAGACGGATTCATCACTCTGTTCGGTCTGCCGCTGAAGGTTCGTGCCATGAAGCTTGCAGAAGTTAAGAATAACCAGAATCAGAACTAATTTTGTTGGACATTGTTCCGACAGATCATAAGAATGCCCCGGGAAGCTATATAAGTTCCCCGGGGTCTTTTGTTATATACTGCTTTGATCACATAATACCTAATAAACGAAAGGATTTTTTATCATGAACTCACAGAAAATGCCTCTGAAAAATTCTCTCTGTCTGCTTCTGGCCGCAACGATCTGGGGAATCGCCTTTGTTGCCCAGAGTGTGGGCATGGAATATGTTGGCCCCTTCACCTTCAACGGCGTCCGTTCCCTGATCGGCGCCGCTGTCCTGGTTCCGGTGCTCTTTATCCTGAACCGTTCCGGAAATAAATCCTCTGCTGCCACAGACTCCGCAATACCGGAATCCTCATCAGCACCTTCAGAAAAAGCTGTATCCCACACGCCATATAACAGCCGTGACCTGTGGCTGGGCGGCATTGCCTGCGGATTTGCTCTTTTTGCTGCCAGCAGCTTCCAGCAGTTTGGTATCCAGTACACAACAGTAGGAAAAGCCGGCTTCATCACCGCCTGTTACATTGTCATCGTCCCGATCATCGGAATTTTCCTGAAAAAGAAATGCAGTCCCTTTATATGGGCAGCCGTTGTCATGGCACTGGTCGGACTTTATCTTCTCTGCATCACAGACGGATTTTCCATTGGCCTCGGAGATATTCTGGTGCTGGTATGTGCTTTTCTCTTTTCCCTGCACATTCTGGTGATTGACTATTTTTCCCCGAAGGCAGACGGTGTAAAGCTTTCCTGTATCCAGTTTCTTGTCTGCGGGATCCTGTCCATGATCCCGGCACTTATTCTGGAACATCCGCAGATTTCTTCCATTCTCACTGCCTGGCTGCCGATCCTGTATGCCGGTGTGATGTCCTGCGGTGTTGCCTACACCCTGCAGGTCGTAGGCCAGAAAAATGTGAATCCCACCGTTGCTTCTCTGATCCTTTCTCTTGAATCCTGCATCTCCGTGCTTGCAGGCTGGGTGCTCCTGGATCAAAAGCTTTCCATAAAAGAGCTTCTTGGATGTGTCATCATGTTTGCAGCCATCATCCTGGCACAGCTGCCAGAAAAAGAAAATAAATAAAAAACAGGCAGCCGGTTTGGTATTTTACCTTCCGGCTGCCTGTCTGCATGTTTCTTATTCTGCTGCTTCTTCTTTCTTAATGAAATTATTATAATGTGCCTTGATCTTCTCAAAGCTCTCCTGACTGATGTCGTGCTCCATCTTGCAGGCATCCTCCATTGCGATCTCTGCCGGAACCCCAAGTCCCTCCAGCATCCTGGCAAGAACAATGTGACGCTCATAAATCTGATTGGCGATCTCCGCCCCCTTCTCCAGAAGTGTCACGGTACCGTAACGGTCCATGGCAATATAACCATCCTCACGAAGAAGCTTCATTGCGTGACTGACGCTTGGCTTGGAAACACCAAGTCTGGTCGCAATATCAATAGAACGAACTCCTCCGCCTTTTTTGGATAAAACCAGAATTGACTCAAGATAATCCTCCGCTGACTGTCTGATTTCCATATAAAATCCTCCCTGCAAAAATTTAACTCTATATAGACCCTCTAAAGGGATCTGAATCCCATTCCTTCCCTGTTCTACAGGCGAATATTGACTTTTAATATACCGCTTAAAGGATGTTGTGTCAAGCATTTCGCACATGTTTATCTTGACATTAAAAATAATTTCCCCGATAATAGTAGCTGAACAATATATCTGTTCTATAGCAGCCCGGAATTCTTTCCAGTAGTGCTGTCTTTTGAACAGTAAAGAAAGGAGATTTTTTATGCTCAAAACCCTTCTGGCCCAGGTCAGGGAGTTTAAAAAGGCATCGTTTCTCACGCCTTTTTTCATGATCCTGGAAGTTCTCTTTGAGACTCTGATCCCCCTGGCCATGGCTTCCATCATTGATAAGGGTGTGGAAGCCGGAAATATCGGCCATATCTATCGGATGGGTGCAGTTATGGTAGCTCTTGCCCTGTGCGGACTCTGGTCCGGCGTCATGGGAGGAAAATACGGAGCACTGGCCTCCACAGGCTTTGCCAGAAACCTCCGAAAAGCCATGTACACCAACATCCAGACCTTTTCTTTTTCCAACATCGACAAATACAGCACTGCCGGCCTGATCACCCGTCTTACCACTGATGTGACCAACCTGCAGAACGCCTATCAGATGATCCTTCGTATGTGTACCCGTGCACCGGCCAGTCTGATCTGTGCCATGGTCATGGCATTTCTTATCAATGCAAAGCTTGCAAGCATCTACCTTGTCGCTGTTATCTTCCTGGGAGGCTGTCTGATCTTTATCATGAGAAAAGCAACGGTATATTTTCAGGCCGTATTCCGTAAATATGACGACCTGAACGCAAGTGTCCAGGAAAACATCGGCGCTGTGCGTGTGGTCAAGGCCTATGTCCGCGAAGACTACGAGATCAGCAAATTCCAGAAAGCCTGCAACAAAGTATACGAAATGTTCTTAAGTGCTGAGAAGATCGTTGTCATGAATATGCCCCTGATGCAGTTTACCGTTTATGCCTGTATCTTGGGGATCAGCTGGCTCGGCGCCAAAATGATCGTAGGCAGCTCCCTTACTACCGGTGAGCTTATGAGCCTTCTCACCTACTGCATGAACATTCTCATGAGCCTTATGATGCTTTCCATGGTTTTTGTTATGGTAACAATGAGTATTGCCAACGCAGAGCGTGTTACGGAAGTCATCAATGATACTGCTGACATCACAGATCCGGAGGATCCGGTAACAGATGTCCCAGACGGAAGTATCGTCTTCGATCATGTAAATTTCAGCTATAAGAAAGACAGTCAGGAACCCGTTCTGAAGGATATCAATCTCTCGATCCGCTCCGGCGAGACCATAGGGATCATCGGCGGTACCGGAAGTGCAAAATCCAGCCTTGTCAACCTGATCAGCCGTCTTTATGACGTAACGGATGGTTCTGTTTCCGTAGGAGGCATCGATGTCCGTAAATACCATCTGGAATCTCTCAGAAATCAGGTTTCCGTTGTTCTTCAGAAGAATGTACTCTTCTCAGGAACCATTCTGGAAAACCTCCGCTGGGGTGACAAAAATGCCACTGAGGAGGAATGCCGCCGCGCATGCCAGCTTGCCTGTGCCGATGATTTCATCGAAAAAATGCCGGACAAATACAATACCTTCATTGAACAGGGCGGCTCCAATGTTTCCGGAGGCCAGAAGCAGCGTCTCTGTATTGCCCGCGCTCTTCTGAAGAAGCCGAAGATACTGATCCTGGATGACTCCACCAGTGCGGTAGATACTGCCACAGATGCAAGGATCCGCCGTGCCTTTGCCGAGGAGATCCCGGATACCACCAAGCTAATCATCGCACAGCGTGTTTCCAGCATCCAGAACGCGGACCGGATCATCGTTATGGATAACGGTGAGATCAACGGTTTTGGTACCCACGAGGAGCTTCTTAAGACCAACGCCATTTATCAGGAAGTATTTCATTCACAGACCGGCGGCGCCGGTGATTTTGACGAGGGAGGTGAGCCGGCTTGAAAAAACAGAACATGAAAGGCCCGGGCGGTCCTGGCCCAAGGGGTATGGGAACACCGGAGCAGCCGGGAAAGCTTCTGGGACGCCTTGCCCGTTATATCTTTAAAAACTACAGTATCCATATCGTGATCGTGGTGATCTGCATTTTTGTCAGTGTTCTTGCCAATGTACAGGGAACCATGTTCATGAAAACCCTGATCGACCAGTATATCACACCGCTTCTCTCAGCAGATACACCGGATTTCGGGCCTCTGGCTGTAGCCATCGCACGTGTGGCATGCTTTTACGCCATTGGTGTTATTGCCACCTATACTTATAACCGTATCATGATCAATGTTTCCCAGGGAACCTTACGTAACCTCCGAAACGATATGTTTGCAACGATGGAAACGCTTCCCATCAAATATTTTGATACTCACGCACACGGCGATATCATGTCCATCTACACCAACGACATTGATACCCTGCGCCAGATGATCAGCCAGAGCTTTCCGCAGCTGCTTTCCAGTGTGATCACCATCGTCAGTGTTCTTGTAAGTATGCTGATCCTGAATGTTCCGCTTACTGTAGTTACCCTGCTTATGGTTGCCATTATGATGACTGCCAGCCGGAAGCTTGCAGGCTTAAGCGGAAAATATTTCCTGGAGCAGCAGACCAACCTTGGTATTGTCAATGGTTATATCGAAGAGATGATGGAGGGTCAGAAGGTTGTCAAGGTCTTCTGCCATGAGGACGAAAGCATCCGGAAATTCGATGAACTGAACGATCAGCTTTTCACCAGCGCAGACAATGCAAACCGTTTTGCCAACATCCTGATGCCTGTGGTCGCACAGCTTGGAAATGTCAGCTATGTGATCTGCGCCATGGTGGGCGGTATCCTTGCTATCAACGGCATCGGCAGCTTCACACTTGGCGGGCTTGCCAGCTTCCTGACCTTCAATAAGAGCTTCAACATGCCTATCAACCAGGTCAGCCAGCAGTTCAACAGTATTGTTATGGCTCTTGCAGGTGCAAAACGTATCTTTGATCTTCTGGATGAAAAACCGGAAGTGGATGAAGGCTACGTTACTCTCGTCAATGCAAAAGAGGAAAACGGTGTTCTTACCGAATCCGACAAACGTACCGGCCGCTGGGCATGGAAGCATTTCCACAAAGCTGAGGGTACCACTGATTATATCGAGCTGAAGGGTGATATGGTCCTGGAGGATGTAGACTTTGGTTATAATTCCAACAAGATCGTTCTCCATGACATCAACATGTATGCACAGCCAGGCCAGAAGATCGCTTTTGTAGGCTCTACCGGCGCCGGAAAAACCACCATCACTAATCTTCTGAACCGTTTTTACGACATTCAGAAGGGTAAGATCCGTTATGACGGCATCAACATCACCAAGATCAAAAAAGATGATCTCAGACGTTCCATGGGCATCGTTCTTCAGGATACCAACCTGTTCACAGCAACCGTTATGGAAAATATCCGCTACGGAAAGCTGGATGCCACAGATGAGGAGGTTATCGCAGCAGCAAAGCTTGCCAACGCCGACGGTTTCATCCGCAGGCTTCCGCAGGGTTATAATACCCTTCTCCGCGGAAACGGTGCAAACTTAAGTCAGGGCCAGCGACAGCTTCTCTCCATTGCCCGTGCAGCCGTTGCAGACCCACCCGTCCTGATCCTGGACGAGGCCACCAGCTCCATTGATACCCGTACCGAAAAGCTTGTACAGGATGGTATGGATAAGCTGATGGAAGGCAGGACGACCTTTGTGATCGCCCACAGACTTTCCACAGTACGCAACAGTGACTGCATCATGGTCCTGGAGCAAGGACACATCATCGAGCGTGGTTCCCACGAGGAGCTGCTTGCACAGAAGGGCCGGTATTATCAGCTGTATAACGGCTAATCCAGGCTCACAGTTATTTTCGATTTAAAATATTCAATACAAAAAACATGCAGGGTGTATCTTTTCTGATAGTCCTGCATGTTTTTTTATGCTATAATCTTTGATTGAAATCTATTTTTCCGGAAAGGAGTCTCCGTATTTTTATATATGAAACAAACTAAAGAATATTACTACGGCAAAATGTCGAAAGATAAACAAAACGTGTACCGTGCAATGCTTCACGGGCTTATGGAGCTTTCCGACGAGTTCCTGATCCCGCAGGTACCAACCACCGATGGAAACTGGCTCTATGATGTATTTTTCCAGCTTCGTCTGGATCACCCGGAGATTTTCTGGGCTGTGGGGTTTAAATACCGTTATTACAAGGACTCGCCAAATCTGATACTGATTCCTGAATATATCTTCGACAAAAATAAAATCCGGGAGCATCAGAAAGCCCTGGGAGCCCGCGTAGACAAGCTTGTGCGCACCGCCATGAAGTTTTCCGAGTGGGATAAGGAAAAATATGTCCATGACTTCATCTGCGAAAATATCCGCTACGACAAACTGAAAAAGCCATATTCCCACGAGATCATCGGGCCTCTGGGCCATGGTGTCGGTGTCTGCGAGGGAATCGCCAAATCCGTAAAGGTCCTCTGTGATGCCCTTGGTGTATGGTGTATTATCGCCATCTGCGGGAACAATCCGGAAAAAGGGATCAAATACCGTCATACCTGGAACATCGTCCGGATCAACGGACAGTACTATCATCTGGATGCCACCTTCGATAATACTCTGGGCAAAAACGAAGACGGCTTAACCAGTATCCGTTACGATTATTTTAATCTGGATGACAAAAACATCTTCCGTGACCATGAACCACTGATCGCTCCGGCACCTCCCTGCCCGGATGGAAACCACTTTTATTACCGTGAGAAAAAGCTATCCTTCACCAAATTGGAAGACGTATACAAACGTGCCCTCCAGGCCGCAAAAAAAGGCCGCGAATTCACCTTCCACTGGCGAGGCGGATATCTCACCCGTGAAGTCCTCGCAGACCTTGTAGATCAGATCCAGGCCGCAGGAAAGACACGGGACAAAAAAGCCATCATCACACTCAACTGGCCTCAGGCTGTACTTCGATTTCATTTTGTGGAACAGCAGGCGGAAGGGAAGGTGTTTATTGAGGAAGTGAATGAAGGGGAGAAACTGTAACGTCATTTAAGAAATTCGATAGAGTCAAAATGCCACATATCATTATGCATATGTGGCATTTTTCTGTGAATATAATTCTAAAAATTAAAAGACTTTCCATAAATCAGATTTATAGAAAGCCTCTTAAGCACTGCGGATAACAGGACTTGAACCTGCACGGTTGCCCACTGGTACCTAAAACCAGCGCGTCTGCCAATTCCGCCATATCCGCATATTCAATTATATTTTCATCCTGTCTGATGATAAAAAAATAACGGAAAGCAAATGCTTTCCGCTAATGAGGCATCGGGGATTCGAACCCCGGACAACTTGATTAAAAGTCAAGTGCTCTACCGACTGAGCTAATACCCCATAAAAAAGGACTGGGCTAGCTGGATTCGAACCAGCGAATGCAGCAGTCAAAGTGCTGTGCCTTACCGCTTGGCGATAGCCCAATGGGCGAAGGGTGGATACAGGGATTCGAACCCTGGGCCTCCAGAGCCACAATCTGGCGCGCTAACCAACTGCGCTATACCCACCACAACGTGCCTGAAGGGATTCGAACCCCCGACCCACGGCTTAGAAGGCCGTTGCTCTATCCAGCTGAGCTACAGACACATGCTCTCTTCTCAGAGAAGCGGGTGATGGGAATCGAACCCACGTATCCAGCTTGGAAGGCTGGTGTTCTACCATTGAACTACACCCGCATGCTTGCGGTAATAAGTTTACAGCAGTCGGGGTGACAGGATTCGAACCTGCGGCCTCCTGGTCCCAAACCAGGCGCTCTAGCCAAGCTGAGCCACACCCCGATGTACCATTTACTTATGGTTTTTATTAAGTTGTTGTCGTCTTCGTTTGTGTTTCGTTTTCGTTTCCTGCCTGACGACAAGTGATATTATATTATAGCAATCTACAAATGTCAACACCTTTTTTGAATTTTTTTAAAAAAACTTTTTTTCACGTTTTTTCCGCCTATTTAAAGGTTTTCTTGTCATTTGCGACTGGCTTATGGTATCATGAAACCATAATTAAAGTCAAGAAAAAAAGCAAATAATAAGGAGATGTTTTTACATGGATATAAAATTATTTCAGCAGAAGCTTAATGACATCTGTGCCATCGCTGAGGAAAACAATAAGCAGCTCTCCCAGCAGCAGATCCGTGATCATTTCGATGAATCGGATCTGAGCACTTCACAGCTTGTAAAGATCCTGCAGTATCTCAAATTAAAGGGGATCACCATCGAAGGCGCCGATGAAGCTGCCGGCGCTGCCAGAGCAGATGCTGTTTCATCCGAATCCAGCGACAAGGACGAGCTTCCGGGTACCCGTGCTGCTCTTACTGCCGAAGAACAGGCTTATCTCAGTGACTATATGGAAAGCTTTTCCCCGGAAGGACTTGATCCGGATGATCTTGCGTCCCTCTTTCATGCCTTTGCAAAGGGTGACACTGCTGCCGAAGGTGCACTGACACAGTTCTACATGGCTCAGGCAGCCCAGATGGCCGCTGAACTGAACTGTGAGGAAATCCACCTGGCCGATCTCATTCAGGAGGCAAATCTGGCCCTTCTGGCGTCTCTCAAAGAAACTGCCCCACAGGAGAAAAACGACACCTGGATGCGTGGTCGTATCCGCAGTGGGATCCTTCATGCCATTGAGGAACAGACACAACAGAAATTCCGTGACGACTATCTGGTATCCAAGGTAGAAAACCTGGAGGCTGCGGTTAAAGAACTCACAGACGATGATGACGCCACCAAATTCACCATTGATGAGCTTGCCGTGATCCTGGATATGAATGTGGATGAGATCCGGGATGTACTTCGCCTTACTGGAGATGATAAATAAAGCTTTCTTCATATTCTTCACAAAAACGGGTCTGACATAGCTTGTCAGACCCGTAATCTTAATATTCTTTATGCTTTTTCTTCCCGTTTCAGCTCCGCCGGTTCTGCCAGATGGATCTTTCCTTCCCGAAATATGTGGATAAATACCTCCGCCATATCCGGATCGAACTGTTTTCCTTCCTCTTCTCTTATGATCCGAAGAGCTTTTTCCACTGGCATCAGTTCCTTATAACAACGTTTGGATGTCATGGCATCAAAGGAATCTGCGATGCAGAGGATCCTTGCAGATGCCGGGATATCTTCTCCCGCGATCCTCCTTGGATAGCCGTTTCCGTCATAACGTTCGTGATGACCGATAACCGCAGGGATAACATAATCCAGCGACGGAAGGTGACGGATGATCCCGATGGACGCCTCCACATGACCTTTCATGATCTCATACTCTTCATCCGTAAGCTTGCCTTCCTTGTTCAGGATATGCTCCGGGATCCCGATCTTTCCAACATCATGAAGAAGCGCCGCCTGACGGATGATCTCCACCATTTCCGTTGTATAGTTCAGCGCCTTCGCAAGACTTGTTGCGTAATAAGCCACATTGTTGGAATGTCCGAAGGTATAATGATCTTTGGTATCAATGGCTGCAGTCAACGCATAGATCGTGGATTCATAGGACTGATAAATATGTTCATGATCGGATTTCTTACCCGCATTTTCTTCATCCAGGCTTTCCTTCAGCATGGTGTCAAAAATCTCGATGCCGTTTTTACCGCTGCGCTTTACATGATATACTGCCAGGTCCGCATTATCCAGGAGCTCCTTTGCTGAGCGTGCCGCATAAGGCGCCGCACTGATCCCCACGCTTACCGTAAGGATCTTCAGCTTGTAGTCTGCAGAATCGTTGCGCATATGCAGGATCTGCTTCTGTATGGATTCTGCCAGATTTCTGGCGGAAAAAATATCGTAATTTGGCATCAGGACCGCAAATTCCTTGGCACTATGCCGTGCCACATATCCCCGTTCTCCCACACTTGCCTGGATGATATCTGCCACCTTTCGGAGTGCAACATCTCCCTGCTGATTTCCGTACAGCTGATTGTACAACTTGAAATCATCGATATTGAACAGGATCAGTGCAAGCGAACCATCTTTATTTTTTTCGTATTCCTCATCCAGGATCTCATAAAAATATTTCCGGTTCAGAAGGCCTGTCAGTTCATCGGTCCTTGCCTCTGTCCATGCCGCCTCATAAAGTCTGGCATTTTTGATGGCAATGGAAGCTACCGAACTGACCGAAGACAGCATGGCCAGATCATTATGGTTCAGATTTCTGTGTCCGTCACCGGAAATCGCAATGATCCCGGCCAGATCATCATTCTGGCGAAGACCAGCACAGTATTCAATACCCAGCTCCGAAAACATATGTTTTTCCGACTCCCACATGGATTTGTAGGCTGTGGAGGAACGAAAATCCCGGATCACCACACAGTCCTCATTTCTGGTAAGCCAGGTGACCACCGGATTATCTGCTTTCAGTGAAAAGGCCAGATCATTTAATGGACGGTCACTGTAAACTGCCTGATATTCCCCTGATTTTTTGTCCTTCAGACAAATATAGATCCGTCCTGCATTGGTAGTTTCCTTCAGCACATTTACCGTATTGCGCAGGATCTCTCCTACCCGGAGTGTCCTGGAAACCGACTGGCTGAAATCTTTCAGCTCCTGAGACTGCTGGATCTCTTTTTTGATAAAAACATTGTTCATCAGACATTTCCACAGCACGGTGACCAGCCATGCAGATATGAGAAAAACAAAAGAAAAGATCAGCACATGATACTCACTGGCTGCAGGGAGCAGCATTCGGATATAGCTCATCAGGTACGGTGAAAGATTGATAAACAGTACTACCGTCAGGACCACGCCCACACCAAAGCAAACCCCATCTGACGCAAGACGGCGCATCTGGAACAGCCGTCTTCTGGTCAGTGCATAAAGCATCAGGACAGCATTGATCAGGCCGCTGACAATATCGATGGGGAATCCGGAAAATGCCGGCACTGCCAGCGCAAGGTTTCCCACAAAAATGATCAGTATCCCCACAAGGATCGGTTCGATCTGTTTGCGGTATCCGGGATGTCTCCGGCATCCGCGGTACATGGTGATAAAGATCTGGATAATGGTGATCCCTGCCACCACAAAGAACAGAAGGAACCAGGGTGTGATCTTATAAACAAAATGCGCACCACCGTTTTTACGGATCAGATCCGGCCAGCGCAGGATGATCCCGCCCGGGATATTGATCGCAAAAAGCAGCATCATCAAAAACAATGGGATCTTGCTTTTTCTGCCCATACGCACTCCCATGAATTCACTGATGAACACATAGTAAAAATATGGCAGAAACAGGATTCCGGCCAGAGACACATAATACCACAGGATGTAAGAGGGTCCTGCCTCCATACGCATCAGAAAAGAGCCCAGCGTCCAGCAGAGCATTCCTCCCAGCACACACATGAAACTGTTGATGATCCGGCTGCGCTTACCAGCCAGAAGAGTCAGTATCATAAATGTATAGAAAAAAACTGAAATGATTGAAAATGATACATAGCTTTCCATAGTTACTTCCTCATATTCCCGGATCCAATCTCATCCTGCAGTCTCAAAAGTTCCGCCACCTCATAATAAGGAGTGCTCATATGCCGTGGTTTCCGTCCGTTTCTGGACTCATACAGATGAAAGGTACCACAGCGCAGGATGGTCACCACAAGGGGATCCATTCCCAGGATCTTCTTCAGATCCCGGTAATCCTGATCAATATATTTGAAATACGTAGTCAGAAGCTCTTTCAGAATATCCGTACTCATAGCCTGATACATCAGCGCTTCTTTTTTTACTTCTATATAAAGATGCAGATATGGGCGTTTTTTCTCATTATATTCTTTCACTGCGATCCAATCCGTAACCGGCTGCCCGGACAGCTGGATCACACTTTTGATACCATTCTCTGAAATTCTGGTAAACCCTGCAATATCAATGATCCATGGAACCCGGTCTACGTACTCAAATCTTGGGATCTGTGTCCGGTCCTCCTGGTTGGTAAGCCCCACGCACCGATACATATCTCCCACACGATACCTGGCAAAGGCTCCGCCTTTCAGCACAGTGATCACAAGCTCATATTTCTCCCCGGGGACAACCTCATCCATAAGATAAGTCGGAGGAGTGAACGTGGGATCCTCATAATTATGGAGCATATCTTTTTCGGTGATAAATTCATAAAAGCAGGTATCCGGGAAAAAGTACATTCCGTTCCTGGTCCAGGTCTCGGTTCCTATAATGGAAGGTTCCGTTCCCGCAAAAAGTTCCATGGGCCGAACTCCCCACATTTCCTCCAGATCATCCTTATAGCACTGGTTGTCAGTTCCTGCCACCATAAATCCCTTCAGGTGAAAAAGATCTTTCGGAAGAAGCTCCCGTTTCTCCTTCTTACAGATCTTTTTGGCATTCAGGATCCTTTTCAGCATCTTTGGTTTATACTGCAGAAGTTCCGAAAAGGATGTTTTGCTCTTTCCTGATGATACGCTTCCAGTGAGGCTCTGGCTTACTGCATAGGCCACACTTCCAAGTCCGAAGAAAAATTCCACGTCCTGTTTCATGGCCATCTTGAATCCCTCTTTGTTCCGCTCACCAAAGCTCATATTTACCGCATCTTCCACTTCCGGAAGAAAACGGATGTCGATATCCTCTTTCAGCGCCAGTGGAAAAAGACCGGTAGCAAAAGGCAGCGGTGCCAGTCCGTAAAGGATCTTGTCCGTTTCCTCCACATCAAATTTGCCCTTTTCGTGGCTTGTAGCCAATATGAGGCAGGCAACTACATTGTTCCTGTAGGTATCCAGCATACTTCTCGTGTATGGTGCTACTTTTATCGGATGGCGCCCGCCTTCCCAGGTCGTCTGTATCCAGATGATCGGATTACCCGGAAGTGTTTCGCTTCTCTTCTTCAAAAGCATGTCGGCATAATCCTCATAAGTGGTAAGAGGTACCAGCCGACGGAACTCGTCGATCCCGGATGGCCTCCTGCCCTTCAGAATGCTTTTGCCCAGTTCACAGTCTGACCAGAGCTGGATCTGCTCTTCCATCAGGCGATTCTGGATCTTCATGTAATCCTGCATTGTCAGATCAAGAAATCCGCAATATTCTTTCCAGATAGCATCATACTGCTGTTTTCGAAGCTTTTCGCCAAGACTCACCGCCTTTTCCCCCCTTTTCGCCATGTTTTTATGCAGGCAGCTGTACTGTTTCGGTCTGGGATCAGAAAGGGAGTTGTCTGCTGATACGCTCCGTAATTACTGAATGTTTCCGGAAACACGATCCTGTCCTGGTAAAAAATGTACAATATGTTCCACACGATAAGGACCACAAAAGCCCCCAGCGCCTTCCCGGATCCCAGAAATCCGGCCAGGCAAAAATAAAATCCGGCGAACCACAGAACGCCAGGATGTCGGCAGAGTGCATAAACACCCTCTGTATAAGCCAGCCTTTCATGATTTTCTTTGACATATGTCTCATCAAAGGGCAGCGCAAAAAACAATGTATAGATCAACAGTCCCAGAAACAGGAGCGCTGCTGCCAGAAAAACAGCAGAAATAAAAAAAGAACTTCCCCGCCGCGGCCAGCAGTTCCGGATCACCAGACCTGTTGACACTGCGATCAGGAAACATCCTATGCTAAAAAACGGGTGGAGAAAGCTTTTTTTCAGTCGGATACTGTTATGATCATACAGGAAGCAGCATAAAAAGCCGATACTTCCTATAATAACCGCAGTCATGCGTATTTTCCCCCTTCATTTATGTAAAGCGGACCTTCTCATTCCGCTCTGCTGCATTCTCAGGAACGAGACCCATTCATGGTCAGTACCCTAAAGAATGCTCTATATTACTAGAAAACAGCTACTTGTTCATTATATAGCACATAGCTGACTTTCGCAATCGTTTTTGACTAATATATGCTGAATATTGGCACAAATTTTATCAATTATGACAGTTTATTTGTTTTTTCTGCCGGAATCAGAGGTAACGGATCTCTACGTGCATTTCGCCCTTTCCATCTGTCTCCATTACTGCATAGCTTGGACGGCGTCCCCGTTGTCTGGGATAAGCCAGACTTCCGGGATTTACCAGAAGCACACCTGCTTCCTTTTCAACAACCGGTACGTGGATATGTCCGAAAAAAGCCGCATTGCATCCCCTTGAGCGGGCAGCTTCTGCCAGCTGATCAAAGGCCATGGATACACCGTAGTAATGACCGTGAGTTACCAGAATCTTATTTTCCTCGACCTCGATCACATCTTCTCTCGGAAGATCCGAGAAAAAATCATTATTTCCGGACACAATACTGCAGGGACATTCTGCAAGGGCTTCGATATAAAATTCTCTGCCTTCCACATCTCCGCAATGTACCAGCATGTCAAAAGGAGCCTCCCGATTTATCGCGATCTCCAGGTTTTCATCTCTTCCGTGAGTATCGCTTACGATCAGCACCTTCATACAAGCTCTTCCTTTATAAGGCAAAGAGCTTTTCCACGATGGCTGATCCTGTTCTTTTCTTCCATGGAAAGCTCTGCGGAAGTACAGCCATATTCCGGAAGATAAAAGATCGGGTCATAGCCAAAGCCATTCTCCCCTTTTTCCTCGTAGCCGATGCGGCCTTCCATGGCAGCACGGACTGTCTTTCTTCTGCCATCCGGGAAAACTGCCGCAATAGCACATACAAAACGTGCAGTACGTTTCTCATCAGGTACACCTTCCAGACGCTGGATCAGGTTTGCGTTTTTAATATGATAAGAAGTATCCTCACCCATATAGCGTGCGGAATAGATTCCCGGCTCTTTGTTCAGATAGTCGATCTCCAGACCGGAATCATCTGCCAGAACGATCTCGCCAGTCATTTTACTGATTGCTTCTGCCTTGATCATGGCATTTTCTTCAAAGCTTTTTCCATTTTCATCAATATCCGCATGGATCCCGGCATCCTTCAGGGAAAGGATCTCCAGAGAAGGATCCGCAAGTATCCTTCGGATCTCCTTCATTTTATCCTCATTTCCGGTAGCAAAAATGATCTTTTTCATTCTTTAATACTTCCTTTCTTCGGCGGACGTGGTCCAAGAAACTGGTAATAGTAGGTTTTCATCATTCCGTTATAGATCTTACGGTTTTTATCTGCCTTTCGGCCGATGTCATTCTCTGCCTTGTCATAGGCAGTGATCAGATACATGGACCAGCGATCCAGCCCCTTATAGCTTTCACCGATCTCACGGTACAATGCAGGGAGATTGGATTTTTCTTCGATCCGCTCACCATATGGCGGATTTGTCACGATAAAACCAAAGGGTTTGGAATGGCGGAGTTCACTGACCGGGCGCTGCTGGAAATGGATCAGTCTGTCCACTCCTGCCATTTTTGCGTTGGCGCGTGCTGCCTTGATGGCAGCTGCATCGATATCAAAGCCCTGGATATCGGTTTCAATATCAAGATTTACACGTTCTCTGGCTTCTTCTCTTGCATCCTCCCAGCATTCCTTCGGGATCAGATGCTCCCAGCTCTCGGCCAGAAAATGACGGTTCAGTCCCGGCGCCATATCCGCTGCCATCATTGCCGCCTCAATAGGAAAGGTGCCGCTTCCGCAGAACGGATCGACAAGAATACGATCCTTTTTCCAGGGGGTGAGCATCAAAAGAGCGCTGGCAAGCGTCTCGGTGATAGGTGCCTTGACAGTCATCTGGCGATACCCTCTCTTATGGAGGGATACTCCTGAAGTGTCGATTCCGATCAGAGCTACGTCTTTCATAAAGGCCACACGGATAGGAAATTCCGGACCATCTTCCGGAAACCAGGAAATCCCGTAGATGCCTTTGAGACGCTCTACAATGGCTTTTTTCATAATGGACTGGATATCAGATGGACTAAAAAGCTTACTTTTGATGGAGTTTGCCTTGGCTACCCAGAATTTACCGTTTTTCGGTATGTAATTCTCCCATGGGAGGGCCTTGGTCTTTTCAAAAAGCTCATCAAAAGTCTCAGCCTTTACTTCGCCTATTTTCAGAAGCACACGTTCTGTGGTACGAAGGAACAGATTGGCGTCTGCCACACCCTGGGCATCAGCCTCAAAGGTTACTCTTCCGTCTTCCACCCTGGTCACTTCATAGCCAAGATCCAGTATTTCACGCTTCAGCACCGCCTCTGTTCCAAAATGACAGGGCGCCGTTAATTCCCACAGATTCATAAAGTGATCTCCCGTACTGTATTTCCTTCAAAATCTTTAATAGTAAAAATTCCGTTCTCAAGGATTGCATAGGTCGGCGGGTTACCTTCCTTTGGAATGGATACGGAACCTGGGTTCAGAAGGATATAATTCCCCATATTTTCTGCCTTCAGCACATGTGTATGGCCGTGGATCAGAATGTCTCCGTCCATCATCGGCGGAAGATTATCCTTATTATAGATATGACCGTGTGTGGCGTACATCGTTTTTCCTTCGATGGCAAGGATACAGTAATCTGCCATAACCGGGAAGTCCAGGACCATCTGATCCACCTCTGCCTCACAGTTTCCGCGTACTGCATAGATCTGGTTTTTTCTCTCATTTAAAAGGCGGATGACTTCCTTTGGTGCGTATTCCTTCGGAAGGTCATTTCTTGGTCCGTGATAAAGCAGATCTCCCAGAAGCACCAGTCTCTCCGCCTTCTCCTTGTCATATGCTTCAAGCATTTTCCGGCAGTAATATGCCGAACCATGTACATCGGACGCAAACATATATTTCATAAGCTTTTCTCCTTGTAATTTGTGTTGGTTTTTATCTCTGTTCTTTACATTATCATGATTTCCTTTAAAATACAAGATTTGTTACAGATATGCATTCGCAATCTATTTTGATATCGTCCGCTTTTTTTATCCGCGCACAAGATTTCTCCCTCTGTAGGCTGCAAATCCACCGATCACGGACCTGGTACGACAGCCCTGTCTTGCCAGGCTCCGGGCAGCCTGCATGCTGGCGCCGCCGCGGTCGCAGTAAAATATCAGCAGCTTATCTTTGGGAAAACGATATTTCTGATCCTGTTTTTTCTCAAGATATTCCTCCAGCTCTCTGTATGGAATATTTACCGCGTTCCGGACATGTCCCCTTCTGTAGGCGACAGGATCCCGGAGATCTATGATAACAGCGTCGCTGCGCTCCACATAATAATCCAGCATTTTTGCAGAGATAGTTTCGATCTGAAACATGGAAAAAATCTCCTCTTTTTGGTATATTATATGGAAGCTTCCGGGTGAATGTTCCCTTATATGTATTTAAGCGGGAAAAGCCATCTCTGACTTTTCCCGCTTTTCTTATCCTTTAATATCTGTCAGAGCCTCTGTCCTTCTCAGAATCATATTCATCGGAAATTTTGTTTCCGTAGCTGCTTTTGGAACTGTTTCTGGAAGAATTTCCCGAACTGTTCTTAGAGCTGTTTTTTCCGCAGTTTCTGGAAGCACTTTCCCCGTGATTTTTTCCTGCATAATTAGACTCATTTCTGTCTGTTTCGTAATTTTTCGCCATTTGAATTACCTCCTGATGAAGTTGATTTTACGGCTTTCCGAAGCTTTCTGCCGCTTTTTATTACAGGAAATAGTATCCCAAAAAGTTTGGAGATTATTCGCCAAAATCATATTGCTTTTTTTTCCAGTTTATATTATAATCATTCTTGTAAAAAGAATTTACCCTTCAAAAATTTTTTTTACATAACCCCTTATTTAATTATTTATACTCCCCTCGAAACACCCGGTAGCTCCCCTACCGGGTGTTTCTCTATACAAAAACAAGCCGCCGGATTGACGATCACAGTCGCTCCGGTAGCTTGTTTTTTATCCGTTGATCGGATTTACATGCACCATACAGTGCTTTACATCTTTGAATTTATTCTCGATCGTATGATGTACATTTTCCGCAATATCATGTGCATCAAAAAGGGAAATATTTCCATCTGCTGCGATTTCGATATCCACATACATCTTGGATCCGAAAAGACGGGTTTTAAGAAGGTCTACTCTTCTGACGCCCGGTACCTTGAGGATCTCTCTCTTCATGGATTCCTCCGTTTTTGCATCACAGGAATGATCTACCATCTTGTCAATGGCATCCCTGAAAATGTCGATCGATGCCTTGGCGATCATAACGCAGATCACGATACTGGCGATCGGGTCCAGGATCGGGTATCCCAGTCTTGCACCTAAAATACCGACAAACGCTCCGATAGAGGAAAGTGCATCTGAACGATGGTGCCATGCATCTGCCATCAGGGCTCCTGAATTGATCTTCTTTGCAGCACCTCTTGTATACCAGAACATCCACTCTTTTACCACAATGGATACCACTGCTGCAATCAGTGCAAGTGTTCCCGGAATGGCAATGGTTCCGCCGGATGTGCTTTTTACGATATCACGGGCACCGGTAATTCCGATCCCGAGACCAGTGACAAGCAGCATTCCTGCAAGGACAATGGAAGAAACACACTCCATTCTTTCATGTCCGTACTGGTGCTCTTTGTCCGATTTCTTTGTAGAAAGACGGACACCGATAATTACGATGAAGGTGCTTCCCACATCTGATGCAGAATGAATGGCATCCGAGATCATCGCTCCTGAATGTGCCACAATACCTGCGATCAGTTTAAATACAGATAATAAAAGGTTTACCAGAATACTGATCCCGGATACCTTCATTGCTGTCTGCTGTTCCCATGAAGCTGTTTTTTCTGTATCATGTATAATTGTTTTGTTTTCTGTGTGTTCCATAAACAGAATCTCCTTTTAAATATATGATCAGGTTCTTCTTATGGCACAACATTTTCCGTGAAAAAACCGGCGGTTCCTTCACTACTCGCTACAGTGCGATTTTCCGCCGGTGTTCTTTCTTTTCTGTATAGGGATATCCCAGCTTCTACCTTCTGTTCCATCCATATTTTGCAGTAAAAAAGACATACCTGCGAAACATACACTGTCCCGCAGATATGTCTGAAAGCAAAGTCACATTCTGCTTCACCTCATATTCCGTGAATGCAGGTTCTTTGCAATTACGTTTAAATCCATATCCGCTGCCGCTTCCTGCGGCCCGGCCCCATGCCTTCGATAAATATTTTCGATTCCGAAAAGCATCGCCTGCTCAGTTTGTACTGTTGATCTCGCATCCTGTTCGAATGTAATGCAGTGCAAAGAGAATTTTTACAGTCTTACGGGTCTCCCGCTTAACTTCTCAGAAAGGATACACCATATGCCCTCTGTTAGTCAAGCCAAAGTTTTTTATTTTACAGGTAGATATCTTCAACTTTCTGTTTATTCCATGTCTGGAAACATGCTTCGCACTGCACAGTTCTATATCAAATAATAGATCCTTAGTTGTTTGTCAAAAAACCGGGAGCGGATAAATCCGCTCCCGGTTAAGTCTACGATCTGTATTCAGTTGGAATGACTGATTATGCCTGCGGGCCAGCTGCAACGAGTGCTTTACCAGCTGCATTTCCTTCATATTTAGCAAAGTTCTTAACGAATCTTGCAGCAAGATCTTTAGCCTTTGTCTCCCACTCTGCAGCATCTGCATATGTGTCACGTGGGTCAAGGATTGCAGGATCTACGCCCGGAAGCTCTGTCGGAACCTCGAAGTTGAAGAATGGGATCTTCTTTGTCGGAGCTTTAAGGATAGATCCGTCAAGGATAGCATCGATGATACCACGAGTATCTTTGATGGAGATACGTTTTCCAGTTCCATTCCATCCTGTGTTAACGAGGTATGCTTTCGCACCGCTCTTCTCCATTCTCTTAACGAGCTCCTCAGCATATTTTGTCGGATGAAGCTCAAGGAATGCCTGTCCGAAGCATGCGGAGAATGTAGGAGTAGGCTCTGTGATTCCACGCTCTGTACCAGCAAGCTTAGCTGTGAATCCGGAAAGGAAGTAGTACTGTGTCTGCTCCGGTGTCAGGATAGATACTGGAGGAAGTACGCCGAATGCATCTGCGGACAGGAAGATAACCTCTTTCGCTGCCGGTGCAGAAGATACAGGGCGAACAATGTTCTCGATGTGGTTGATCGGATAAGAAACACGTGTGTTCTCTGTTACGCTCTTGTCAGCGAAGTCGATCTTGCCCTCAGCATCAAGTGTTACGTTCTCAAGAAGAGCGTTTCTCTTGATCGCATTGTAGATGTCCGGCTCAGACTCTTTGTCAAGGTTGATAACCTTAGCGTAGCATCCACCCTCGAAGTTGAATACTCCGTTGTCATCCCAGCCATGCTCGTCATCACCGATCAGAAGACGCTTAGGATCTGTGGAAAGTGTTGTCTTACCTGTTCCGGAAAGACCGAAGAAGATTGCTGTGTTCTCTCCGTTAAGGTCTGTGTTTGCAGAGCAGTGCATGGAAGCGATGCCCTTCAGCGGCAGATAGTAGTTCATCATGGAGAACATACCTTTCTTCATCTCTCCGCCGTACCATGTATTAACGATAACCTGCTCACGGCTTGTAATGTTGAACATTACAGCTGTCTCAGAGTTAAGTCCTAATTCTTTGTAGTTCTCAACTTTAGCCTTGGATGCGTTGTAAACAACGAAATCCGGCTCAAAGTTCTCAAGCTCCTCAGCTGTCGGCTGAATGAACATGTTTGTTACGAAGTGTGCCTGCCATGCAACCTCAACGATGAAACGGATAGCCATACGTGTGTCTTTGTTAGCTCCGCAGAATGCATCTACTACGAAAAGTTTCTTGTTGGAAAGCTCCTTCTTGGCAAGATCTTTAACTGCATTCCATGCTTCCTGAGTTGCCGGATGGTTATCGTTCTTGTACTCATCGGATGTCCACCAAACTGTGTCCTTGGAGTTCTCATCCATAACGATATATTTGTCTTTAGGGGAACGTCCTGTGTAGATACCTGTCATTACATTGACAGCACCAAGCTCACTGACCTGACCCTTCTCAAATCCTTCAAGCTCCGGTTTGGTCTCTTCCTCGAATAATACATCGTAAGAAGGATTGTACACGATCTCAGTTGTTCCGGTAATACCATACTTTGTTAAATCGATTTTTGCCATCTTAACATTTACCTCTCTTCTTTAATAGTAATTATGATAGCCACCTACTGCTGCAGGTTTTTGTCATCCTGCCATAGGAATTGGTCATTCCAACATCCCTATCCACAATTATACATAAATTGTACGTAAAAGCAACCAAAAAAATTCATTTTCCGCAAAAAAATGATAAATCTTTAACAGTGACGTTTTGGTACTGTCAGATTTTACTCCATCTATACTTGACTTTTTCAGAATAATGGCTACAATATATCTGATTATAGTTATTATATATATTTATAATAGCAACTATATGATTTTAATATATAGAAAGAAGTGATTTCTATGTCAGATATTCTGATCAAACGTAATCATATGGAAATCCCTTGGCACAACTACGTAAGTACCAGGAACAGCCAGCCCATTACCGAAGCTTCTCTTTCCGAAAAAGCTTCCCTGATCGGCCGTACAGGCATGATGCTTCTCTCCTGTGGGACCGGTGCCTGGCGGGTACGGAGTTCCATGAATACCTTGTCAGAAGCACTTGGTATCACCTGCTCCGCAGATATCGGACTGATGTCCATAAGCTACACCTGCTTTGACGGTGAGAGCAGTTTTTCCCATGCACTTAGTCTGACTACCACCGGCGTAAATACTTCCAGACTGAACAGGCTGGAACATTTTGTCAGTGATTTTCCTGCGGAGGGTATCCATATGAGCGGTGAAGCACTGCACAGTCAGTTAGATGAGATCGAGCGGATCCACGGGCTTTATTCCCCTGCCGCCCTGGGCCTGGCTTCTGCACTGGCCTGTGGTGCATTTACTTTTCTTCTGGGCGGTGGCCCGCTGGAAATGATCCTGGCTTTTGCAGGCGCAGGCATAGGAAACGCCATCCGCTGCAAGCTTGGCAAGCATCATTTTACTCTGTTTATGTGCATTGCAGTTTCTGTTTCCTCTGCCTGTCTTGTATATGCAGGATTCCTGAAGCTGGCAGAGCTTCTGTTCCACATTTCCGTCCAGCATGAGGCCGGGTACATCTGTTCCATGCTGTTTATCATTCCGGGCTTTCCGTTTATCACAAGCGGGATCGACCTTGCCAAGCTGGATATGCGTTCCGGTCTGGAACGACTGGCCTACGCCATTATTGTTGTAATGGTGGCTGCTGTCTCTGCCTGGCTGATGGCACTGCTTCTTCATCTGAAGCCTGTGGATTTCCTGCCTCTGGAGCTTTCGGCAGCTCAGAGGATCCTGTTCCGGCTTCTGGCAAGCTTCTGCGGGGTATTCGGCTTTTCGGTCATGTTCAACAGCCCTGTCCGTCTAGCCGCAGCTGCCGCCTTCATCGGCGCACTGTCCAACACTTTACGTCTGGAGCTTGTTGATCTTGCCGGTTTCCCACCTGCTGCCGCGGCTTTTTTCGGAGCACTGACAGCCGGACTTCTGGCCTCCCTCATCAAAACAAAAGTGGGATATCCCAGGATTTCCATTACCGTACCATCCATTGTGATCATGGTTCCCGGACTTTATCTCTACCGGGCGATCTACAATCTGGGGATCATGTCCCTGAATGTTTCCGCCTCCTGGTTTGCAGCTGCGATCCTGATCATCGTTGCTCTTCCCCTGGGCCTTATTTTCGCCAGGATCCTTACGGACAAAATGTTCCGCTACTGCACCTAATTGGCATACAAAAAGGACTGCTTTCTGTAGCTTCCGGTCATCAGCTATCCTTCTGATAACCGGAGCAATACAAAAGCAGTCCTTTTTTGTACATTCTATTTCATTACGATCTCATCCGCGATCCCGATCATTTTTTCCAGGCGGTCCGCAAATTTATGGATGGGGAGAAAAACGCCCAGTCCGTCATAACGTTTTCCACCATCCTCCACAGAATCCTGCCCATAATATACAAAGGCTCTTGGAAGCTTCTTCTGAATTGCCATCATGATATCCCATACAGCCGCATAGGCCTGTGCCTCCGTTTCCTTTTCCCTTACGCTGTCCGGAAGCTCATACACCAGCAGCACACCGATATGTTCGCCCATTTTGTACTCTTCTACTTCCATGGTATCTTCATCATAGGCATGGCGCTTCCGGTAGCCATACGCCAGATACATCTTTACGCCCTGCTTCTCCCTGTATATCCTGCGGAACCGGTCGTAATCCCTATCACTTACATGAATTCCCTTTTCCCGCAGAAAATTTCCTTTTTCATCTGTGAGAAATACCGGATTCTCCTGTCCATCTGCATTGAACCTGAACGGTGCCAGAAAAGAATTTCGCAGAAGATCAAACATACTGTTCTGGCAGATCGCCATAAGGAGAGCAGTCAGATCACGGTTTTTATATGCGTCCAGCAATGCATAGGCGAATTTTTCCGGAGGAAGATATCCGCATTCTATGTCTGTATCCGCATCCATGGATTCATAGAAGGTCTCAGTCAGCCGTCTGCACGCCTCCGGATCCTTCAGGATCTTTTCAAATAAAAGCTCTGCCTTTTCCTCTCTTGGGAATAATGTGCTGTTTTCCACAATTCCTCACCCTTTCTAATCTCTATGTTTACTGGAAAACATCAGAATAAAGCTGATCAGAAGCAAAACATCCGATACCCAGATTGCCGGGATCCCCAGCCTCATGGACAGATTTCCTCCGCCGCCGGCTCCAATGGCAAAAAAGAAAATTATCCCGAAATAATAAAGAGCCTGCTTCAGCTGTTCCGGACGTTTTTCACGACAATACACGGACAACGCCGCCGTGCCGCTTCGTAAATTTCCGATGCACATGGTGCTTGCATAGGAATAACCGCCCACCTTCCGGAAGGTCTGTACCTGCATGGCGCAGGAAAAGGATACCAGTACGGTTGCCAGCATATCCAATTCTCCCGGCATAAATCCCACCGCAAAAAGGATCAGGATCTCGATCAGCAGGATCATCTGCCTCCAGTGAAGTTTTTTTGCATATTTAAAGGTACTCTGGATCCGCTCCGCCGCTACAACACCAATGGCAAAGGCTAAAATAGGAAACAGATACCTTAAACCGTCTCCCCACTGTCCTGTCATAAAATTTTGGCTCATCAGAACCACGTTGCCTGTCTGGGCGTTGGAAAACACCTCATCTCTTGTAAAGTATGTGTAGGCATCCTGAAATCCGCCGGACATTGCCAGAAATACACTTGTGATAAAAGCTTCTGACATCTGCCGGTCTGCGCTCTGCAGCTTTCTGCCTCCTGAAACCACTCTAAATCACTCCTGTCATTGATTTTTTTCCTCGGGTGTATTATAGTTTGCTCAGAAGCAAATGTAAAAAGTATTATTAATATCGTAAACATATTAAAATCATATCACAGGATGGAGACAATATATGATCACTTACGACTACTACCGGATCTTTTATTATGTAGCCCAGTATAAGAGCTTTACCAAGGCAGCAAGAGCTCTTCACAACAATCAGCCAAATATCACCCGCTGTATGAACAACCTGGAGCAGGAGCTGAAATGTACGCTCTTTCTCCGCTCCAACAAGGGAATCGCACTTACACCGGAAGGCCGCCAGCTTTATGAACACGTTGCCCTGGCTTTTGAGCAGCTGTCCATCGGCGAGGAGGAAATCCGCCAGAACGGAGAGCTGGAGCATGGTCTGGTTTCCATCGGCGCCAGCGAAAATGCCCTGCGTCTGATCCTTCTGGAAAAGCTGGAGCTGTTCCGCGAGCAATATCCCCATGTTCGCCTGCGCCTCTTTAACCATTCTACTCCTCAGGCAGTACAGGCACTGAAAAATTATGCGGTGGATTTCGCTATTGTCACCACTCCGATCTCCATCCGCAAGCCTTTACAGAAAAAAAGTCTCCTGCGTTACCGGGAGATCCTTGTGTGTGGAAGCAAATATAAGGATCTGACCACTGCCCCCATCAGCATCCATGAGCTTCAGGACCTGCCCTTTGTAGGTCTTGCGGAAGGGACCAGCACCAGAGAAATGTATATGAATTACTTTATGGAAAACCGTGTTTCTTTTCATCCTGACATCGAGGCAGCAACTACAGACCAGGTCCTTCCCATGATCGTCCATAATCTGGGAATCGGCTTTTACCCGGAACCCCTTGCCCGGGAAGTGATCAATGACGGGAAGATTTTTGCCCTTCAGCTTAAAGAGCCGCTCCCCCAGAGGGAAGTCTGCCTAGTCACAAACAGCAGTACTACCATGAGTACTGCTGTCAAAAAAGCCATTGAATTTATTGTGTAAATCCCTGAGGCGGATCAGCCATTTATATTTATTGCTCTACTGTCCGCTCAATATGCATGGCAAGATAACCGATCTCGATAGGGTCCAGCTTTTTCCCAAGGCTTTTGCCCAGGCTCTCGCAGACATCCTCTGCGATCCTGTAGGATTCCGGATATTTTTCTTCTATATATTCATTCATATCCAGCTTCAGTGTCTCCCCTGTGGAGACACGGGCTACCATATATTTGATATGGTTCATCATACGGTTGTAGGATAGAGAGATCACATCGATCTTTCTTCCTGTGGCCATCTCGATCATGGCAATGCATTCCCGTACCGTTCTTGCTGTCTGCATGGCAACAGACACCTTTTCATCTCCAAGTGCTGAGTGAATATGAAGTGCCACATATCCCACCTCATGCTCGTCGATCTCAATATCCATCCGCTCCTTCAGGATCTTCTTCAATACCTCCGCCACCTTGAATTCGCTGTAAAAAAGCACCTTGATATCATCCGTCAGAGGATTGCTGATCTGCTCATGATTCCGGATACGTCCCACTGCAAAGGAAATATGATCAGCAAGGGGAAACAGGATCCTTCTGTCTATGGTATCCCCAAAGGTCTTCTCAGCTTCTCTCAATATCTCATCTGCGATCTCCAGAAATTCCGGTGCTACGCTCTTTGCCAGTTCTTTTGCTGAGCCACGTTCTGTCTCCTGAGCCAGCCTGTAAATAGTACAGTCTGCCGGAGCCTCAAAACGCTGGCTGACCTTCTTTCCAAATCCCACACCTTTTCCCAGAAGTACATATTCCTGGTTTTCTTCCATATTTATGGCAATGATGCCGTTATTGTTCAATACCTTGCTCACTCTGTACATCTTTTTCCCCACCATTTTTATATATCCTGCTGCTTTTCCACATTCCACCACTGTCTGCCCCGGATTTTCAGTCGACATTTTTGTCTGCAGCTGTTGATTTTCTTTATCGTAACAGAATCTTTCTTTTGTGTAAAGTCCTTCTGACAGACAGTTATTTTCTTTGCCACAGGAAAAGCGCGCCCGGGCATTAGGCGCGCTTTTCACAAAACCAATCTTCTATATTATTATTGCTGAAAAATTTCCTATTCTTCCACAGTCTCTACTGCGAACAGCGGCTCTCCTGCCTTGATCTCTCCATTGGCAAGAAGGCGTACTCTCTGATTATCCTCGATCTCTGTGCAAAGGATCGGAGAACATAAGGACGGAGCGTTTTCTGTAAGATACGGGATGTCAATCTTCATCAACGGCTCGCCTTTTTTTACATGCTGTCCCTGCTCTACCAGGATCTCGAAGCCTTTTCCTTCCAGTTTTACAGTGTCAATGCCGATATGGAGGAGCATAGGAAGATCTGTATCTGTCTGGAATCCGATGGCATGCTTTGTGTCAAAAATAAACTCTACCTCGCCGTCTTCCGGAGCACAGATCACCGGGTCCTTCGGTGTGACTACAGCACCCTCTCCCATCATTCCTTCCGCAAAGCCTTCATCCGGCGCTGTGGAAAGGTCTGCGGCGATACCGGTTACCGGGCTGTAGACAATCGCTGTTCTGAGAACCTTTTTCTCCGGCTGCGTGTTGGCTTCGGATGTCGGAGCTGTGTTCTGAGCAGCCTCACCTGTACTTTCTGCTGTACGCTCTGTATCAGACTGAGCCTGATTTTCCGCATTGTCTGATTCTGTCTCATTTGCACCTTCAAAATATTCATTCGGCGCTGTCTCCAGATAATCCTCCAGCTTGGATTTGATCACAGTTACCTGCGGACCGTAGATGATTTGCACGCCCTGACCTTTTTTCACGATTCCTCTGGAGCCTGTTGTTTTCAGAATGTCGTCGTTGACTCTTGCTGCATCATGGACGGTGATACGGAGTCTTGTTGCACAGCAGTCCACATCACTGATGTTTTTCTTTCCGCCAAGACCGGCTGTGATGGCTTCACTTACCGGATCTGCGGATGTGCTTCCTGCTGCTTCACCGGCTTTTCCGGCTTCTTTTCTCGCGTTTACATCTGCTTTTGTATAAAGCTTTGTTTCTGTGTCGTCATCCTCACGTCCCGGAGTCTTGAAGTTGAACTTTTTGATCAGGAAGGTGAAGATCACATAATAGAGAATAAAGTAAATGATACCTACCGGGATAATCCTGAGCCAGCTTGTCTTTGCATTTCCCTGAAGGATCCCGAACAGGAACAGATCAAGGAAACCGCCGGAAAAGGTAAGTCCTACTGCAATGTTCAGCATATGTGCGATCATATAAGCCGCGCCTGCAAGAACAACCTGTACCGCAAACAATGCAGGAGCTACAAACAGGAAAGAGAACTCCAGTGGCTCTGTGATTCCTGTAAGCATACATGCAAGGGCTGCAGAAAGAAGAAGTCCGCCTGCTGCTTTTTTCTTCTCAGGCTTTGCACAGCGGTACATGGCAAGAGCTGCTCCCGGAAGACCGAAGATCATGAAAATGAACTCTCCGGAAAAATATCTTGTTGCATCTGCGCTGAAATGCGCTACATTTGCGGAATCTGCAAGCTGGGCGAAAAAGATGTTCTGTCCGCCCTGTACCATCTGGCCTGCAACCTCCATAGTCCCGCCAACGGCTGTCTGCCAGAATGGCATATAAAATACGTGATGAAGTCCGAAGGGGATCAGCGCACGTTTGATAATACCGAAGATCAGAGTTCCGATATAGCCGCTGCCTGTTACAAGACCACCCAGAGCATAAATACCGTTCTGGACTACCGGCCATACGAAATACATCAGGATTCCCACAAACATATATACAATGGTGGAAATGATGGGCACAAATCTGGAACCACCGAAGAAGGAAAGTGCGTTTGGAAGCACGATCTTATGAAAACGGTTGTGCAAAGCTGCAACACCAAGGCCGACGATGATACCGCCAAACACACCCATCTGTAAGGACTGGATGCCGCAGACAGAGGTTACAGTACCTTCCAGAACGCTTTTTGCGATCTGTCCGTCTGCTGTGATCTTACCATTTACTACCAGCATACCATTGATGGCTACATTCATAACGAAGTAAGCGATCAGTGCAGAAAGAGCTGCTACCTCTTTCTCTTTTTTTGCCATACCGATGGCCACACCTACCGCAAAGATCAGCGGCAGGTTATCAAATACCGCGCTTCCGACTTTGTTCATAATGATCAGGAGTGCATGTAAAATCGTTCCGTCTCCCAGAATCTTCTGAAGTCCGTAGGTTGCAATGGTTGTTTCATTTGTGAAGGAACTGCCGAATCCAAGAAGCAGGCCTGCCACAGGAAGGATTGCTATGGGAAGCATAAAGGAACGTCCCACTCGCTGCAAAACTCCGAAAATCTTGTCTTTCATGTTTTCTCTCCTTTTTTTTCGACGTTTTGGAGCGGGAGTCTTTTAAGTGGGCAACAAAAAAAGACACCAACCCCCATAAACGTCAAATAATAACATTTATGACTGGTTAATGCCTGCTTATCAGTTACACACCAAATCTGAAATACACTATACGGGTTTTGTTCTTCTGTGTCAAGGAGTAATTTGATTTTTTCCCAAAAAGATATCTCCTCATATCACTATCCGCTCCGTTGCCAGCAATCCCTCGCGGAATATTACCTGTGAACAGCAGCCATATAGCCTCTATTCTCAGAAAGTATGCAGAAACGAAACAGACCGGAAATTCACTTATCTTGACTTTATTCTTACTTATGATAAGATGAACATAGAATGTCCGGCAGCAATGTTTTTTGCCCAGACAACACTATACATTTCATAAAAACGGAGGTACTTTTCCGATGAATACCATCAAGAAATTCATCCACTACTACGGCCCGTACAAAGCGGTCTTTTTTATTGACCTGATCTGTGCAGCCGTTATCAGTCTGGTAGATCTTGCTTATCCCCAGATTCTTCGTACTATGACAAAAACTCTCTTTACACAGGATAAGGATATTATTCTTCATGCCCTCCCTGTGATTGCAGCTTCTCTTTTTGTTATGTACATTGTGCAAAGTCTCTGCAAATATTATGTAACCTATCAGGGACATATGATGGGTGCAAAGATGGAACGTGATATGCGCCGGGAGCTTTTTGACCATTACCAGGAGCTGTCTTTTTCCTATTACAGCAGGAATAATTCCGGTCAGATGATGAGCAAGCTGGTCAGTGACCTTTTTGACATTTCCGAGTTTGCACATCATGGTCCTGAGAATCTTTTTATCTCTCTGGTAAAGATCGTCGGTGCTTTTATCTTCCTGTTCTTTATCAACAAGAAGCTTGCACTGCCGCTGATCCTCCTGGTGATCGTAATGTTTGTGTTTTCCTTCCGCCAGAATGCAAAAATGCAGGAAACCTTCATGGAAAACCGTCGTAAGATCGGAGATGTAAATGCCAGTCTTCAGGATACGCTTTCCGGAATCCGCGTGGTGCAGTCCTTCGCAAACGAGGACATCGAACGTGCCAAATTTAAGAAAAGCAATGAAGCGTTCCTTGTTTCCAAAAGAGATAATTATCACTGCATGGGAAGTTTCATGAGTTCCAATCTTTTCTTCCAGGGCATGATGTACCTGGTAACTCTTGTTTACGGCGGTTATCTGATCGCTCAGGGTGAAATGCAGACTGCAGATCTTGCCATGTATGCCCTGTATATCGGAATCTTTATCAGCCCCATTCAGATCCTGGTGGAACTTGTGGAAATGATGCAGAAGGGTCTTTCCGGTTTCCGCCGTTTCCTGGATGTGATGGAAACAGAATCCGAGATCAGGGATGCAGACAACGCTGCGGAGCTTACGGACGTGAAAGGACATGTGCGTTACGACCATGTTTCTTTTCATTATAGCGATGATGAAACTCCTGTGCTTTCCGATATCTCTATTGATATCCCGGCAGGAAAATCCATTGCCCTGGTGGGACCTTCCGGAAGCGGAAAAACCACGATCTGCTCTCTCCTGCCCAGATTTTATGATGTGACCGGCGGTTCCATTACTGTAGACGGAAAGGATATCCGCGGGCTGACTCTTAAGAGCCTTCGAAGCCAGATCGGTATGGTACAGCAGGATGTCTATCTTTTTGATGGAACCATCAAGGATAATATTGCCTACGGAAAGCCCGGAGCTTCCGATGAAGAGATCATCAAAGCCGCCAAATGTGCGAGTATCCATGACTTTATCATGGAGCTTCCGGATAAATACGACACTTATGTCGGAGAACGTGGCACACGCCTTTCCGGCGGACAGAAGCAGCGGATCTCCATTGCACGTGTATTCCTTAAGAATCCTCCGATCCTGATCCTGGATGAGGCCACCAGCGCTCTGGATAACGAAAGCGAACGTTGGATTCAGAAGAGTCTGGAGGAACTTTCAAAAAATCGTACTACCATTACGATCGCGCACCGGCTTTCTACGATCCGTGATGCGGATGAGATCATTGTGATCACAGAGGATGGTATCGCTGAACGCGGTACACATGCTGAGCTGCTTGAGAAGAATGGATTGTATGCTGCGTATTACAATATGTAAATAAGATACGAGGGAGGGTCATCTCAAAGTTGCGAAGCCCGAAGACCCTCCTAGCGTTGGGACGAAAAATGCTTTCGACAAGATGTGCGTCACAAACTGCGGAAAATCTGTTTCGGATGAGGGCGGCGTAGCGGGCTACGCCAACTGAATTCGGGACAGATTTTCCGCAGTTTGGGGCGTGCAGCTTGTTGGAATGATTTTTCGTCCCAGCGCTAAAGCTCCCACCCTCTTGGGCACGCCAGATTCATCAAGACAGAATGGGTTGAATGATGACTGTGACGTACGGACGTGGGAGGCGCTTCGCTGTCCCACTGGGATTATTATGGGATAAAAATAAAAGACCGCTGTATATCACAAATGATGTGGATATATGGCAGTCTTTTTTGTTTGTTACTTATTTTTCAAAAAATTCAGCAAATATTACAGCAGATAAACCGGAAGCTCATCCTTGATTCCTACCGGCTGGTTGTTGTCCGGCTCGTCTTTCTTTGGGGTGAGGAACTTGGCCTGAAGTTCATCAGCGTTTCCTCCACTGATCACATTCTGAGCTACGGTTCCTGTTGTGGTTTCTGCGGCGGCTGTTTTCTTAGCTGCAGTTTTTCGTGTTGTTGTCTTTCTGGTGGTGGTTTTCTTTGCTGTTGTTTTTGTTGTGGCTGCTTTCCTTGCTGTGGTCTTCTTTGCCGGAGCTTTCGCTGTGGTTTTCTTTTCGACTGTTTTTTCAGCAGCTTTCTCTCCTGTTTCTGTCTTTACTTCTGTCGGCTTTTCTGTCACTTTTACCTCTGTAACTTTCTCTTCTGTCTTTGCTGTTTTCTCTGCATTTACTGCTCTTGCGATGCTTGCTTTACCTACTGACACGATCCATTACCTCCTCTGCCAATGCTATGTATTCTTTTGCGCTGCGGCTGCTTTTTTTGAATTCCACAACCGGCTCGCTGCTGTCCTGTGACCATTCGATAGAGCTGTCCACACGGATAAAGGATTCGAAAAGATAGATTCCTTCCATCTCTTTCAAAGTCTCCATGGTCTGTTTGAAATAATTCTTTCTGGCATCTGCCTTGGTCACCACGATTCCCAGAACCTGAAGCGCCGGAGCGATCTCACGGACCTCATTCAGAAAATCAAACATATTTGCAAGCCCAAACATGCCCCACGGGCTGGCCTCCACTGGAACCAGAACGTAATCCGATGCACACAGGATATTCATCACCCAGCCGCCAAGAGTCGGCGGTGCATCGATGAGAATGTAATCATACACCCCGGAATCCTTGATCTTCTGCAGGCATTTCCGCAGGATAAATTCTCTCTGCCATTTCGTAAAAAGCTCATATTCCACGGAGCTCATCAGCGTAGACGACGGAACCAGATCCAGATTCTCATACTTCGTATGCACGATAAAATCGCTGAGATCCGACTGATGACCAATGGCATAGTAGAGATTTTTTTCCCCGGCAGCCATTTTCAGAACTTCTTCTTCATCAAAAAATGAAAGGGAAAGATTCAGCTGCATATCGCCGTCCACGAGAAGAACCTTCTTCCCCATACCGGCCAGTGCCGCACCTACATTGGAACAGCTGGTAGACTTCCCGCTGCCGCCCTTATTATTCGCAAAACAAATCGTCACTGTATTTCCCATCACAGCCTCCCGACAACACAAAATCGTAAATCACTAACTTTCCCTTATTATAATATAACGCTCTCCCAAAAACAAGCATATCCCCCATAAAACCACAAAATCTGGCAAAAAACTCTCACATAAAACAACAACAAAAAAAGAATCCTGTTGCGAAATAATTTCCTATACAAAAAGCAGCAGGCTTCAGATCTTTCCGAAAGCCTGCTGCTAAACTTCATTCATTTTTATTATTTTACGATAAAGGATTTTCTCTTACTTACAACATCGAAGATAACGGCTGCAAGAAGAACCATACCTTTGACAACCTTCTGGATATTCTGGTCAATACCCATGATACTCATACCAAGGTTCAGAACACCCATAAGGAGGGCACCAATGATAACACCGGGAACTGTACCGGTACCACCATAAGCAGAAGCACCACCGATGAAACATGCACCGATCGCATCCATCTCGAAGTTTGTACCTGCCTGTGGGTTGGATGAGTTCAGTCTGGCCATTGTCACCATACCTGCAATAGCTGCCAGAAGGCCCATATTCAGGTAAGCAAGGAAATAAACCTTGTTTGTGTCAATACCGGAAAGCTTTGTTGCCTTCTCATTACCGCCAACTGCATAAAAATAACGACCTGTTGTAGTCTTGGAAGCAATGTATGTATAAATTGCGATGATCACTGCAACCCAGAGAAGGGAATTCGGGATACCTTTGTACTGAGCAAGTCTGAACATGAATGCAAGAACAACTACACAGATCAGAACCATCTTCACTGCAACACCACCGAAAGACTCAACACTGTAGCCTTTTTTTGCACGGTCTGCACGGTTTTTCATAACAAGTGCAACATAGACGATGCAGACAATAATGCCAACTACAAAACATGTTCTGTTAAATCCTTCACCTCCACCAAGGAAGTCCGGAATATAGTTATTGAACAGAGCAAGATAAGCATCCGGCATCGGGGCCAGGGTCTGTCCTTCCAGAACTACGTTGGAAAGGCCACGAAAAGCAAGCATACCTGCCAGAGTAACAATAAATGGAGGAATTCGTACATAAGCGATCCAGAATCCCTGCCATGCACCAATGGCAATACCCACAAGAAGCATCACGATCATAGTGAGATACGGGTTCATACTGTTGAGAACCATCATCTTACCACCGACAGCAGCAACAAAGCATACAACAGAACCAACTGACAGATCGATGTTACCACCTGTTAAAATACAGAACAGCATACCGGTTGCAAGAATAAATACATATGCATTCTGGGCTACCAGGTTATTTACATTCTGCGGAAGAAGCATAACGCCCTTTGTGTTCACAGAAAACATGATCACAACAAATACCAGAACAATGACCATGGTATATTTTTTTAATATTTCTGAAAAACTAATCTTTTTCTCCATCTTCTTACTCTCCTTTACCTGACTTCACGATCCTGGACATGATCAGCTCAGATGTAGCTTCCTCACCACTTACCTCACCTACGAATCTGCCCTCGTTCATGATATAGATTCTGTCTGACATTCCAAGCACTTCCGGAAGCTCAGAAGAGATCATGATCACAGATTTTCCTGCTGCGACCAGGTCATTGATGATACAGTAGATTTCATATTTGGCACCTACGTCAATACCTCTTGTAGGTTCATCCAAGATCAGAATATCCGGCTCTGCAAACATCCATTTTGCAAGAAGGACCTTCTGCTGATTACCACCGCTCAGGTTTCCGACATTCTGCTCAACTGTCGGACACTTGGTTTTCAGTTTCTTCCTGTATTCCTCAGCAACTGCGTATTCTTTATCCGTATCGATCACTTTTCCATTACTGATACCGGACATGTTTGCAAGCGTAGTGTTCATCTTTATGGACTTGGAAAGGATCAGCCCGTTTCCTTTTCGATCCTCTGTAACATAAGCAAGCTTGTTGTCGATGGCTTCCTGAACTGTATTCAGCTTCACTTCTTTTCCGTTCATGAACACCTGTCCAGAAATTTTAGTTCCATAGCTCTTGCCAAAAATACTCATAGCCAGTTCTGTACGTCCTGCTCCCATCAGTCCTGAAATACCGACAACCTCTCCTTTATGTACTTTAAAGGATACGTTATTTACCACCTTACGTTCTGTATACAGCGGATGATAAACATTCCAGTTTTTAATCTCCATGGAAACATCGCCGATCTTTACATTTGGACGTTTCGGGAACCGGTCTGTCATCTCACGTCCAACCATTCCCTGAATGATCCTCTGCTCAGAAAAATCGTCTTTATTTTTATCCAGTGTTTCAATGGTAGATCCATCTCGGATAACTGTGATCTTATCTGCTACATAGGAGATTTCATTTAATTTATGGGAAATGATGATAGAGGTCATTCCCTGCTTCTTGAATTTCAGAAGAAGATCCAGAAGAGCTTTGGAGTCATCTTCATTCAGTGATGCGGTAGGCTCATCCAGAATGAGCAGCTTTGCATTCTTTGCAAGTGCCTTTGCGATCTCAACCAGCTGCTGCTTACCTACACCAATATCCTTGATCAAAGTTCTGGAGGATTCCTCCAGTCCTACTATTTTCAAATATTTATCTGCTTCTCCATAAGTTTCATTCCAGTTGATGGAAAAGCTTTTGCCTCTTTCATTACCCAGATACATGTTCTCCCCGATAGTCATGTACGGGATCAGAGCAAGTTCCTGGTGGATGATTACAATTCCTTTATGTTCACTGTCTTTGATAGTGTTAAACTTACAGATCTCACCATCATAAATAATATTTCCTTCATACGAACCGTACGGATAAATACCACTTAATACATTCATCAATGTAGATTTACCGGCACCGTTTTCACCTACCAGTGCGTGGATCTCGCCTTCCTCGACCTGGAGATTAACATTATCCAGTGCCTTTACACCTGGGAAAGTTTTGGTGATATTTTTCATTTCCAGAAGTATCTTAGCCAACTCAATTTCCCTCCCTTTCCACTGTTCATGCAGGCGGTTATATTCCCCGCCTGCATGTGATAAATTTCTTTCTTAAAAATTCTGATTATTTGATCTGATCCTCTGTGTAGTATCCGGAGTCGATCAGGATCTCTTTGTAGTTATCTGTTGTAACAACAACCGGATCGCAAAGGTATGTCGGGATGACACCGGTTCCGTTATCATAGGATTTTGTATCGTTCACTTCCGGCTCCTCACCTTTCATGATGGAGTCAACCATTTTTACTACTGCAGATGCAAGAGCTCTTGTATCTTTGAATACAGACATTGCCTGTTTTCCTGCTACAAGGTTCTTAACGTTTGGTGTGTCACAGTCCTGACCAGTAATGATCGGATATTCTCCTGTGTAGGAAGCTGCCAGTGCATTCTCAACACCAAGGGCTGTGGAATCGTTGGAGCAGAGAACTGCGTCAAGATTTGTTCCGTCAGAGTAGTTACCTGCGATGATAGTATCCATTCTGTCCTGTGCTTTTGCACTGTCCCAGTTAGCTGTAGCAACCTGCTCGAACTCTGTCTGACCGGATTTTACTACCAGCTTACCGTCATCGATGTATTTCTGGAGAACATCCATTGCACCACCGAAGAAGAAGTTACAGTTGTTATCGCCAGGATCTCCTGTGAACAGCTCAATATTGAATGGTCCGTCCTGATTGTCAAGATCCAGTGCATCTACCAGGTACTCGCCCTGTTTCTGACCTACTTTGTAGTTATCAAATGTTGCATAATAGGTTACTGCATCGGAATTCATAAGAAGACGGTCATAAGAGATAACCGGAATTCCTTTTTCTTTGGCCTGTTTCAGAGGCTCGCCAAGGCTGCTTCCATCGATGGATGCCACAACCAGAAGGTCACATCCGTTTGCTACCTGGTTCTCAAGCTGGGAAACCTGTGTGCTTACATCATTGGATGCATACTGAAGGTCTACCTCATATCCTGCTGCCTCCAGCTCTTTCTTCATGTTATCGCCATCCTGGTTCCATCTCTGGAGATCCTTGGTCGGCATGGTAACACCGATCAGTTTCTTGTCTGCTGCCTGTGCTGTTGCTGCCGGAACTACCACCATACCAGCTACCATTGTTGCGCAAAGAAGTGCAGATACCATTTTTCTTTTCATTGTAAAATCCTCCGTTTCATTATTTGTTTTTGGAATCACGTTTCCTTCGATGATGTTACTATAGCACAGGACTGTCTGGACATAGTTGGCAAGGACAGAGACATTTTTTTGCAAAAGAAAAATGCCCTGCATCAGGCAAGACATTTTTGCACCAAAAATCTGCTATTGATTTTTGTCATAATTGTGTATTATTGCGCATATGGATACACTGCCACATTACTTGCAGAATTTTACTGCCACATATATGCCGGTATGCAATCTGTTCTGCATTACTCTGTATCGTAATCTATATTGAGATATACTTCATCTCGTCTGTGGAAACCGCCGTCAATGATCACCTCATCAATATTATCCCTTGTAACGGCAACCGGTTCCAGCACCTTCGCCGGGATATCGTAGCTTCCATCGTTCATGGTATCTGTCACATCTGACGAAATCTTTCCCTCTTCTGCCATCTTCACCGCATATTCAGCTGCCTGGCGTGCCAGATCTTCGATAGATTTAAATGCTGTCATGTACTGGGTTCCTTCCACAATACGCTGACATGCAGCCAGATCACCATCCTGGCCTACCACGATCACCTGTCCGGCAAGCTGGTTTTCCGCAAGAATCTGTATCACCTGGCTGGCAATATCATCATTTCCGCACATGATTCCCTTTACATCAGGATACTCTTCCAGTGCTTCCTCCACATAATCTGCTGCCAGCTCCGCGACCCAGCCCTCACAGTTGGCTTCGTAAACCACCTTCAGATCACTGTTTTTCAGAGTGTCTTCAAATCCCTCTTTTACCATGTCCACATTGTTATCTGAAGCAGATCCCTGGATCATAAAAATCTTTCCGCCATCAGGGATCGCTTCCATCATGGACTGTGCCATAACCTCTCCGACTTTCCGGTTATCAAAGGAAATATACATGTCTGTATCCGCATCATTTACCATGCGGTCATAGGAGATCACCCTGATTCCTGCATTGTGGGCACGCTCCACAGCCTCAGATAATGCTTTGCAGTCTCTGGCAATGATCACGATCACGTCCATATGCTTCTTGATAAAATAGTCAATCTGGCTGATCTGCTCTTTTGTATCTGCTCCCGCATCCTGAACATTCACTTCCGCTCCCAGCTCCCTTGCTGTTGCCACGAATACATCCCTGTCACGAATCCACCTCTCAATAACAAAAGAATCCACTGTAAGACCGATCTGAATTTTCTTTTCACCACTGTCTTCCTCTGTATCGTTTTCCTGTGCAGCTGTCTGCTTTGTTTTTTCGGAAGCGCAGCCATTCAGCATCAATGTCAACAGACACAGCAAGATCAACAGCTTCCTGATCATTTTCCCCCCGCTCATATTGTCTACCTCAACTTCTCTCTAAATTCACTTGGTGTCACGCCTTCGTATTTCTTGAATATCCTGCTGAAATAATTGGGGTCGCTGTATCCGGATTCCGCACAGATCTCCTTGATGGAAAGCCCTGAATCCTTGAGAAGTTCTCTTGCATTCCGAAGCCGCACTTCTGTAAGATACTCGATAAAATTTCCTCCGGTCTCCTGCTTAAAAAGCTTGCTGAAATAATAAGGGCTGATATCCACCTCCCGTGACACCTCATCCAGTGAAATATCTTTTTTGTAATTGTCCCGAATATAGGACTTTGCTTTTTCGATAATAGAAACCGCTTCTTTTTCCCTTGCACTTTCCATGTTACTGCAGATTTCTGATGTTTTGCCCAGGAACCATTTTTTCATTCCTTCTATATCTGTATATTCCTGGATCTCATGAATATAATTTCTGCGGCAGCTGATCGCATATTTCACGGTACCTGCAAAAAAGGCCTTTTTTTCCACTCCCATCACAAGCTCCAGGATCTTGATGCGCATGTCCTCCAGATCTACTCCCGGCTGCTTCTCCATCCACCGGATAAATTCCTCGGCACAGCTTAAAGCTCCTGCCACATCCTTATCCATCACCCGCTTTTCATAGCGACGTTCCAAATCTCTTGGATATTCGCCGTCATATTTCTGTGCAGCCGGAACATCCTCAATATGTATAACATGGCTGGTGCTTTCCCGAAGTGCGATCATGGCCTCCTTGAAGGATTCTTTCATGGTGCTTCCCATCTCCTTCACCCGGCCGATACCACAGCGAAATTTACTGTCGATCCTGCTTTCCAGCTTATGTACCATGTTTCTGGTTCTTGTTACAACCTCCACACGTTCCTCATAGGACTCCCTGGAATTACGGTATGGAACAAGCAGTACAATACGGTTTCCCATAATGGGTCCTACCAGACATTCAAAAAATCCCTGAGCGATTTCCCGGAATGTGGAATAAAATTTGTTTGCCTTCACACTGGCCCCCACCGCATTGGTAAGAACACCATTTTCCGTGGAATCCCCGAATTCAGCCACAATCATATATCCATATTCTTCCCGGATATCCAGAAGCTCCCTGTAATTATCCTGATATGTCTGAAAATCATCCTGCAGAAGAATATTATTGATATATCCGCTTTCGATCATGGGTACAACTGTCTCCAGCTTTTCACGGATACGGAGATCATCGCTTCGCTTCTGTCTTGTGGAATCTACCTTTTCCATAGCTTTGGAGCATATTTCCAGAATCACCTTTTTGTTTACCGGCTTGGTAAGAAATTCCATAACTCCAAGATTTACCGCTTCCCTGGCATAATTAAATTTATCATAGGCTGTAATGATCACAAAGACCACAGATCTGTTAAATTTCTGAATTTCCCGGATTGCCTGGATTCCACTTAAGCCCGGCATCTGAATGTCCATAAAGCAGATATCCGGCGGATATTTCTCCGCCTCCTCCACAACCACACGGCCTGTCTTGGCTGTATGGATCTCACATTCATTTCCATAGTTGGAACTTATAATATTTTTCAGGGATTCCAGCATGATCCCCTCATCATCAGCAATCAGGATTCTGTACATTTTTTTCGCTCCTCTCCAGAGGAATATTAATCACTACCTCTGTTCCCATTCCTTCACCTTCACTGTATATTTCCATTAATCCGTCCCGCTCATAATACAGTTCCAGACGGCTGATCACATTATTCATTCCAATTCCCGTGGAATCACCCTCGCCTGAACTGCTGTGGACTTTTTTTGACAGTACTCTTTGTATCTGTTCTCCGGTCATGCCCAGTCCGTTATCCCGAACACTGATCTCAATATGGTCGTTCCATTTCTCCACACTGAGATCAATATGTCCTTCCCAATCTATATTCCGGATTCCATGATTGACTGCGTTTTCCACAACCGGCTGCAGGATCATACTGGGAACACGTACATTTTCCACATCACATTCCACTTTTTTTGAAAAATGGATGTCCCCGGCAAACCGTACATTCAGAATATAAATGTAATTGTCCACAGCCTCCAGTTCTTCCTCCAGTGTGGCATCTTCCTCACCCTTCTTTACATTGTAGCGAAAAAAATCTGCCATCTTTTCCACAAAGATACTGGTTTTTTCTGCATCCTCCATCATTGCAAGCTGTACTCCTGCATTCAGGGAATTAAAAAGGAAATGCGGATTGATCTGAGACTGGAGATACTTAAGCTGTGCCTCCTTGAGATGTGTTTCCATCAAAAGCTCCCTCTCTATCATCTGCTGTTCTTTTTCCATGCTGGCCTTTGTCCTGGCAATGTAAAGACCAAGATTATCCACCATGGTATTAAAGGCTCTTGTTACCGTTCCAAGCTCATCCCTGGAATCTGCTGGGGGCATCTTTACATTAAAATTCCCCTGACCTACCAGCTGTGCAGTTTCTGCCATATTAGTCAGCGGCAGGAACATCTCCCTTGTTGCCATGATCAGAAGGAACATCCCACAGATCACCACCAGAAGCATGATCATCATATTACTGATCTCCAGATATCTCATAACCGCCCGGAGAGCTGCATAAGTCTGGGAATTTTCTTTAAAAAGCTGCTTGTTCAGCTCATCCATAGAACTCTGGATATAACTATAAAGCTCCAGACTTTCATCATATTCCTGCTTATATTTCTCCACATTCCTGCCTCTCTTGGCAGCTACAGTTCCTGCGGTACAGTAAAGATATGATTCTGACATCTTACGTATCTTCTTCTCCAGAAGTTTTACGGAATCATCAATATTCCGTTCATTTAACTTCTCCAGCTCCTGCCTGTATTTCGCCTCATTCTGATAATAATCCATCAGTGCCTGAGAGTTTTTTACCTTCAGATACTGGTACATACTGTCCTGCACATCGTCAAAAACCTGCCCAAGCTCTGTGATCTGGGCATTGCTGGCATACACATCATCCATCTCCTGCATGGAGTTGTTGATCCGCGCATAAAACAGCATGTTGATGCTGAACAGTAAAACTGCCAGCACGCCAACCTCGATCATGATCTTGCTTACAAGAGAAAAGTCACTCCAACGGATCTTTTTCATCTGTGACTGCCTCCCTCCTCATCTTCTTCACTGCTGTTCTGTCAAGAAAATTAATGTCTACGTTGTAGAAAGAATTGGTTCTTCCATCTTCTATATAGCTGGTAACTGCCTCCACACTGTACTGTCCCAGCTGGGTCGTGTCCACATCACAGGTAACTGAAATAACACCTTTTTCAACTGCCGCCAGAATATCCTCAGATGTATAATAACCAATGATCTTCACTTTTCCTGCAAGGTTGAAATCCAGAATTGCCTGTCTTGCACACTCCGTTGTCTCCTCATCCATACACACAAGGATATCCGGAACATTCCGCTTCTGCTGAAAAATATCAGTAACTGCCTCCTCTGTTTCAAAGGTTCCTGTTGACAGAAGATTCCTTCCCTTGATCTCAATATCCTCAGAACCAGCTGCCATCTTCACCGCATTGCTGATCTGAGTGTATATCTGACTTTCGTTCATATCATCAATGTCCCGTTTCTGCAGAATCAGGATCTTCTTCGTGTTCTCATCCACGTATTTGGCAACAATTTCCCCGTAAGCCATGCCAAGCTGATAATCGCTGACTCCCACAAAGCTCTGGCGGCGGCTGTGCACCGCATCACTCATGACTGTAACCACCGGTATTCCGTTTCTTACTGCAGTATTGATTGCTTCTTCCAGACCGGCTTCTCCATTATACTGCAGGATAATACCATCCGCCTTGGCCGCAATGCTCATATTCATATAATCAAGTTTATCATAGGATGTTTCTCTGTCCGGCCCCATGATCTCAAGCAGTACATTATTCTGAGCTGCTTTTTTCTTCGCACTGTCATATACTGCCTGCCAGAACTGGGAATCGGGGCTGTCCACGATCATGTCGTACTGGTATTTATATATTTTCTCTTCCTGTTCATCCAACCCTGCTTTTTCACTGATTCCTCTATAATAGGATTCTCCTGTCATATAAGTAAGTACTATCACGGCAGCAAAAACCAGCAGGATGCAAGCTGATTTCTTTTTCATAATACACTCCATTCTGTTTCACAAAACATTCCGGGTTTCAGTTTATCATAATTTCACAGAAAAGTCACTGTTTGGCATGGATTTTCTGTGCACTTTCATGTTATATTAGTAACCACAACATTACCAAAGGAGGCCGCAAAACATGACAAATGCAACCAAGCTTGCCCTGGAAGAATCCCTGAAGCATCTACTTCTTAAGAAACCTTTAGATAAGATCACCATCAATGACCTGACTACGGACTGCGGGATCAGCCGCATGACTTTTTACTATCATTTCAAGGATATCTATGATCTTGTGGAGTGGTGCTGTCTGGAAGATGCCAGAATTGCCCTTCAGGGCAAAAAAACCTCTTCCACATGGCATGAAGGGCTTCTGCAGATCTTTGATGCCGTGATGGAAAACAAGCCGTTTATCTTAAATGTATACCGCTGCGTGGGGCGGGAACAGATCGAGAATTATCTGTTCCAGCTTACCTGCGATCTTCTTATGGGCGTGGTAACAGAAAAATCAAAAGATATCCCCATCACGGATGAACAGAAAATTTTTATCGCAGATCTGTATAAATACAGCTTTGTAGGAATCATGCTGGACTGGATCAAAAACGGCATGCGCGAAGATTATCGCGAAATCGCAGATGATACCGCAACCGCACTGTACGGAAGCATCGACAACGCCATCCGCAATTTTGCCGCCAGAAACAAAACAGCAGAAATGCATACAGAATAAAAACTTATCAAAACAGACATAATGATAAAAAACTGAACACTTTCGGTATTTTGTAAATAGAATCTTTTTTCCGGATGGGCTATCATAGCCTCAACAGCAACAAAGAACAGTTAATCCGATACAAACAGGTATCTCATTTACGAAAGGTGGATGTCATATGTCAGATAAAAAAGGATTCATGGGACTTGCAGCACTTGCGGCAGCCGGAGCCGGCGCAGCCATGCTGATGAAAAAAACAAGAGAGATCAACGAAGAGGAAAACCTCCATGTGAAAGAAACTACTGCAAACTACCGCAACACCGAGCGTGGAAAGCATGACAAAAACAGCAAAGGGATTTATTATTCCAACGGTAACTACGAAGCCTTTGCCCGTCCGGAAAAACCGGAAGGTGTGGACGACAAGCATGCCTACATTATAGGAAGCGGTCTTGCTTCCCTGGCTGCTGCATGCTTCCTGGTAAGAGACGCACAGATGCCAGGTGATCATATCCACATCCTGGAAGCCATGGATATTGCCGGCGGTGCCTGCGATGGAATCTTTGATCCGTCCAGAGGCTATATCATGCGTGGCGGTCGTGAGATGGAAAACCATTTCGAATGCCTGTGGGATCTTTTCCGCAGTATTCCTTCTCTTGAAAAACCGGGTGCTTCTGTTCTGGACGAGTTCTACTGGCTGAACAAGCACGACCCGAACTATTCTCTCTGCCGTGCAACCGTCAATCGTGGACAGGATGCACATACTGACGGAAAATTTAACCTGAGCCAGAAGGGCTGTATGGAGATCATGAAGCTGTTTATGACAAAGGATGAGGATCTTTACGATAAAACCATCGAAGATGTATTCGATGATGAAGTGTTTGATTCCACCTTCTGGCTGTACTGGAGAACCATGTTCGCATTTGAAAACTGGCACAGTGCTCTGGAGATGAAGCTTTACTTCCAGCGTTTTATCCACCACATTGCAGGTCTTCCGGATTTCAGCGCCCTGAAATTCACCAAGTACAACCAGTACGAATCCCTGATCCTTCCCATGAAAAAATATCTGGAGGATGCAGGTGTTGACTTCCAGTTTAATACTGAGGTCACAAACGTGATCTTCAATTTCAAGGATGGCAAAAAGATCGCCACTGCTATCGAATGCAAGGTAAAGGATGTGGAGCAAGGTATCCTTCTTACAGAGAATGATTATGTTTTCGTCACTAACGGAAGCTGTACAGAGGGCACGATCTACGGTGACCAGAACCACGCACCAAACGGTGATGCAGAGGTCCGTACCAGTGGTGTATGGTCTCTGTGGAAAAATATCGCAGCTCAGGATCCTTCCTTCGGACATCCGGAAAAGTTCTGCTCAGACATTTCCAGAACAAACTGGGAATCCGCTACTGTCACCACTTTGGATGACCGTATTATCCCTTATATCACCAATATCTGCCAGCGTGACCCACGTACCGGCAAGGTTGTTACCGGTGGTATCGTAAGCTGCCAGGATTCCAAATGGCTCTTAAGCTGGACCATCAACCGTCAGGGACAATTCAGGGAACAAGATCCGAAGAAGGTCTGTGTATGGGTTTACGGACTGTTCACAGATGTTCCCGGTGATTATATCAAGAAGCCGATGAAGGATTGTACCGGTAAGGAAATTACCGCCGAGTGGCTGTACCACCTCGGTGTTCCGGTAGAGCAGATCGACGATATGGCAGAAAACAGCGCTGTCTGCGTTCCGACTATGATGCCATACATCACCGCCTTCTTCATGCCACGCACAAAAGGTGACCGCCCGGATGTTATCCCGGATGGCTGTGTAAACTTTGCATTCCTGGGCCAGTTTGCGGAAACTCCTCGTGATACCGTATTCACAACAGAGTATTCCGTACGTACTGCAATGGAGGCTGTATACGGACTTTTCGGTGTAGACCGTGGAGTTCCGGAAGTATGGGGAAGCGTTTACGATATCCGTGAGCTTCTGGACAGCAGTGTGAAGCTGATGGACGGAAAATCCCCGCTGGAGATCCAGCTGCCAGGGCCGCTGAATGCACTGAAGAAACCACTTCTGAATGTTGTGAAGGGTACTGTGGTTGAGAAGGTACTGCGGGATCATGATGTGCTGAAAGATTATATGTAAGATATACAGCCTGCCAGACAGATATTCTCAATCCGAAAATTAAGATTTGAACACAGTAACGGAGCCTACGGTTCTATTCGTGCAGCAATCCCCCGGAAATACTTCTCGCGCGGTATTTCCGGGGGATTTTTTTGATTTTCATATTTTTATTTTCCCAATGTTTCATTCATACTTCCGGAACGGAATCCCTGAAGATCCAGAGTCACGTAAGAAAATCCCAATGTGCGGAATTTCTCTGTGATCTTTGTTCTTGTTTCATTATCTGCAATTTTCAGGATCTCTTCTTCCGGAACCTCGATCCTTGCCATGGTACCGTGGATGCGAACACGGAACTGATGGAATCCCAGATCCATCAGAAACTGCTCGGCCTGATCTACCATGTGAAGCTTCTCCTCGGTAATGGTCTCACCGTATACAAATCTGGAAGCAAGACAGGCAAAGGATGGCTTGTTCCAGGTTGGAAGATTCATGTCTTTTGACAGCTCCCGGATTTCTTCTTTATAGAGGCCTGCTTCCTGGAGCGGACTGCGGACCCCAAGCTCCTGGATAGCCCTTTTTCCCGGACGGTAGTCGCCCAGATCATCCATGTTGGAACCTTCCACGATCATGTTCATATGGCGCGCCTTTGCAGCTTCCCAAAGTCTGGTAAAGATAGCTTTTTTGCAGATATAGCAGCGATCCGGCGGATTCTGACGGAACCCCGGGATGTCGAATTCGTTGATCTTGCATAGCTCCTGGCAAATGTGATTTTCCTGGCAGAAATCTTGCGTTTCTTTCAGTTCTCTGTCGGTGAAGGAGCATGGACATGCGGTAATGGCCATAGCTTTATCGCCAAGTGTTTCCTGTGCAGCTTTCAGCAAAAATGTGGAGTCTACTCCACCGGAAAAAGCTACGGCTACACTTCCCAGGGAACGGAGGATTTCCTGAAGTTTTCTGTATTTTTTTTCAAGTGTGATGTTATCTGTTGCTGGCATATGTTCTGTCACCTCGTAATTTGTAAAATCTTATTTTTGCCGGATCCGAATCTGTAATTTTCAGATCTGTTCTTATTGACATGCTCTTGCAATGCTATGTGTGTATTCTTTATTGTAAACGATACCTTTTTGCCATACAAGTATTTTTCTACCTGACAGATGTACTATGAAATTTATTAGTATCCTCTCTGTTTCCAAACATAATAAGACCGGAAATACAGCATATGCCATACTTCCAGTCTTTCTTTTTACAGTTATTACATTTCGATCACATCAAGATCATCCGGAACAAACAAATTTCCGTGATAATACTCTCTGCCTTCTGCTCCGTAAAGCTCTTTACGTTTCTTAATGTTCTTATCCTCTGTGTGATACAGGACAAGATTCTTAACTCCAAGGTTCTCAGCCAGCTCACTGGCATCCTTAACTGTGGAGTGATGTTTCTCATATGGATTGAAGATATCACGCTGTCCATACAGACAGAATGCTTCGTGGAACATCCAGTCGCTGCCTTTTGCGTATTTCTCTTCACATTCATTGTATGGCTCGTCTCCGCAGCAGGTAAGTACCTTACCACCGTCATAGATCATCTGGAAACCGAACTGTTTCGCCTTGGTGGAACCGATATCAAAGAAGGTCACTTTCTTATTAAGAATTGTTTTTTCCTCGCCGTCTTTTACCTCGATCAGATGAAGTCTGTCACCGATGTACTGTGTCTCCTTCTTATTCAGAAGCTTAAATGCCATGTCTTTGAGAAGTCCGATCACTTCATCATGAGCATAGATGTTTGCCTCGCCCTGATAAGTGCCTTTTTTCATGTTCTGGCAAATGATGCGGATCACCCACACGATTCCCATGATATGGTCTACGTGCTTATGTGTAACAAAGATCTCATGAACATCCATCAGATCAACGCCAGCCTTCTTCAGCTGGGAAAGCACCGTATTTCCGCCGCCTCCGTCAACCAGAAAATGGCCGTACTCATCGCTGAGCACAAAACATGTATTGTAGCACTCTGTTACCAGTGCGTTACCTGTTCCAAGCATGGTTAATTTCATTCTGTTCTCCTCCTGTATAGCCCTGGTCATCAAACATTCAGCCACCCACCATTCTGATCTCTGACACTCTGACCGGCTGTCTCTGATCATATTACAGACACATATACAACCGTTTAATTTTTTTTCTTATTTTTTCTGTGTTTTTCGTGTCCAATGATAACATTATGAAGAAATATTTTCAATGAGATCCATTCATTTTCATAGCAGAAAAATGGTTCAAAGTAGGTATTTGATTTTTCATCCAAAAATACAGCAAACGGAGCCGCATAAATTTCACATTTTCCCTTATTGGAACGAATATATTCACTGACAGAAGCAAATATTTCTCCCGAAATCTTCTGATGTTTCCTGCTGGGCAGTGCCATATAATAAATCTGTCCATCAATCAGTTCTGCCCGTTCCCCTTCAGGAAGATTATAAATATCTTCAATGGTGTAAATATCTTCTTTCACTATAACTGTTCATTGGACGGTCGATCATGATATGTACAAGCTGGCCCGGAGTCGGTTTCTTCTTTTCATAAATCATCTGCTTCATTTATATTCCTCTTTAAGCACATACAATAAATTAACAGATTTTTCTATTATGCCAGTAAATCGAAGATTTTTATTTCAATCCGTTCTTCGTTTTACCAAATCTCAGACTCTACAGCCGCACGCTCAATGCCAAGACCTTTCATATACCGATCCATAAATGCGTTGAATCCTTTCACGCCTTCTGCTTCCGGCGCCAGTGTGCTGCCTTCGTTTCCTTTGAAGACATCTTCATCCAGGAAATCCGCAAGGTCTTCGCCTTCTCTCTTGTTGAGCAGATAGGAAGCCAGAAGTGCGATTCCCCAGGCTCCGCCTTCTCCTGCTGTGGACATTACGGATACCGGTGCATTTACCGCATCTGCAAGGATCTGCTGGCCGACACCCTTTGTCTTAAAGAGGCCGCCATGGCCCAGAAGCTTATCGATCTTTACATGCTCCTGATTCAGAAGGATATCTAGACCTACACGCATGGCGCCGAGGCAGGTGTAAAGATTATTTCGCATAAAGTTTGCCAGTGTAAATTTGCTCTCAGGAGAACGTACAAACAGTGGACGTCCCTCTTCAAAGCCGGTCATATGCTCGCCGGAGAAATAGCAGTAGGAAAGAAGTCCGCCACAGTCCGGGTCGCCTTCCATGGCTTTGTTATAAAGAGTTCCGAACAGTTTGTTCATATCTACTTCCATGCCCATAGCTTCTGCAAATTCCCTAAACACATTTACCCATGCGTTCAGATCCGAAGTACAGTTGTTGGAATGTGCCATGGCAACCGGGTCTCCTGCCGGAGTGGTAACCATATCGATCTCTTTGTACGGTTTGGAAAGTGCTTTTTCCAAGACGATCATGGCAAATACGGAAGTTCCTGCGGAAACATTTCCGGTACGCTGGCGGACACTGTTTGTGGCAACCATACCGGTTCCTGCGTCTCCCTCAGGCGGACACATCGGGATTCCAGCTTTCAGCTTTCCACTTACATCCAGAAGCTTTGCGCCTTCCTCAGTAAGAGCTCCTGCATCCTGACCTGCCACCAGAGCTTTCGGCATAATATCGCGAAGCTTCCATGGGAAACCATAAGGCGCAACCAGTTCATCGAACTTCTGAACCATCTCCTCGTTATAGTCCTTCGTTTCACTGTCGATCGGGAACATACCTGCCGCATCACCGATACCAAGGACTCTTTTTCCGGTGAGTTTCCAGTGCACATAGGCTTCCAGAGTGGTGATATAATCGATATCTTTTACATGCTCCTCACCGTTAAGGATCGCCTGATACAGGTGTGCGATGCTCCATCTCTGAGGGATATTGTAATGGAAAAGCTCTGCCAGCTTCTCAGAGGCTTCTCCTGTGATGTTGTTTCTCCAGGTACGGAACGGGACCATCAGCTCTCCCTCTTTATTAAACGGCATATAGCCATGCATCATGGCACTGACACCAAACGCACCTACGCTTGTAAGCTCCACTCCATATTTTTTCTGAACATCTTCTGCCATATCCTGGTAACTGCCCTGGAGACCTTTCCAGATTTCCTCCAGGCTGTATGTCCAGATACCATCCACATACTGGTTCTCCCATTCATAGGCTCCGGATGCGATGGGCTGGTTCTTATCGTCCACCAGAACTGCCTTGATCCTTGTGGAACCAAACTCAATACCAAGAGCCGTGCGATTCTCAAAAATTGCTGTTTTTGCCTCATTTAATCCCATTGTAAAAACCTCCCGTATTATTTGCTGAAATACATGCTGTTCCATCTCAGCTCATTCTGCAGATTCCGGATCGTTGTATCGCCATCAATATAAACCGCTTCAATCCCCATAGCTGCTGTTTTCCAGTCACCCTCGCCACCGAAGCCATAGCCTTTTTCCATCAGTCGCTGGATCGCAAGTCCCGGAAGCTGTTTCAAGGAGCCCAGATCACCAAAGTGTGTTACGATAGCCTGATAGTTTTTCTCCTCGAGGAAGCGCTCAAAACCGATCTCGATCCCTGCCTGGACTGCTACATGCTTCTTAAATTCCTCAGGGTCACGTCCATCCAGAATCATATCGTATTTATTATAATATTCTTCTACCAGAACATCAATATCTCCTTGGCTTACATCCTGAACATATTCTGCGATCTCATTAACCGGATAAGCATCGATCTCCCAGTTTTTCCTGGGGATGGGTGATAGTGGTAATGCCCTGTCCCTGTCTTTCATATAGTGAATTATCATAGCCGGTTACCGCAACATCTTCCGGGATCTTTTTGCCCTGACGTTCCAGTTCTTCCATGACCTGGACAGCGATCTGTTGTTTTTATTATTTATCAAAAGTTCCATATAAAGAAAGGCCGGAACACCCTCCCCATTCTGGTGTTCCGGCCTTTATATGCCGCCTTGCATATTTATTTCAAAGTTTTTGCTGCCTTCCGATCATTTCCTGCCTTAGCGGTACATCTTCATATAATCCCCATGTGCCTCGATCAGCTCATCACACATTGCCTGGATGTCTTTGATATTCAGCTCTGCACCTGTGTGCGGGTCCATCATGGCTGCCTGATAGATTTTCTGGCGGTCTTTGGTCACTGCTGCCTCAATAGCAAGGAGCTGCGGGCTGACATTGGATGAGTTCATAGCTGCCAGCTGTGTGGGCAGTTTGCCCACTTTTACCGGATGTACACCGGTTCCGTCGATATAGCATGGAACCTCTACGCAAGCATCCGACGGAAGGTTATCGATGTAACCGTTGTTAAGAACATTTCCACCGATCTTGTACGGTGTGTTTGTAACAACAGCCTCCATGATATAAGAAGCATACTCTTTACTTCTCTCATGGCCGATCTTGCCATCCTTGAGGATATCCTCGCGCTCTTTTTCCCAGCCCTCGATCTGTTTGATACATCTTCTCGGATATTCGTCAAGCGGAATATTGAACTCCTCGATCATCTCCGGATATTTGGATTTAATGAAGAACGGATTATACTCTGCATTGTGCTCACTGGACTCTGTGCAGTAGTAGCCAAGATGACGGATGTACTCATAACGTACCATATCCTCATGTTTCTCACCGGATGTATTCTTCTCCTCTGCAATTCTGCGGATCTCCGGGTACAGGTCGTTTCCATCTTTGTCATGGATCTCAAGAAGCCATGCCATGTGGTTGATACCTGCGATCAGCTCGGTACGTCCCTCAATCTTGTCTTCCATTCCCATTCCCTCAAGAAGCTTCTGGGAGCAGACCTGAACGCTGTGACAGAGGCCTACAGTACGGATCTTTGTAAAACGCTGCATATAGCCGGTAAGCATTGCCATAGGGTTGGAGTAGTTCAGGAACAGAGTGTTCGGGCAGACTTCTTCCATATCCCGGGCAAACTCTTCCAGGACCGGAATGGTACGAAGTGCACGCATGATTCCGCCGATTCCCAGGGTATCTGCGATAGTCTGTTTAATGCCGTATTTCTTCGGGATCTCAAAATCTGTAACTGTGCATGGCTCATATCCGCCTACCTGAATGGCGTTGACTACGAAATCTGCATCTCGAAGTGCATCTTTACGGTTCTCGGCACCGAGATAAGTTTTGATCACTGCGCGGTCCTCGTTTACGTTGTGGTTGATGGCACTTAAGATAATTCTGGAATCCTCCAGTCTCTTCTCGTCAATATCATAAAGTGCGATCTCGCTCTCGCGAAGTGCCGGTGTGCACATACAATCGCCAAGTACATTTCTTGCGAAAACCGTGCTTCCAGCTCCCATGAATGTAATTTTGATCATATTCGTTCCTCCTGTTTCCTTTGTTGGATCTCTTATCCGGAATTCTTATATTTTTCTTTGAAATTCCTGATTTTCTGCTATTTCTGCGGTGCAGTCCCGCTTCGTTTTCTTTGTGATCTTATCATACTACCGGAAACTTGTTTAAAATATGTACTTTGATGTTAATAATTGTTGTTTTGTTGCATGAGATACCTGGAAGTAATTTTCTATAACATTTCTTATGACATAAAAAACGCTCTGCCCGATACCAGAATTTTATATATTCCGGCCAGACAGAGAGTTCTTTTTTCTTCGTGAAATATATCACAGGATCAGGGCTCAGATTCTGTATAATCCCCTTTCTTCCCTTTCACCACAAGGCTTCTTTTTTCTTCTTTATATTCTCTTGGACTCCTTCCTGTTCTTGCTTTAAAAACTTTAGAAAAAGCTAAAGGGTCTCCATATCCCACTCTTGCAGCCACCTCGTTGACCTGGATATCTCCTTTTTTCAGAAGTGATTTGGCTTTCTCAATGCGGAGATTCATCAGGTATTCCTGCGGGGAACATCCGAGGCTTTTCTTAAAGGTGCTGGTAAGATAGCTGCGGTTGACTCCGATGCGGTCTGCCAGCTCATTGATCTTAAGCCGCTTGTCAAAGTTGGCTGCAATGTAATCTACTGCATGCTCCACATAAACGGAATTGGGATATCTGTGGGACGGAAGAAGCTTGCCTTCTCTCAGACATGCATCCCGGTTATCTACGATCAGATCAGACAAAAGGAGCAGCAGAAGTCCGTTCCGTTTCAGCTCATTTTCAAAAACGAGCTTGTTGGTCTGGACCATTGCATCAATATATTTTGCAGCATTTTCCATGCAGTGGATCCTTCGGACCGGATTTTCCCTGCTGAAGCCGCTTACATGGATCACTTCCTCTGCAGTCATTCCCTCAAATCCCACCCAGCGGTACGTCCAGGGATTATCCATGTCTGCCTCATACCAGGCCTCCACACTGGATGGGATCAGAAATGCTTCTCCACCTGTCAGATGATACTGATGGCCATCCATCTCAAAAACTCCGCTTCCGGATTCCACGATATGAAGTACATGAGAGATCCTTTTATTTGGTCCAAATCGATGTCCCGGATCGCATTTTTCCCACCCACAATAAGTAAGACAGAGATCCACCGCACCTTTCTTTAAATTCTCCAGACATTTATAGCTGTCCGAGTTTGTAAAACCAACTGTATGAAGCAACTTGTCACCTCCCTGATGTCATATATTATGTTTCCGCCTGTGAGCTGCTTCGCCACCCAATAACAGACCGCCATATCCGGCGGCCTGTTATTTTTCTGGTCAGGCGGATGTTTTTCTGCAGATAATTTTTATTCCATCATTTACAGAAATCAGTCCTCTGCTTCAATTGTATACAATACAGAATGGAAATCACCGTTTGTCTTATTGCAGTAGTCACGATCAACCGGGATTCCTGCATACATCAGCTCATTTCCGTAAGCTTTCAGGCACTTATCTTCCCATTTTACTTTGTAAAGCTGATCCTCGTCAAGACCCTTGAAGCGCAGACGCATCCAGGAAGCATTGACCTTGTTCAGTCTTTCATAGTATCCGGCAACTGCCTGTTTTTTGTCTCTGGAAACAACCATCCATGCAGTATCATTTCCTTCGAACGGGCTTAAGATACGGTAGAAATCGCCCTCCACCTGGATCAGGTCACGATGTTCCTTCATGAATTCCACCTGTGCCTTTACCTCTTCGATCTCTTTGGCACTTAAAAGATTCAGATCCAGCTCATAGCCAAAGGTTCCGAAATATGCCACATTTGCTCTTGTGGAAAGCGGTGTGGTACGGTGCAGCTGATGATTCGGTACTGCTGATACATGAGATCCCATGCTGACGATCGGATAAACAAAGGAGGTACCGTACTGGATCTTCTCTCTCTCTGCTGCATCGGTATCATCACTGGTCCATGTCTGCGGTGCAAAATACAGCATTCCCGGATCAAATCTTGCTCCGCCGCTTGCGCAGGATTCAAAGAGGATGTCAGGGAATCTCTCTGTCAGTCTTGTATACAGCTCATATACACCAAGGATATATTTATGCATAGTCTTGCCCTGATCTGCTGCAGATGCGCCGCGGCTGAAAGGCTCGGACATGTAGCGGTTCATATCCCATTTAATGTAGGAAATGGAAGATTCCTCGATAACCTTGGAGATGGAATCATAAATAAAATCCACAACCTCAGGTCTGGAAAAATCAAGAACGTGCTGATGTCTTGAGTGGGACTCAAAACGATCCGGTGCTCCGATGAGCCAGTCCGGATGTGCTCTGTAGCAGTCGCTGTTCTTGTTTACCATCTCAAGCTCTACCCAAAGACCAAATTTCAGGCCCATCTCCTCGATCTTACGGGAAAGTCCGGAAATTCCGTTTGGAAGCTTATTCTTATTTACGAACCAGTCGCCAAGGCCCTGGTAATCATCGTTTCTGGTTCCGAACCATCCGTCATCCAGAACGAAAAGCTCTACCCCAACCTCTTTGGCTTTTTTTGCAATATTGAGGATTTTTTCCTCATCAAAATCAAAATAGGTTGCCTCCCAGTTATTAAGAAGGATCGGGCGTGCATGATTTCTCCATTTTCCGCGCATCAGGCGGTCACGGTACAGTCTGTGGTAAGCCTGGCTCATTCCGTTTAAGCCCTTATCGCTGTATACCATAACGACCTCCGGAGTCTGGAATTCCTCATCTCTGGAAAGCTCCCAGGAAAAGCCCTGAGGATTGATTCCCATCATAACTCGTGTCATCTCGTAGGTGGAAACCTCAACCTGTGCAAGGAAGTTTCCGCTGTACACAAAGCTGAAGCCGAAAACCTCGCCTGTATCTTCTGTTGTATGAGGACGCTTCAGCGCGATAAACGGATTCTGCTCAGAGCTGGAGCCGGTTCCTGCAAGACTCTGTACAGCCTGTATACCCATCTCAAGTTTGCGTGTTTTTACATAGCGCTCACGTGCCCATGCACCGGAAAGATGGATCATCTCATAATCCATATCCGGGAACTCCACTGCTGCGCTCATCACGTTCTCAAGACGGATTTTCTGATCCCCTTTCTGAACAAGGCGTGCACTTCTTGTGATCACCGGATAATCTTCATATACAGAATAGGTAAGAACAAGATCTGTGTCCATCACAGGATCATGAAGTATGATGTCCAGAGATGTTGCTTCCTCATCGCTCTCTGTATAAGTTGCAGGAAGACCTGCAAGTTTCTTTTTGCCGCCATAGATCTCGTGGGAAACATATTTGAAATCTACGATCTCACTTCCGTTCTCCTGACGAACAGTAAGAGCGGGGCTTCTGAAATCACCGGTTCCGTAAACAGGATACTCCTGTTTGATATACTGCATGGAAAGAAGTCCCGGTTCCGGAACGCATACAGCCATCAGGGAACGCATGATCTCCTCGTGAAGATAACTGAAATCCTCTTTATCGCGGATAGCTTTTCCATAGTACAGATTCTCCATCTGGCCATTTTCCATGATACAGGTGATGTAGCTTAAATGTTTGTTATAAATGTGGAATGTCTTTGATCCCTCGTGAAATTTGATCGGCATAATTTTCTCCTTTTTTCGTTTACTGCGGATAAAAATATCCGCCTCTTTCCTTAAGAATCATCAAATAACTGTGCATTTTGGCATTTGCTTCGATAAAAATACCGCTGACAACCTCAATAACCAAATCCTCAGTTATATACATTGTCAGCGGTCTTGTATTACCTTATGTAATATTTCTGATTACAGTTTTCCACCGCTGGTAGCAATACCTTCGATAAACTGTTTCTGGAAGATCATGTAGATCACGATCATCGGAATGCAGGCGATCAGAGATGCAGCCATCAGTTCCGGGAATTTGGATACGTACTGGCCCTGCATCTTTGCAAGTGCGGAAGAAAGTACCAGCATATCCTTATCTGTATTAACGATCATCGGCCACATCAGATCTTTGAATGCGAATACAGCTGTGAAAATTCCAAGTGCGACCATACTGGATCTTGTAAGTGGTGCCATGATGTAAAGGAAGGTCTGACCGATGTTACATCCATCAAGTCTGGCAGCCTCCTCCAGATCCTTCGGCAGTCCCATGTATCCCTGTCTCAGAAGGAAGGTACCGAACGCAGTGACAATACCCGGGAATACAAGGGCAAAGATCGTATTCAGCATACCCATCTTGCTGACCATCAGGTACTGCGGGATGATGAAGATCTGTACCGGAACCATCATCTGGAACAGTACAAGACTAAAGCAGAGATCACGACCCTTGAAATTCAGTCGTCCAAATGCATAGCCTGCCATAGTTGCTGTAAGAACCGCACACACTACTCGGAAGAAGATCAGAAGCAGTGTATTCTTGTACAGAAGCAGGAAGTTCATATTATTGATAACAGAAATAAATGCGTCTTTTCTCCATATTTTCGGGAAAATGGTGAAAGGATCTACAGATGTTGCTTCCGTTACAGATTTAAAAGCTGTCAGGATCATCCAGATAAATGGCACAAGCATCGTTATGGACACAATGATCAGTATGACATGTATTAAAATAGTGGTTAATTTCTTTTTTGTTTCCATACTATCCATGGTTAATCCCCCTTTTTAGTTGTAGAATACCCATTTCTTCTGACCGATCATCTGGAATACTGTCAGGATCATGGTGATAATAAGAAGTACTACTACGATCGTAGCGCCGTATCCCATGTTCTTATTGATAAATGCATATTTATAGAACAGATAAACCAGTGACTGAGTCTTGGTAAGTGCCGGGTTTGACTTGTCAATAACCATATAGATCAGGTCGAATACCTGAAGGGATCCGATCACACGGGTAACAAGTACGAAGAAAATGGTTGGTGAAAGAAGCGGGATCGTGATGTTAAAGAATGCATTCACACCTGTAGCACCGTCAATAGATGCAGCTTCATAATAATCTCTCGGGATTTCCTGAAGTCCTGCCAGGAAAAGAACCATATTGTAACCGATGATAGACCATACACCGATGATCGCAACTGCAAATACTGCAATTTTCGGATTAGAAACCCAGTTTACATGAACATGGAAAACGTTATTGATAAGACCATAATCAGAGTTGAACAGCCATCTCCATACCATGGCTACCGCTGCCGGAGCTGCTACCATCGGGAGGAAGATGATGGTTCTGTAAACAGAACGGCCCTTCATCTTTCTATTAAGAAGTACTGCAAGAACAAGTGCGATGGCAATGGAAAAAGGGACCTCCACGATCGCATATTTGAATGTGTTGATCAGTGCCTGCCAGATCTCTTTATCTGCAAAAACCTTCTGATAGTTCTGTAAGCCGATAAAGATATTTCCTTTACCAAAATCTCCTGTTTTGAAAAAGCTCTGGTAAATAGTCTGGAAGATCGGGATGATGTTCAATACGATCAATCCGATGGTTGTTGGGAGAATAAACAGCCAGCCCCAGAGGAACTCACTGCGCTCTCTCTTTGTCCGTGCCTGTGACTTGGTAGTTTTAGCCATAAGAATCACTCCTTCTATTCCTTCTATGTATGAGGCCGCTGCACCTGCGTGCGGCGGCCCCTCTCATTACTGCACTTAATTATCGGTGTTTCTTAATGCTTACTCCTCAGCCAGCTTCTCGTTCATCTGATCAGCCATCTGCTTGCAAGCCTCTTCCATTGTGATGTCGCCTGTGTATACGCCTTTAAGGATCTCGTTGTCCTCGTTCTCCCATGTTACAGTAGATTTGGAGTATGGACGGATCTCCATGTCATCCATCATGTTCAGGTATGCCTGAAGGTTGAAATCTGCGGATTTAGCCCATGCATCAGATGTATCTTTGTATGCACTCATTGTAACACCAAGCTCAGCCTGTTTCTCCTGAGCCTCTTTGGATCCGAGGTACTCGATCAGCTGCCAAGCTTCGTCTGTGTGCTCACCGGAAGCAGATGCTGCCCATCCAAGTCCGTTATATAAGGAAGCTCTTCTGCCTGTCTCAGCGTTTTTAGGAAGCTCTACACAATCACAGTTAGCTGCTGTGTACTCGTTCTCTTTAAATGCTGCAAGCATCCAGGAGCCCTGGCATGTCATAGCGATCTTGCCAGCCTCGAAAAGTACGTCCTCGTTGTTCTCGGACATTGTCTCAAGAGACGGGATCACGCCATCCTTGATCCATCCTTCCAGTGTCTGCATAGCTGCGATCGTCTTCTCATCATCCCAGCCGGATTTTGTCTTGTCATCGCTGATGATGTATCCGCCGTTATCATAGATCAGGTTGTAGTATCCGGCCTGGTTGTTATCATTTCTCATTGCGAGACCGTACTGGGAACCATCATCCTTAGTAAGCTTCTTAGCTGCCTCTGTAACATCATCCCATGTCCAGTCAGCTGTCGGATAATCAAGTCCTGCCTCGTCAAATAATGTCTTGTTGTACCAGAGAGCGATTGTATCTATATCCTTCGGTACTGCATAATATTTATCATCGTATGTATACAGTCCCCAGATATCCTCCGGATAGTTCTCCGGATCGATCAGATCGCTGTCTTTGATCTTATCGGTCAGATCAAGAAGCATATCGTTGGACATGTATCTCTGACTCTCGTTGGAGTGCATCCAGAATACGTCCGGAAGGGAACCACCCTGTGCACCGGCCTCGAGCATTGTCCAGTACTCATCCCATTTAACAACGGAGATCTCTGTCTTGATTCCTGTCTTCTCTGTGAAGTCTGCGAGAATTTCTTTGATTCCCGGCTCCTGGTTGGTGTCCCAGATGGATACGGAAAGTGTAACATCGTCACCTTTTGCATATACCGGAACTGCTGTCATTACCATGGCACCTGCTAACAATAATGCTGCTACTCTTTTGAAATTCATAACTTCTTCCTCCTTTTAAATCTTTCTTATTTGCCCTCTTTCTTTGGTCAGTTTTTATATTTTTTCACGTCCCTGACCGTTGATATTATTATAATTGCACATGGAAAAATGATAAATGGATTATTGTCATTTCAATATGGAAAAATGTTGCTTTTTATTCATTTTATCCATTTTTTGTTCATACTTAGTTAATTATTCGTCATTTTTACATGTTTTCTTTCATTTATTACATATATTTTCATATTTTTCACTATTTATGAGCATATTTTGGCACCCATTTATTTCCTTGTAGCAAAACCAACATTTTTACATATCTGTTTTTGTATGTTTTTACTAACTCAGCACATGTATAAATGTCATTTTCCAAAAAACACAATTTTCCTTTCCTAACATAATTCCATGCGTGCCATCATTTTCACATGTGCACGCAAAGTTCCATGTTTTTTTATACAGTCCCATAAACCGTGCTGATACTTATCTGCGTCCCCTCTCTTTACACACAATCAAAAACTATGCTAAGATTAGCTGTATCGGACTTTTCCCATATGGTCTGTTTTCATTTCTACATTTCTATATAAGGAGGTATTTCGTTATGAATCTTTTAAATGAAGATAATGTCGTCCATGTATTTCTCAACAAGCTGGGTGACATCGTGATCGCCAATCTTCTTTTTATTCTCTGCTGCATCCCCGTGATCACCATTGGGCCGTCACTAACTGCTCTTTATCACTGCATGATGCGTACAGTAAAAGGGAATAACAACGGCACAACGAAAACATTTTTCAGAGCTTTTAAGGAAAACTTCAAACAGTCACTGATCATATGGCTGCTGATCCTTGCTGCCGGAACCATGCTCATCCTGAATATCCGCTTTCTGCTCCATGCAGAAGGAAGCGCTGCACATATGCTGTTTTATCTTTCTGTGGGGGTTCTGACTTTGCTGATAATTTTTACTTTATACATATTCCCGGTGATCGCAACCTTTGCCAATACACTGGGGGCACTTTGCAGAAATGCATTTCTGCTGGCATTTATGCATTTCCCCACAACGATCGCCATTGCGGTGATCACGATCTTTCCATTGTATATGACATATCTCGATGCAAAGCTACAGCCACTTTACGCATGCTGCTGGTTTTTCTTTGGATTTGGACTTGTAGCTTTTATAAATTCGATGCTGTTGTATCGATTTTTTAAGAAGCTGCTTCCTCCGGAGGAGGATATTTCGCTTTTGTGATGAAAAGCTTGGGAAAATTGTTATTTATTTAGATATAGTATTTTCGCTTTTCAAAGCAGAGGAAATCTGCGAGGGGGAAAGCACTCAGAGTTGCGAAGCCCGTTTTCAATGCCATTTAGATAGAACATTTTGTAGATGATTCTTTATGTTACATTCTGTAATGTTTTGATATTTGGAGTGCTTTGAGAGGAAAAAATACGCAAACTTCCCCTTTGGGGTAGAAATCGTACTTTTATCCTTTAAATAACTTGTGTTTTTATCCAAAAAAAGTTATAGTATTCTTATATTAGGACACTCGGTATGCAAAGCTTACAAAGCCTTTCCTCTTTTTGGTACGGGGAAATTTCCGGCCGGGCTTGACCGGGACCAGGTAGCGTAACAGGAGTGTCTCGATATGAGGCGAGATCGTAGGAC
>NZ_FMUW01000021.1:0-53291 GCF_900101315.1 Blautia sp. SF-50
GTTATAGACGTAAGGTGTTGTAGATTTTTCAATCATTTCCAGTTCCTTAAGATTTTTGCATCTGATTTTCTTTTCTTCGTCAGACAGACTATCCCATATCTCTCTGCCCTTTTTCCTATATCTGTATGCCTTACCGACACTGGACTTATATGCAGTAGAAAAATGTTTCTTCTTAGCTTCTGTATTGAAGTTTTCTGCATAATTTTCCATAAATTTGTCCAATTCATGAAGGTAAATATTTGCCAGCACTGGACTGACTCCCGACCCCTGCGGCACTCCGCTATAGGTTCTGTTGAATGTCCATTGTTCCATATATCCTGCTTTTAGGAATTTCCATATAAGCTGGATAAACGCTTCGTCATCAATCCTCTTTTTCAAGAGGTCGATAACTACATGGTGGTCGAAACTGTCAAAACAAGCGTGTATATCTCCTTCCACAAACCAGTTCGCACCAGTAAAGGTGTTCTGTATCTGTTTCAGTGCTGTCTGACAGCTTCTGTTTGGTCTGAACCCATGTGATTTATTACTGAACACAGGCTCATAAATACTCTCCAAAATCATCTTAACGACTTCCTGCACGAGTTTATCATCCCCCGACTGAATACCCAGAGGACGTTTTTTACTGCTGTTTTTCTTTGCAATATATTCTCTTCTTGCAGGCTTAGGTTGGTAACTTCGGTCTTTTAAGGATAAAATAATCCTCTCAATTCTCTTGTTACCCATGCCATCAATCGTTGTTCCATCAGCTCCGGCAGTCATACTGCCATCATTTGCGTAGATATTTTTATACGCAAGCCAATAAAACTCCGGATTGTACAGATTTCTGTATAATCTCTGAAATCTGTAAGTTTCATTCTTTGACTTTTCCATCAAATTTTTCAATACCTCAGTTGGATTTCTCAATGCCTCTCGCACCTTCCTTCATTTTAGTATTTTCTGATAAGCTGCTCCCCTTCGCCATGTGAACGTCATTAACGTCTCGGACTACTATGGGAGCTGTGTGACCATGCCTGTTACCAGGTTTAGGTCATCCCCAGTTAGTAAATACAGGATTAGCATTCAGTGTTGTCGGCACCGACTTTCGCCATTTATCCGCTGTCTTGCGGTTGCTCTTTCATGAGTATCGCTTGCTTTCATAACTGCGAAATGAAACCAACATGAAAAGCATACGTTTCAATCCTTTTCGTATGCGGGGCACAGGTTCCCCCACTCTGGCTATCGTTTAGGCAGTTTAGCTTTGTACCTCATACACTGATTTTTATTCTTAAATATTCTGACGCATAGGATTAGCGCCTTTCCTATTTACGTTCCAACTGGAACAACAACATGCTACACTCCCCTTCGGGTTTCCCCTCTCGGATAAGTTGTAGAATAATAGGTTGTGATTTTTCATCACCTGATACTTTTACCTACCGCTTGCTAAAGGCGGTATCCTGTAAATACCACGTCGCCAATTTATATTGCGCTGGCGACTTCTGGGCGCACACAATTACCCGGTATGGTTTCCCAGGTTTTCTCAAACAAAGCCTTGATCTGGGCAAGGTTTTGGATAAAAATGGTACATGAAATATTCCTGGAACGCATGGTACTAAGGAGGCAGCAGTAGTCATCTGGCAATGGCACGTTGGCAAATTCGTCCAGCATAAAATTGACGTTAATGGGAAGTTTTCCATTGTAATGGAAGTCTGCCTGGTAATACAATTCCTGGAAAATCTGGGAATAAAGCATACCAATTAAAAAGGCATAACTCTTATCCGAATCCGGCGTTACACAAAAAAGTGCAGTCTTCCGGTTTCTGTCCCCGTCAACACCAAGCCCAATCTCCTCAATCTCCATTTCATCATGATCCAGAATCCGCAAAATTTGTGGGTTCTGTAACAATCCCAGCCTTGCATTTGCGGAAATGATGATACTCCTTACCGTATCTCCGGCACCCCGGATCACTTTATTATACTGGATTAAAGCAGGGTGATTGCTTCCCTTTTTTCTCTCCAGTCTGCGGAAACGCCGGTCTAAATCAGAAGGGGAACCGTCTGCATGGACTTCCGCCTCATTCAAAAGCTGCAGAACCATACGGAAATTCCTTTTCTCCATTTCACACTCCTGCCACACATAAAGAAAAATGGCCTGCAAGTACAAAGACTCGGCTTTCTCCCAGAATGGATCACTGGGCTGTGCGTTTTTCGGTGTGGTATTATTGATCAGGTTGGTAACCAGTTTTACAATATCTGTTTCAGAGCGGATATAGCGGAATGGATTATATCCGTTAGACTGCTCCATTTCCACCAGGTTCAGCACCCGTATCCGGTATCCATGCGCTTTCAGCATACCTCCGCAGCATCTTAAAATCTCCCCTTTGGGATCTGTAATGATCTGGGAAGCCCTGCTTAACTGAAGGAGATTGGGTTTCACCATGAACAAGGTTTTTCCAGCGCCGCTTCCTCCGATTACCAGGACATTTAGGTTTCTCCTGGTCTTTCTGGTATTCATGGACAGCCTGACATTCTGGGATAAGATCAGGTTATTGTGTTCATCTTTATCCGCAAACTGCTTTGCCACTTTTTTCGGATCTGCAAAAACAGCGGTACCAAATTCCTGTCCCGGCATATAGTTTTTCCGGCTGGTGACATACATGACCATACCGATCACATATACAAAAATCCCCAAAATGATTGCTTTTAAGGAAGTTTCGTTCCAATAATTGGCAAACGGGGCTGCCATCACCTGATCCAGACGGTTTAAAAAATAATTGATATCCTTTCCGGGCTGATAACACACGTTCAAGAGATAACCTCCATAGCCGGAAGCTATGCCACCAATAAGATACATGCCCCAGGACTGTTTCTTCTTTTTCTGAATTGCTCCGGTTCTCTACCTCCTTCGCCCCTGTATGGTTCTTCTCCCTGCTTCCAGGTTCTGTTGTGCCTTCCTGTAATTCTGCTCCCTTCTTCTGCGTATCTTTTCCTGCTCCTGTCTGGCACGTTCCCTGTGTACCGGGTCATAGCTTTCCCTATATAAATCTTCCCCCGAAGTTTTTCTAAGAAAACGGTCCTCCAGGTCTAAAATTGCATACTCCTTCTTCTTTTCCAATCCTGCAAAAATCGTCTTATGGTCATTAATCCAGCTAATTTCCGATTTATCCAGCCAGATAAATTCATTCTTACGGTACGGAATCCTGGTTTTGATATGATGCTCTGTTTCTTCATATACCAGCTTCTGGTCTATGGTAATGGCATTCACACCTGGATTGTTCCGTTTCTCCTTTTGGATACGCTGAATGACCTGCATCTTTTCTTCTGTTTCCTGGCTGCTTCCAGTGCTGCGTCTTTGGGCTTCCTCTTCCCCAAACAACTGTTTCCACTGCTGGGAATCTACCAATTCTTCCATCTGTTCCGGTGTCCTGGTCAGTGTTACCGTACCTTCCTTCCCTTTCTCCAAAATCCCCTGTTCTTCCATGTAGCAGATAATCGGCCAGATCTGAAGCCAGGTCATATTCAGACGGGAACGGACATCACTGATCTTCTCCACCTGGTTTTTCGCCAGCTCCCGCGCAACCAGTTCACACTCCTTCGGCTCCGGCAGGGCAGGCTTTTTTACTTCTTCTACCAACTGCTCCACCTTATCCGGCTCTGCATTTTCATAGTATTCATCTAACGTCCCAATATTGGAATGTTCAATTTTTGCCATCATGGACTGAATACGGGGTGCTGCCTGGGAATGGAACAAAATTTCACTCATACCGTCCTTCTCATTCAAATCCGGCAAAATGGAATATAAAATCCCATACTTATTTGCCAGGGCTTTTACCCGCTCCAGGTCTTTTGTTTCAAAACGGAAAACCTGTAAATCGCCTCCCATTTTCAGGAGCTTTTGTACAGAAGTTTTCCCTGACAGTTTTTCCTGGTCCAGAACTTTTTTAAATACCGCACAAATATCTTTTACAAACTGCCAGCCTGTATTTCCCATTTTCAGAATGATTTCTGCGCCTTCAAAGGAAACTTTAATGATCTGCGCCGCATCTTGTATTTCACTCATGCTCTCCCTCCTATCCCATTGCCCTGTCCTTTTTTACTGGAACAGCCGCCTTTATTTTTCCTTCTGTAAGCATGGCTTCCAGGTCATACTGGATATTTTCCTGTTTTAAGAGAGCCGCCAGCATGTGGTTTGCTTTTTCCTTTTCATAGGTCATATATTGAAGCTGAAAAATATAATTCTCAATCTGCAAAATATTTTCCGGAACCTGAAAAAACGGTTCAAGGTAATGAGAAAGGATACGCTCTTTTTCTTCCTTTCCTGCATGAGGCGCCTGTAACTGCAAAATAATTTTTTCTACCTCTTCCATAGACTCCTTATGAAAAGCAATACGGTACAAATCCTGTTTCTGCTCCCTGGTAAGAAAGGGCTGTTCCTTTTCGGCAGCTTCCAAAAGGGAAAATGTTTTTACCACATGTTCAAGTTCTGCCATTTACACACCCGCCTTCCGTTTCCGCATCAAAAGGATAATTTCCCTCATTTTTTTCATTCTCTCCGGTGAAGGGCTGTTCTCCATCACCTGAAGGATTTCTGCATCTGCCAGCCCACTTTCTACGCACTGGCGGATTTCTTCCAACTGCTCTGCGGACAGGTTATATTCCAGGATCTTCTCCACAACACTTTTGGGTACTTTTTTCCCAAGCATGGCAATCCCAAGCAGCCGGCGCTTACTTTTTTGCAGCCCTTCTGCTGTTTGTATGCTTTTTTCTTCCAATACCACTTTTGTTTCCCTGGAAACAGCTTCTGTTTTTTCCCTGTATTTTTCTGCTTCTTTTTTCAGATCCTGAATTTCCTGCTCTTTCTTTGCCAGCTTTTCCCTTAATTCCTGTATATTTTTATCTTTGTATTGCAGGTTCTCATACAGGTCTTTAATCTCCTGATTTTTCTCTTCAACAACATGCTCCTTTACCAGAGAGGACAAAGCTGTAAAACGGTCATTGCTTTCCCGGAACTGCTGAATGGATTGTTCCATGATCCCCATAAGATTTTTCATATAAGAACGCATTTCTTCATCTTTCGGAACTTCTTTTTTTACCTTTGACTCTTCCAGTTGTATCCGCATGGTCCGCATACGACTGGCCGGCAGTTCATTTCCGGCATAGGTTTTCACCTCTTCCAGATCCAGCCCGTTTTTTAAGCCTTCTACGATTTCCCGTACCTGGAACTGGTTATAATTTCCTTCACATAAAAAGTCGATTTCCCCAATCCCTTCCATAAGCCCTATGATGATTGCTTTCATCACCGGGGCTTCCTGGTTACTCTTAACTACCTTCTGGATATCCGAAACAGGAAGACCAAAATCCAGCCCCATAGAAACTGCGTCCATCTGTTCTTCTTTTAAAACTTTCCGGCATTCTTCCAGATACCGTTGTCCTTCTACTGTCATTTACCCTCCTTTTCTTCTGCCCCTTGCAGACGTTTCCCTATTCTTTTCCTTCTGTTGTGCTTCCAAGTTTTCTTTTTCTTCTGCTTTTTCACGCAGACGCTCTGCAATCCTTTTTTCTTTTAAGATTTTTTTCCGTTCGATCCGCAAACGCTCCTCTTTCTCAAAGAAATAAGCGTCTGTCTGTTCTGCCTCAGACAAGGAATATCCCATTTCTTTTAACTGCCCAAGAAGGTTTTGGTATGTCTGGTGGTCTTGAAAAAATTCCTGATACCCTTCCTGATAAAGTTCTGCTTCCATCTGTTTTTCCTGCAGCTTATTGAGAAGCAGAAGCATTTCCTCATAAGGAACCATTTCTTTTCGTAGCTGCTTTCTTGCCCTGCTGTTTTCCCAAAGCTGTTCCTTTGTTGCATCAGAAATGGCTTTCAACTGCGCCTTATCCTGTATGCGATAAGCTGCCAGAAAATCAAATTCCTCCTGCAATTTTTTCAATTCATGGATTGCTACCCTGTATTTCCAGGTTTTAGAGTCTGCCATTGGTTTCCCCTGCCGGTACCTGCGAAGAAAACGTTCCTTCTGGTATCTGGTCAAATGCCGCTCCCGGTATGGGATAAACACATACGTCCATTCTATCGGTATCTCCTCTCCGGTCATTTCCGGGATTGGAAGGCGTCCAAAACGCTGCCGAAGCCTTTCCTCTGTATATTCTTCCCCTAGCTGGTCAAGCCGTCTTGCCCTTCCTGCTCCGGGTTCCCGAACAGAAAGGTGCTTTCTCCCCCGCAACTCATATCCCATGCTGGAAAGATTTTCAAGAAATTCCTCATAAGAACCTGCGTCCTGTAATGCCTGGTCCACATCTCTTCTGATCCGCCTGTCCCGTTCAGAAAGAGATTTTTCTTCCTGTCCTTTTTGTTTGCGTTTTTCCTTTACTTCTTCCTGCTCCAGCACAGATAAACCATGCTCCCTGCATATCCGGTTGGTCAGAGGCTGGATACTGTTTTCCCAATCCCCGTTTTTATAATCGTATTTATATCCCGTAGTACAGCGTACTGAATTAAAAATAATGTGCCCATGAATATGGTCCGTATCATTATGGACTGCATAAACCGCTTCAAAATCCTTCCCAAGAAATTCTGCCACAAACTCTCCTACCACTTGGAAGGCTTCTTCTTCCGAAACCTCATCTTCCTCAAACGAAAGAATGAAATGGTAGCCCTGCCTTTTATCCAGCTTTCCAAAATGACGTTTAGTATCTACCATCTGGGATAATGCCTGTTCAGGAATACAGTTATGTCCACAGACATAGCGGCCATGTTCTGTTTTCTCCGGGTTCATAATATAGCGAAGACCGTTTGCCAGATGTTTTGCCGGATAACCCGTTTTTGCCTGTTTCATGTGCAGGCACTTTGTAATTGCCATAACCTACAGCCTTTCCTGCACCTGGCTTACCAGTGTTTTTATCTGCTTCAAAAACACATACAGACGGTGTTTATCTTCCCTGGAATAAAGGGCGCTGTTATTGTTATGGGTAATCTGGTTGATGTTTACACCAATCCGGTTGATTTCCTGGTTCATGCGTTCCAGTTCCTTGCGGATTTCCGGGTAATCCCTGGGGCGGTTGGTAATCAGCATACGAAGATACTGGGAATCAGAAAGCCCCATCTTTTCTGCCTGTTTTTGTAACTCTTCCAGCTCCCACCGATACAGCCGGATTTCTTTTCTACATTTCATTGTTTCTTTTTTCATGCTCCCCCTTTCCTTATCTTTATCACAGATTTCATCTACCGATTTCTACTTCAACGCTATCTGCTGTCAACTCCTAAGACCTGCTATCGGTCACTGTATAACTTCCCGGCGTCCGGACTGGCTATGCCAGTCCTCTGCAAGATACGGATTTTACCGTACAAAATCCCATCTTGTTAGGGGGCACCCCCTAATACCCCGGATAAAATAGATAGCAAAACGCAGATACTGATAGCAGACCTGCGTTCTATATAGAGAAAAACCGATAGCAGTTCTAAACATCTGCTATCGGTTTTTCCGCTTCCTACTTCTGTTTCTGCTAACAAAACCCCAGTTCTGTTAGCAAATCTGTCAGCCTCCTGTGTCTGATGTGACAGCAGTTCTTCCATTCTGCTATCAACGCTTTTGCACAGACTCCCTGCAGGCTGCTTCTTCTTCCGCAATTTCTCTCTTTCCACCAAGTATGGGAAGACTCTCTATGGACCATTTGCCGCTTTGGGTTTCTCTTATGAAATTATTGGTTTACCTGTTCTTCCAAACGCTCCAATGCCTTTTCAAAAGCTCCAATCCCACTGAAAAAGGAAGAAAGCCGGATATTCTCAAACAGATATGGCATGGCTTTGTATAGTTCCAGAAAAATATAGTACAGCACATCAACAACAATGGAATTTCCTGCCTGTTTGTAAAGCTGGCTGTTGCTTATGCCTGCTTCTTTTGCTTTCCAAAAATCCGCATCGGAAAAGCCCATAAGCCGGAAGCACTCTAAAGGTGTCAGCCTCCGGATACGGATCAAAGACTCTAAACGGTGTATTCCATTTGATGTTGTAAGCGTAGGGCAGAGTTCCCCATGCTCCTGTACCCTTCCCCGTTTTTCCACAGACGGATAACTAAGATTTACAACACCATTTTCTAAACATTCCTCATAACCTTTCTGTGTCTTTTGACGTACCAGAATGATATTATCTTTTTGTACAGAAGTAAGGGTATGGCAGACTTCTTTTTCTCCCAGTTCCAAAGTCTGCACAATCCGACCTTCCGAATCATACCTGCCCCGGATTGCTCCAGGGTATTTTTCTACAATCTTTGGCTGGTCATGTCCTGCTAAAACCGCACCGCTGCTTCCTAAAGGGGAATAAATAACCCCGCTTGAACCATAACCGGTATGAATATCTCCTACTTGAAGAATTTTGGGCTGCTGCCCGCCACCACCACAGGCAGTTACCGTAGGGCAGCACCCGTCTGGCAGATAGACCCGTCCAGTCTGTTCAAACACCCCTTTGATATTTCCGGCTCGCTTTACCCGATTTTCCCGAAAAGCCTTCAGGCTTTTTTCGTCCGGCTCAAACAAAAGCACTTTTCTCTCTTCCATATCTTCAATCAAGCGGCGTACTTTTTCCTGGGATAAGTAGTATCTTTCCTCTACCGTATCCTCCAGAATATCCATAAGGCACTGGAAGGACTCCAGCGGTTCTGGAAACTGGAATGTTCCATTATCCACTTCCTTCTGTATCAAAATCAGATATACCCGTTCCCTGTTCTGGGGTATTCCATAATGCTTTGCATTAAGAACACTCCAATAGGTGTGGTATCCGTATTCATGCAGTTCTTCTTCAAACAACCGGAATGTGGTATCCCGGAATTTTTTTCCTACAATATTTTTCACATTTTCATAAATCCCCCATACTGGTTTTACTCCCCGTATCATACGGAGCCATTCCACCAGAAGGGAAGAACGTGTTTTATCAATATCATGAGAACCACACATGCTGCAGGTGTCCCTTTTAGAATAATGTACCTGCAGAGGGTTATACTCATGCCCGCAGCTTCGGCATTTCCAAACCGCCCCTGCCTGCTTACCTGCCAGGGAAAAATCCTGACAGGGGCTTCCGCCGCAGATCATGTTAAACGGTTCAATCTCCTTTTCGTCCACTTTTGTAATATCTCCCAGATTCAATGTTTCACTTGTACCATGAATCGCACAATAACTCTTTGCTGCATATTTATCAAACTCACAAAAATTCACCAAACTATATTTCATTCCTCATGTTTCATGAGGTGTAGCTACACATTTTACCTAGGATTACTCACTTATTTCCTCCTGTCTCCTAAATTTTTTTATAGTCTTCATGAGAAATCCACAGCTACAAACGAAATATCCATCTGGCATTACCTTACAATCATAGAATCACCCCTTCCCGTATCCAGAGTTTACCCTTCTGTCAAAAATTCTGTTGGTCTGCATCACCTCCTTCACATTCTTCTGTTTTCTTATCTCTTAATAGGCTCCTGCTTTTCAGGATTTTGTATTTCCTTTGTTCTTTGTTCTCCTGCCAATTTTAGTTCTCTTGTATAACTATCATAAACATATACCTCATTTGATAAAAAATCTGCCCCTACCAAATCTGGTTTACTGTTTATATCCCGAACCATTGTTTTAAGTTCTTCAACCGTATACACATGTGTATCTACTGCCAAACACTCATGGATACTAGAAGGAAGGATATAGGTTTTCCCACCAAAAAAATCCGCAACTTCATCCATGATATCCTTATTCAGAATAGAAGCAGCTCCCCAGTTTTTATTTTGGTTTGTAACACAATACATCTCCTGTTCCTTCGGTATCTCTGTATCCCCTGTTTCAAAAAGTCTGCTAATTGAAAATACTTCTGTTTGATCTTTAAAAGAAGGATCATTGATAAGTTCCTCCAAAAATTGTTTCGGTTCTATCTGATGGTGGTTGAAATATTCTTCCGGCAATTTTACGCTATACTCTGTACCAGGGATATTCCATCGAAAGATAATTTCCAGGTTTTCAAATGGAACATGTGCCAACTCAGGTTTAATCTCCAAACTTTCTTTAGGAACAAAAGCAGGTATAATATCTTCTTTCTTTGCCTCAAAAATCTGGATATTTTTTGCAAACTGCATTTCTCCTTTTGCTTCATCAATCATTTCTTTATATCTTTCAATAATAGAAGGAAAACTTATTCCTTCTTTATACATACGATAAAAATCTTCTGCATAAGTAGTGATTCCTACATTACTTCCTTCCGGAAAAAATACAATTCCCTGGTTCTGTTGCCCATTTTTATATACCATCCGAAAATCTATGTTTCCTTCTAATTCTTCTGAGGCGATCTCCAAAATCTGCTTTTTCAATTTTTCATAAAAGATATCAAACTCCATGTTTCCCACCCTTTCTAACCTCTTCTTTCCTGATGTTTGCCAGCACCCTGGACACATACACCTGCCTGGGTATCCCCATGCGGTATCCCTGCCGCTCATAGCTCTCTTCGATAAACGCAACCCGTACACGTCCATGCAGTTTCCTCTTTCCTATCCACTGCACTACTTTTTCCATCTCCGCTTCGCATTCGTCGATCTCCCATTTTTTGAAACATTCCTCATCATAGCTATTTTCCAAAAGAATACCCTCCTATCTTGCCTGTGCTATCTGGTATGGTACTATGTTCCTGTGTCCTACCATTTTTTCTATCTTTTGTATTTTTGTCCCTTTTGTTTCGGTAAGAAGCGCCCTTTCCTTTTCTACCAGGCTGGAAAGCTCCTGGTTTTCCTTTTTATACTGCAAAAAAGCGTTATAGTCTTTTCCCATAGGTGGAAGACGTACAAAAACCTCATAATTCATAAGGGTATATTTTCTTGCCAGTTTTTTTACCGCTTGTCTGCCCGGCGGGTCATTATCCAGACAGAACTGTATATTCCTGATATGGGAATAGTCTTTTAAAAACTTTTCCAAAGGACCATCGGAAAGCATTCCAAGTACCAGGATATTGTTCCGGTAATCTCCCCGCAGTTCCATATCGGACATGGCATCAATCGCCGCCTCATATACATAGAGCGTATCACTGTTTCGGTCTACCAGATTAACTCCATACGTTTTGTCATTCCCAGTAACATCTCCTTTAAAGGGTTTTCCGTATTTATCCAGGGTTCCTCTCTGGCTGGCAAAACGTGGGACACCTTCCGGGTCTTTTCCTACAAAAACCAGATTGTGATATTTTCCGCTTTCATATAAAAGTCCCTTTTTTATCCAGAAGTCGATCACCTGCTTTGACAGTCTCCTCTGCTTCATAAGGTATCCATATAACCGGCGGCTGGTTTCTGATTTTGGAGGCAGCACAAAAGGTTCTTTCGGTATCTCTTTTTTCTTCTTTGTATCTTTTGTCATTCCAATCTGTCTTTCCGGTTGAAATTTTTGCATGGTTTCAGTACGGATATATCCGGCAAACTCCAGCAGATATTTGACTGCCTCCACAAAATCCATATTTCTGAAATATTCCAGAAAATCAATGGTACTACCTCCTACCCCCTGGCTAAACCGGCACCAGGAAGACCGGTTGAAGATCATCACAGAGTCCATACCCACTGCCTGATAAAACCTGCCTTTTCTTTTCAGCGGAATCCCTATCTGCTCCGCCAAATCCACTAGATCCACTGCCTTTGCAATCTGAATTTCTTCAGCCGTAAATTTTCCCATACTGCACCTCTTCATATTTCATATCCAGATAATGCGCCATTTCCGGGTGCAGAGCTCCAAAAGCAGTCAGGTAGCGGAAGCAGGAACTATGCTCCCCCTGTCCGATACAAAATTCCCGCAGGCTCTTTTTTGAATACTGGGCCGGCTGGTTACACCAACGACTTAGGTTGATATACATTCCCTTATAAACCTCCGGTGCCCGTTCCCATGCTGCATAGCGCATCAAGTAAGCCAGGCACTTATACCGCATCAAAATCTCAATCCGTATGAAAACGTCCCGAATATCCTTTGCCCAAAAATCTGCTTTCCAGGTTCCTTCCCAGTCATAGCCGCACAGTACATACAGCTTAATTTTCTGGTAAGGAACTGGGATTACTTCCCGCAAAAGTTCCAGTTTTCTTACAATAAGTTCCTGATCTTTGATATGGTCAAAGGCAAAAATCATGCCATTATCCAATTTTCCTGATGCTAGAAGTTCCATCTGCCTTTTCTGCATAATCCGCAGATCCAACCCTTGCCGGAACTGAAAACGCCTGCCTGTTTCCAGGACACTGGAAAAGATTTTTTCCCACCCTGCACAGGCAAAAAAGTTATCGTCCAGAAAACATAACTTCTTTCTGGACGGATCATAAAATTCTTCCAATGGGCTTGCTGCTACTGCACCAGTGCTATTTTTGTTTACACAGAAACTACACTTCCGAAAACACCCCCTGGTGAGGAAGCCAATGGAATAGTCCGTATAAAATTGGAACTCCTTCTTCTTTTTCTCTCCTGCACTGTTTTCTTTTACCATCTGGTCATACAAATGATAGTCCGGTGTATGGTGTTCAACCGCTTCTGGAAGTACCGGTGCTTTATCGTAAAAAAATCCAGTCCCTCCATAAATGGTTGTTTCCCTCGTCAAAATATGTTCCGGCACAAAGGTATCCGTAAACACTTTTGATACATAGAGCCGGTCATATTCTCCAGCCTGGCTGTAATCCAAAAGAAGCTCTGTTTCAAATCCCCGCTCCTTCCAATAAGCGGAAAGTTTCATACATGCCAAGTTCGGAAACCGGTGTCTTTTCCGGTACAAAAGATCTGCATCTATAATCCCTATCCTCAACGCCTGCTCCTTTCCATACGGGTAGTTCCGGTTTTCTGCCTCTGCTTACTTACTTCTTTTCTTTTTTTCTCTTCCATGCTTCTCACCTCATATTGCCAAAGAAAGGACAGCCGCAGCCGCCCTTTCCCAAGTTTAAAAAACTAATTTTTATTTCCTATGCCTTTTTCTGTAATAAAGTAAGCCTGCTACCATGCCTGCACTTACACCAAGAGCCAGCAAAGGCAGGAACCAGTTTGTATCATCACCGGTTTTTGGTCCCGGTTTGACGGTACCTGGTGCTTCCGGTATTTTTTTATTCTGGATTTCTTTTACCACTTCAATGACTGGTGTTTTATCATTCTGGTAGCTGAATACAATCTCCCACTCTTCTTCTGTCTTCTCATATCCTTCTAAGGCTGCGGTTTCTTTCAGCACATAGGTAATCGGTTCTTTGAAAGTACCATTTTCATAAGTTCCAATCGGAAGCAGGCTGGAAACTGCTTTTCCATCTTTCCCAGTCTTCAGGCGTTCTACTTCTTTACCGGTTTCCTTTTCCATGAGGACAAATTCTACTCCTTCCAGAGCCGCTTTACTGTCTGCATCGGTCTTTACAATAACCAGTTGTCCCATAGCACGCTCATCTTCCATCTTCACCTTCTGAATTTCTCCCGTTTCTTCTACTGTAAACTCCACGTCATTAGCCACAATATATCCATCAACTGCCGCTTCTTCATGCAGAGTATAAGTACCTACCGGAAGGTACTCAATCAGGTGTTCCTCTCCTGTGGTCCAGGACTCTACCACTTCCCCGTCCTGATCCAGAATCTGCAGCTTCGCTCCCTCAATTTCTTTTCCATCTGTAATATCTGTTTTGGAAATCGAAACTTTGGTATGGTCGTCCTCCATTTTCACTTTTTGTACGTCCCCTGTTTCTTCCACAACAAATTTCACATCTTCTGCCCGGACATATCCCTGTTCCGTAGGCGCCTGTTCTTCATGCAGTACATATTCTCCTGGTTCCAGTGCATAGACTACATGAGGTTCTTTCTTAGATACCCACTCTTCTACCACCTTTCCGTCCTGATCTAAAATCTGCATTTTTGCACCTTCAATTTCCTGTCCGCCAGTCAAATCTACTTTTGTAACTTCTGTAATGGTAGGCTGATTAGAAATTTCTTCTGAAAAAGCGAGAAGTTCAAGCGTCTGGTCTGTATAAGACGCATCAAAGGAATACACCTCATCATTTGGCAGGTATCCCGGCTTATGCTCTACTTCCTGAATATAATATTTTCCATGAGGAAGATCTGCCTGAAATACCAGCTTGCCCTCTTCATCTGTTGTTCCCAGTTCAATCAGGGCATCTTTTTCTACAACTACTTCCCCGGCAGCATTTTTGATATCCTCCTGCGCATACAGCCCGAATACCACTCCTTCCAGCGGTTTTCCGGTTTCTGCGTCTTTCTTCAGAATACTCAGGGAAACTTTCTGTCGCTGATTGGTAAGTTCCATTGTTACATAATCCACTGCTACTTCCTGTCCCTTATATGCAATTTCAAATTCTTTTGCTTCCGGGTCAAGCACACAGTTCTGACCTGCCTTTTCTTCCACTACATAGTATTTTCCGATAGGAAGATTATTCAGGACTGCCTTTCCTTCTTTATCTGTTACCATACGGGCTACCAGGGCATCTTTTTCATATTTTACAATGCGGTTTCCTGCTTCGTCTTTCTGTCCGTCCGGGGTATAAATGGTTTCCTTTGCATGAATGGCAAATTCTGCACCTTCCATATTCCCTTCTTCATAGTCAAATTTATAACCTTTCTCTTTTTCCATGACTTCTTCCCCGGTGAAGAAACTGCTTACCTGATTTACGAAACCTGCTACACCGTTTTTCATCTTCGTCAGGAACTTTTCTTCTACTTTAGAAGCACCAGAAAGTTTTTCTCCCTTTTTATGGATTGTAAGGCTTCCTACTGCTTCATCATTATACTGTTCAATGACAACAATAAATTTACCGGTTTCCTCTTCTACCTGGTGTACGGTATCAGAATCTACGGTAATAGTGATCGGCGCTTTCTTTGCCTCCTGGTATGTGCCTCCGTCTGCAACTTCATTCAGTGGAACTTCCTTTCCGTCTTTTAAGAGGGCATTTTCAAATCCTACCTGTACATAATTTTCCGGCGCTTCCACTTCTTCAATCCGGTAAGTGCCACATTTTAACTGCTCCGGTGTAATCAGGTATCCCTCTTCGTTGGTCCTGAACACAGATACCACTTCTTTTTTCGGATATCTTACGATCATTTCCACATATTTTTCTGCTTCCACATCATAAATCTTATAAGCTGCACTGTTATCCAGCACCGGCTTCTGCGTCTGGGCATCTTTTTTCACAATCTTGAAGTAATACTGCAAAGGACGGTCATCAAACACACGCCATACCTGGGGTTCCCGGCTGTCTTCTGAAATCTGTACGATAAATGGACGAATCCCTTTTAAATTTTCCGGAACTGTAGACTCAAACACCACATAGGTTCCATAAGGAAGTTCTGGACTCTTTAAATATCCTTTCTTATCTGTAAACAGCTCTGGTACCGTAATCTTTTTACCATTCTCCCAATAAGAAGCGGTTTCGTCTTTGCTGTAATCATAGGTGATAAAATCTTCCGGGGTATAATAAGAACCATTTCCCGGCTTCAAACTTCCATCTTTTACACCAGACAGCTCACTGATGAGGAATACCTTAAATCCAGCTCCTTCTACCAGTTCTGTTTCTGTCTGCTCCCCGTCTTCTGAGATCTTGATAAGCTGAAAGGCCTGTTTCTTTACAGTTTCCTTTACAGTTACTTCCCGGTGTACAATCTGTACCTCCTGTCCTTCATACGAAACCTCTACGGGATACTCTGTTTCATCTAACAGATACCCTTCTGCCGGCTCTATTTCTTTCACGAAATAATTTCCAAGATACAGGTTTTTGAAATCTACAGTTCCTTCACTGGAAATCGTACCCTGCGCTACAAGTTCCCCTTTTTTATGGACAATCCCATCTTTCTTATTGGGGTGTTCAATATCTTCTGCAGCATATAATCCGTATTTTGCCCCTACTAAGGTTGCGTCACCCTGGGAAATAAATCCCTGGGAATCCTGATCAATCTTACTTACATGAACTTCTCCCCGTACTTCCTCATTTTTAAAATCATGGGAAAAAGTATATGTGTAGGTGCTGTCGTCTTTATATTCATAGAAGAAACGATACACCTCATCTGTCATATAATACTTATCCGGTGCCTGGATTTCTTTTACGCTGTAATGGAAATTCAAAGGAATATCCGCATGGAACACAGCCATTCCTTCCCTGTCGGAAACAGCACGTTCCACCAGGCTTCCCTTTTCTACAAGAACCTTTCCGTCTGCCGCTGTCAGGTCTTCTTCTGCATACAATCCAAACGTCGCACCCTCCAGGGTAACGTCATCATGTTTCGATTTTTTCACTACATTTACGGAAATCTCCGGTCTTGCATTGGTAAAAGTGGTTTCCCCCTGGGATAACTCTACATTCTGTCCTGCATAGGACAAGGTTACAAACTGGGTACGTTCCTGTTCTGTTTTTCCAATCACCAGATTTTCCGGTGCTTTCTGTTCTACAACCTTATATTTTCCAAGATACAATTCTTTGGAAACAGCACTTCCATCTTCCCCGGTTGTCAGACTTTCTACCAGATCCCCTGCTTTATGCACCTTCGTCACTTTATCCTGGCTGTAAATATCCTCTGCCGCATAAATGTTATATTCTGCCCCTGCAAAGTCCGCATTTCCATATACAAAAGTCAGGTTCCCCTCTTCTCCGGTTACTCCAGTCAGAACCTCACCTTTTTTACGGATTGTGATTTTTCCTTTCTGTTCCTCATTCGTCACTGCAACAGAAGTTGTTTTTCCTGTTTCCAGCTTCACATTAAAAGACTCTGTATTCAGCTTATAGCCTTCTGGAACAGAAATTTCTTTTAAATATACCGTATCCTGGGTTTTCGGAAGCTCCACCTCAGAAGTACCGTTGCTGTCTGTGGCCGGCATCTGCACAAGAAGATTTTTACATGCACTGTCTGAATAAATACCAAAAACAGCGCCGGACAGATTTACTTTACTGTTCTTATCTTTTTTTGTTACCTTTACCCTTGCCAGGTCCAGCCACTTCACCGTAAATTCCACAGAAGCACTTTCTTCTTCAAAAAATGCCCCATACCCAATGTCCTGGGAACCAGAACCCGTAGACAATACTAAGGTCTTCCACTGGGTTCCCATTTGTCCTTTCAGCTTACCGCTGTTCCATGTACCCGTTACAGTTTTGGGAGCGCTGAAATAGAATGTGGTATTCCCATTGATCTTTACGGTTCCTGTCTGTTTTGTACTTCCACTGTGATAAGTCACATTCTCTGGCATTTTTAAAGTAATATAGTTTCTATGGTCACCTTTTAAAGTAAACTCCCCGGTACGCTGTTCCTTTCCACTTTCATAAGCCTTTGCTTCCTTTGGGGACAACGTGATTGCTGCTGTCGGAGGTGCTTCCAGGCTGTAAATATGCTGGATATATCCCCACACACCGCTTGCCTTAATATCTTCAAAGGTACAGCCATAAAAACCGTCCATGCCACAATAAGAATAAGCGGCAGCTAAATGCGTAAAAATATACTTTGTCTTCCAGTCAAAAGAGGGCATATACTCCCCGGTAATGTCCCCAGGACCGCCATATCCATAATAAAGGACTTTCTGCAATTCCGGGTTGCTTTCAAATTCATTTGCTACATAATCCGAGGTCGGCGGGGAAGCCTTCATAGACTCCAGACAATATGCCACATGGCCATTTACAGTGAAATAGGAAGTAGAATAGTTCCCCACGTTAGAAGGGTATGGGATTTTTTCTCCCTGTACCAGATGTACATTGCTTCCTTTTTGCTGCTCCATTGCTGCCGGAACAACCGATAAGAACATTCCCTTATCCTCTTTTGGTGTCAGATCAATCAACTCTGCCCCTGCATCTGGCATTTCCGGTTCTTCCGTCAGTACCTCCGGTATCTCCGGGTCAGGGTCCGCCTCACCGTCCTCACCGGAGCCATCTTCGGTATGCTGGCTTACTTCTCCCTGGGGTTCCTGTGTACTGTTTTCCCTTGCTTCTACCACAATTCTTCTCATAATCTGATAGGAAGGGTTTCCGCTTAACGGATCAACACGATAAAATGCCTGGTAAGAACCTGGGGTATTGAAATCAAAAGAATTGCCGGAGTCCCCTTCTGCTTTCAGAAACGTCACCTTTACTTTTTCATCATTTTTCTGAAAACCCCTGTAATCTGTTTCCAAGTCAAAGGACTCTCCTGCTTTTATGGTAAGGTCCTCTGCATACACCAGTTCTTCTTCTGTTAGTTGCTCCTTTACCTCTTCCAACTCCGGTAATGTTTCTGAAGCAGCCTCCTCCTGTTTTACTTCCTGTATCTGTGCATGTTCCTCAGACTGTTCAGAAGCCAGTGCGGTGATCCCTGTATTGAGTAACGTAGAACAACTAAGAAGAAGTGCCAGCGTCCCAGCCAGCAGCCTTTTCTTTTTTCCTTTCATCATAGCTTTGCTCCTTTTCATTTTTTCGTCAAAAAAAGCAGGCCACACAAGCCTGCTTTCCATTTTCTATCTTCTTTTTTCTATCTTTTGTATACGGTCTGTCCCGTATCCAATGCACCTGTCAATCCCCTTTCTATTCCCTGCTCCCTGCATGGAACACTGCCAAAACAAGCTGCAGAACCAGCAGAAACAAACATATCACCAGTTTCCCTGTCAGATACAGCAGTTTCCCCACTGCAATGAAAATCCCTTTTACAACTTCCCATACACTTCTTCCTACTGCCATATCTTTTTCCTCCTTATTCTTCAAATGCCCCATAAAATTCCGCAAACCGTAAATCTTTTTCCATACAGGCTTCTTCCTTTTCCCTGTCCTCTGCTATCGTTCCACCGTCAGAAAGTTCTCCCTGAACGGTCTTTTCCAGCACACCCCGCTTCTCAAAGGCTTCTTCCTGTGCCTTTGAAACCGCTTCTTTTACGATTTTACAAAATTGTTCTTTCTGGTTTTCCAGAAGGGTATTTAATAGTTTCATCTGCTGTACTTCTTCTTCCTGCTGTAGATACTTGGCAAAATAAACGATTGCTTCTGCTATAAAATCGTCTTTTGTCTTGAAAATATCTTTGTTATACTCCTTCAGATACCGATAAGCCTGATGATGTACCGGTCTGCTTTTATACAGCCGCAGTGAAGTTGTATATACTTTTTCCGTATCCATAAGTTTTCACTTCCTATCATGCTGTCCGCATTTTCCTCTGTTTTGCCCGGATAATACTTTTCACTGCTTCTTCACAGCCCCTTGCATTGGCATGTATATCCGTTACAAACTGTACATCTTTTCCCTCATTGGCTCCAAAATGCTCCACAATGGAAGAACCACCGCCCATAAATACCATTTTGGTCAGATCCAGATTATAATGGTTTGCCTGTATGATACCATAAATTTCCTCTGCGTAGGACTTCAAACAGTTTTTTATGACGTCCTGATACTGCTTCGGGCAGTCATAGCTTCCTGTTCTCATAAATGCTTCTGTAATGTATGCCGGTACCCCTGCCCCTGTTTTGGCAATGGCTTCCTCATTGACTTTTCCGATACAGTACAAAGCTGCCTTATCCGAAATCGAATACTTCCCGTCCGGCATTCCGTCAACAAACTCTACCAGGTCGGTAGTTCCTCCACCAATATCTACTAAAAGGCAATAGCCGGGAACTGCTTCTAAAAGCGTATGGATCACCACATGCCCCTGCATAAAAACAAACACATTTTCCAAAGACACATGATAATGTACTCCTTCATAACGGAAATGCAGTTCCTTTGTCTTTAACAGATATTTCTTGAAACTTTCTTTCTGCTGCTGAAATCTTCTAGGCGGAAGGGCAGCTCCCATTTTTACGGAAGCGTCTGTCAGTCCCCGGCAGCGCATTTCCTGCGCCAGTGCTGCAAGGGTAAGAAGATAATAATTTTCATTCTCTGTCTTATCCACACACTCCTTTTCCGGCACTTTCCCTCCCACATAATAAAACTGGTTCTGGTATTCCAAAATGTGCTCCAGGCTGTCCGGCCTTGCCTGCAAAGGCTGGATTGCTGCTGAGAATACCGTATTTGCAGTTTTCATGTTACGGTTTCCATGATCAATTCCAATAATCATTTTAGTTTCCACGTTCTTATCCTCCTGAAAGTTATAGTTTGTATTTTATCTTGTCCTCTTTGGTTCTTGACCTGTTTCTTTCTTTTCTTTGTCTATCACAGGAAGTTTTTCAAACAGTTCCCCTATCACAGCTTCCATTTCCTGAAACTTCATTTCATCTGGCATACACAGAAAAACAATCACTGCGTCAGTCAGACGTTCCCCATTCTCTTTCCGGTAAAGTTCCGTATAAGAACCCCAACAACCGTCCTCACCTGCATAAAACTTTTTTGTCTTCTCATTTACTTTTATGAGGTATTCCTCGGTATCAACAAAAATTTTCCGAATGGATACTTTTTGTAAATCGTATTTCATGCTGTCCATATAAACCGGAAGGTGTTCCTCCGGGGCAAAATAGACATACATTGTGCAATAAGTATCTCCTTCCGTCCCCATCTCCTGTAAGACAATCCCGGCTTCAAACATTTCCGGCGGAGCATAATCTACTACAAAATCCGACTCCTTATCCTGCGAAGGTTTTTCAAAACGCCCTGAATCTCCAACCTGAAAATGTTCGGGGCACTGAATACGAAACCTTTCTTCCCTCATTCTGTATATTCCTCCATAATCTCACTAATATCTTTTTGAAATAACCGCTGAAGTCGGACAACTACATAGACATTGGGCTTTTGCTGTCCGTATTCAATCCTCTGATACGTCCGAAGACTGATACCCAAGACAGCCGCAAGTTCTATCTGTGTATATCCATGAGCTGTCCTGAATTTTCTTAATTTTGTTACTTTCTATCACGCTCCTTACGTCTGAGGGATAGCTTCCTGATAAGCAAACAGATTGGATATATAGCTGTTTGCTGTCAATGTGGCATTGTATAAAGCGGTAAGCAGCACTGCCCGGATATTATTGGCTTTCCTTGTACACTGCTTAATTGAGTCTATCACATACTCTACGGTAAACTTATCCAGCTTTTTATACATTCCCTGTACAATGCCAAGAGGTCGTTCTTCCTGATTTACCCTTATGGTCTTTGCATTGGACGTCAAAACATCTACTGCAAGCCCTACAATCTCATTAAGCAGTTTTCTGTCAAAAGGTCTGTCTATCCATATCGCATCATAATCAATCTGATCTTTGAACTGTTCTTCTGCTGCCTGATAGGATAAGATAGGATTATCTCTATACCCATTCACCATTTCTGTTGTATTCTTTTGGGTACTTTCTGCTGTAGTCTTTGTAGTAATCTCTGTATTTGTCTGCCCGCTATCGGTCTGAGGTACCTCTTTGGGTATCCAGGGCTCTGTTTCCCTGTGGGGGTATGCTCTCTCTTTGAATGGTGACACCCTCTCCCTTTGGAAAGGGACAGCCCTCTCTTCTACAAAATGTATCTCTTCCTCTATGACTGTATGGGGACTGATTTTCTCTGCTTTGGATTTCTCTCTTCTTTTTTCAAAGGAAACCGGATCTGCTCCTGTTTCTTCTGGATAAGTCAATTCTTTTAACCGGTCTACGATCAATTCCAGATACAGAACATTATTTACAACAATCCCATTCATGGAAATGGTTCTAAATACCCGTTTTACCACACCCAGCTTCTCTAAAAATACTACTGCATTTGTCGCTTCTTTTTTGGAAATCCCAAACTGTTCGCTGATCTGCTGGTAACTTCTCTGAAGAAGATCTGACTTAAATTTCTTTCTCACCCCAATGACCTGTCCGGTTCCTTCATCTCTGATTTCTGTAGGCTTATACCAATACACAATATCTGCCAGTATAATAATGGCTGTCAGATTTGGCTTTCCACTTTCTCTGATGATTGTCCGATACCACACCTGCGGAATGATATTTCCAGATATATTCAGTTTTGCATTTTCATCTACAATTTCATTTCCAGTGCTATAAATACCTCCATTCATACGTTTATTCCTCACTCCTCTGCTTCTTTTCTTTTTCAAATAAAGCACTTATTTCTTCATCTGCTCTTTTGCCTGCCACCAGACACGCATACAACGAAACGAGGAAAAAAATTATTCCAACAATCATAATCACCTTTATCATTGCTCCGTCCTCCCAAGAAAAAAGGACTAAGCCAGCTAACAGAATCTTTTAACTAACCTAGTCCTTAACATATTTTTTTACAATGTATTGCAACCGAATGGTTTTTCACAAACTTGACCGCCTGTGAGAATGGATATAATTTTGACAGGACCAGTAGCAATAGGTTTCTATCTTTAAGAGCCCCTGCCATTTGATTTTTACTATGAAAAATTCATTCCCGGTCTATGAATTTTCTACCTTTTATGGTATAATAGAAAAAAGACTAAATTGGCGTGAGCCCTTATTTTATAAGGAATCTGCTAACTTAGTCTTATTTTAACATAATCACCGGATCCGGATGTGCCGACAATTGCAACAAACTCTCCCTTCTTCACACTTAAATCAACTCCATCCAACGCATGAACTGCGTTATTACCGGAGCCATAAATCTTTTTCAGGTCTTTTGCCTGTAAAACCTCCATAAACGAGTACCTCCATGAAAAAATCTGTATGTATGAAAGGAAATGATCCTTTGATACATACAGATTATCGCATAGGATTCTTTCCACATTCTTTCCGGCAGAAAATGAAATCTAACAGTTTTGATAGAATTGTTGTTATTTCGGCAGAAATATGGAAAACGTACTTCCTTTTCCCGGAACGGAAGCAACCTTGATATAACCGCTCTCACCGGATATAATCTGTCGGGCAAGGTATAAGCCGATGCCAACCCCTTCTTGTTCCTGAACAGCATTTGAACGATAAAAACGGGAAAATATCTTTGCCTGCTCGTTTTCCGGGATACCTGAACCGGTATCCGATATATCGATCCTTGTAAACATTTCGTAACTTACGGTAGAAATCGTGATTGTTCCATGCTCCGTATATTTGATGGCATTGTCTACAATATTAGCCAGTGCTTCCGCTGTCCATTTTAAGTCAAATGTAGCGGAAATATCTGTATCGTACAGATATATGGATAATCCTTTTCCAGAAGCCTTGGCGGCATATTGTTCTACTACGCTTTCAAGCAGCGGCTGAAGTGATGCTTGCTGAGGGGAAAGTGAAATGATCCCATTTTCCAGTCTGGAAAGTTTTACGAGAGAGTCAATCAGAAATCGTAGCTTTTCCGATTGTTTGTACAGTGCCTCCACGTTTTCCTTTGCCGATGCAGGCAGAGTTTCCTCCATCAAAAGCTCGCTGTATAACAGCAGGTTTGCAATCGGCGTTTTCGTCTGGTGGGAAATGTCCGCAATCAAGGATTTGATTTTGTCTTTTTCCTGTGCCATATTTCGAGAAGATGCTTCTGCGGCAGAAAGATAGTGTGCAAACTTTGTTTCCAAAGCAGACAGCTGGCTTTCATCAAAAGTGATTTCAGAAAAAGAACCGGTCATGGCAGCGTCCAGCATCCTTTCGATTTCTTCCATCGTTTTTCTGACCTTTCTCCGCTCCCATAATACAACAGCTGCCGCCGCCAGAGAACACAGCAGTATGATCACAATGCCGGTTTTATTCATCTTTTGTCACCCAGCTATAACCGATTCCATAGACGGTTTTAATGTATTTCTGTGCCCCAAGCTTATCCCTCAGACGCTTGATCGTAACAGACAAAGCATTTTCATCCACATATTCTGCGCCATCTGTCCAGATCTTGTCTATAAGGTTTCCACGCGTCATGGTCTGACCGCGGTTTTCAACAAGAAGACGCAGTAATTTTTGCTCTGTTTTACTTAATTCCACTTTTGAATCTCCCACATAAAAGGTCATTGCTTCAAAGTCAAAGTGAAATAGATCCATATGGATCGGTGCATTTTTATGGCTTGACGTTTGCTTTCGCAGTTGGGTATTCACTCTTGCCCGCAAAACCGAAAGAGAAAAGGGCTTGGTAATGTAATCATCAGCGCCCCTCTCCAGTCCGTCCACGATGTCCAGATCGGTATCATTGGCAGTCAGCAGAATAACAGGAATCCCGGGTGTGGTTTCCTTGACATCCCGTAGCAATTCAAGCCCACTGCCATCCGGCAGATTGATATCCAACAGGATCAGGGATACACCGCCGCAAAACAGCTGCTCCTTCGCCGTTTTCAAGTCTTGGCAGGAAATGATCTTCCGATCATCTACTTTCAGTGCTTTGCATAAACCTTGATTCAAACCAATATCATCTTCAACAATCAATAATTGCTCCATATATCTCACTCCCTCGTTACTCAAAGGTATTCGGCAAAGTTAATAACAAGACACAAAAATAACCGCCCCAGCCTCGCAAACTGAACGGTTATTTTCAATCAATTAAGTATGTGGACTAACCGTCTATCGGCAGCACACTTTTTCTATAATCATATTAGCACGCATATGTGACAATGTCAAAAAATTTCTTCATTCTCTTGGTTATTAATCTCCTTGATCAGCTGTACTGCCTTCTCTGTATCATCGGTTTTCACGAATATATCCACGCCATATATTCCAAATCCGGGTGCCCCATGCATTGCAACATTCGCACCTGCTTCCTGGGAAAAAGCTTCTATTTCACTTTGCTTTAACATTTCTACGAGCTGTTCTGTCTCTACTATATTCTGTGCATTATAAATCTTTGTCCATTCTGTCTTAGATTGGGAAGTTTCTTTTCTCTCCTGAACATTTGGTGAATTCTGATTTCTTTTTCGATTAATAAATGCTAAGGTCCTAAGAATAATAAATGACACAATAGTAATACCTATCAGAAATCCCAATGCCAATCGTGTTATCTGTGTTTCTGTAGCTCCCATTCTAAATAAACATGTACCATAGATGACTGTAAAAATTCCTGCACATATTACACTGGTGAGAAAATTCCGCCATATAGCAGCACTTTTTGGCAGGCATTTATCCCATATTCCATTATACACCATAATAGCTACATATAGGATTCCTCCTACTAAGACAGTTACTATCTCTCCCAAAACCAAACGAGTATCCACCATTAATAGCATCTGAATAATAATCGCTAACACACCAATCACAAACATTGATGCAAATGCAAGATTTCCAGCCTTTAATGCTTTTTGTTTCACCCATTCTTCATACACCGCAACTTTGTCCAGTGTTTCTTTCATATCTTTATTCATAGTCTGGCTCCTTTCTCCATCCAGGAGCTCTCTCATCTCAACATCGTAATATTCAGCAAGTTGAACAAGTACACTGAGATCTGGCATATTTATTCCTGTTTCCCATCTGGAAACTGTTCTTGCAGATACCCCAAACTTCTCGGCAAGCTGTTCTTGCGTAAGATTCTTTTCTTTACGACATTGCTTTAAAAAAGCTCCAATCTTTTTTGTATCCATATCTCTACCTCTCTTCCACTTACAGCTTACCAATATGCACCAAAATTACCACGACATAAAACGAGAATCCGTTAATTTTCAACCGGACATCTTATGTCTAGAATAAATAAACGGTATTTTCATACCGAAAACAAATACCTATAATCATTCCAACATTCAAACAAGAAGTATCTCTCGCCCAATGCGCTCGGTCAATTTCGATTTTCCAACAATACAAGCAGGAAATTATTTATCATCTGTATTGTTTTCCTTTTTCTTATGAGTCGAACCCAAGCAAAGAAATGAAGAACCAAGACATAACCATACTATAGCCATAGAACTTTCATTTCCACTCGTAAAGCCAATAGCTGACGCTATGAAAAACAGAACTGATGCAATGTAAAATAAAATTGATTTGTTTATCCCTTTTTTCATAAATAAGAATCTCCTCCAAATCCCGATTTTCTCAATTCTCCAAACTTTTATTTATCTTCTAACTCAAATCCGAGTTCTTTCAATTCTTTTTCGTTTCTGACATCTTCTTCCGTTTTCTTTCCAGTAATGGCACTGTAGGCTTCTTTGATTCCATTTTTCACTGCCCATTTGATGACGAAATACAGCGCAATCAAAATAATAATTGCGGTTCCCCCGCTTAAGCCTAATTCATTCCACATAATCATTAACTCCTCCGATTTCGTGACTTTCAATTTATTTTCAATTTTGCAGGCTGGGATTTATCATTGAATAAAACACATCCATACTCCAACTGCTATAAGCAATATGCCTGATATTCTTCCTGCGAATTTTGACTTTTGATATCCTAGAAAATTAATTGTTTCAGGAGTTGTAAATGGCAATAAAACAACATCTATACCCATTACTACAATCCCAATTCCTATTATAAAGACATTATTGTTAGAAATAATGCCATAAAACATAACTAAGAATCCCAAAATAATGCCTAATGTAAAATACTTGATTTTATGGCTGTCTTTATCCATCATCTTTTCATAACAATTTTCACATTTACTGTTACAAAATTCAAAATTATCATTGAGTTTTTTGCCACAATATTTGCATTTTTTCACACTCTATTCCTCCATGATTTTCGTTTTGTCACTAACATGATATCATATTTTTTCCTCAATTACATCCACCTAATTTTAATACACTGCCATTCGTTTTGCTTCTGTAACCAGCATCCTCTTGTTCTTCTCCTGCAAGGTTTCCTTTGCATCTTCATCAATCGAATAGTTCTCATTTATCTCGATTTTTTTCGATTCCCGGTCAAAATAGTCAAAGACTTCTTTCCATATCTGGACGGAACATATACACTTTTCTTCCATAAAATTATTGCTGATAATTATAAAAAAACAGAAGACCAATTAAGATCTTCCATTTTATAAACAAATCTCTATATGAAGCTATATATCCTGCCCATTTTTAATAAAAACAGACAATCGGCACACTTTCGTCTATCCTATTATAAAGTTCTGCCGCTTTGTCCGCCGGAAGATTAATGCATCCATGGGATCCACCACCTTCTCGGAAACGATTTCCTCCAAAGTATGGCTGCCATGAAGCATCATGAAATCCAATCCCCCCATTAAAAGGCATCCAGTAAGTTACTGGTCTTTCATATTCATATTTCCCATTTTCCAACATTTTTCCTTTCAGCACAGATGGACTTTTCTTGTAATACAGTTGAAAAATTCCCGATGGTGTCTGCCGTTCTGCATACTGCATATCTCCTGACACAATATCCGATTCCAAAATGATCGAACCATCCTGATAGTAATATAAATGCTGTGCAGACAGGTCCACTTCAATATACGTGCTGCCTATATCATTCATTCCCCGTGCATTTGCCCGCATAGCGTATACCGGTTCCCGGTTTATCTGTACTCCTGCAATCATTTCCTGCATAATGGTTTCTATTTCCTTTTCCTGATCGATCTTCCATCCATAAACGGAACTATACACCTGAACAGTACGTCCGTTTGTTGTACAAAATTTCCTCTCTGTATTTACGGTATCATGTGTGGCAGCCAGCTGTGCCACATATTCTGCCACACACTGTCTCAGTTCATCCTCATTTTTTTGCAGCTTTCCTCTTTCATCAAAAATAAGCCAGTTTCTGATCTCGTCTCCCTCCAATGTTACCGTTTCTTCTCCAAATATATATACGATTTTGGTCCGGATCAGATTTTGGCATTCTTCCAATGAATTTTTAAGATCTGGATCATCTTTCAGTACTGCTGCTTTTACATAAACAGCCGGACAACTATTCAGATCAATGGTTCTTTTTTTGTCAGTAACCGCTTCTGACAGTGCCTGATAAGCTCCATTGAAATCCATGGTATTCCCTTCCGTTTCCGGTACGATTTCAAACTTCGAATCTTTATAAGCTACATAAGCATCTTCTGGTGCTGTCTGATTCTCTTTTTTTACACATTCCAGTTTTTCCAGCTGTTTTTTTAACTTCACTTTATCATAGGTCATATTTTCCTTGGCTGTATAATTTTGTTTTTTCCAAAATCCCCGAACCCATTTATATGGTTTTTGTTCATCCAGATATTGGGAAATACTGCCATCCGAAACATAACGATATCCGATCAATTTTCCATTGATACTCTGTGATTTCAGATTTCTTGCCTTTACTTCCAGCAGATAGTCCTCTGCTTTTTTAGCAACCGCCTGTTCTGCCTCTTCCGATGTTTTTCCAGAACAGTTAATTCCATTGATCGTTGTTCCCCGAAAAAATCTGTCTGAATAGTAATAAGACATTCCTGCATAGCCAGCCATAGCAAAGAACACTATGATGACAGTGATTATTATCCACATTTTTTGCTTTCCATTATCCTTACTGGTTATCTCTTTTCTTTTTCCCATCCATGCCCCCTGTTTTTAACGATAAACAGCATTCAGACAAATTTTTTAAATCGTCTGATTTTAATATCTCCGATTTAATAAAAAATAACCAAGGCTGCTGGAAAAAACATTTTCTTTTACAAACAGTAAGCTGATTTCTACAAAACATTTTCCGCTGTTTTTTTACGGATAGAAACACCGCATCATCATTTATCTCATATTTAGCACTTTTTGGGTATTTTCAGACACTTTCCTTTTTCTCTGTGAACAGAACCCTGAAAACAGGAAAAAAGGGGCTGACATGACCGGTCAGGGATGTTTCATCCTAGACTGATTCATGACAGCACCTAATCAGATCTCACTTATTTTCTTCTATACAAAATCGCTTCTCTGTTTTCTCCTTCTGTCCGGCCGGATTGTACACGTGTTTGTTTTACACTAATTAGATGCAGATACAAGCAAATCGGTTCTCATAATAATAAATTTTTTCTTTCTATCGAATTTTCCTGGTTCATTTGATAAAATGTCCTTATCTAACAGGAGGGGATTTTTTGAAAAGAGTATTTGATAGTCCTTTTTTGAATAAAGCTGCACTGGTGCTGATCTGGCTTCTATTAATGGGCGGGACATTCTTTTATGCCAATAAAAACTATTTTCTTTACCATGAAAATCCAAATTTAATCAAAGCAGACGGATATTATCTTTATAATTTTGGTAGTCCGCGTCATTATTACTGGGCACTGCCTGTTAAATTCAGCCATGAAGGCAAAGTATATCATTCTCAGTTTCCTTTAGATATACGAGATGAAAGTTCATCCTGTACTGTAGATCTTCGCATTTACATACCGGCAGATTCTTCTGGCAGTGCATTTGCATTCCGAAACAATATCACCATTCCTGCACTATGGAGGATCTTTATTTTTGTTCCACTGCTACTTCTTCTTACATCCAAAAGAAAAGCCTAGGAAGGTTTCACACCTTATAAAAAATATTCTATTTTCATCATCTTCCTTTTAAAAAATGGGAGGTTTCACTTACCTCCCATTTTCCCAAAAATCCTTTTATTTCAGTTTTTATAATGTTTCAAGAAAACGCATGAATGCTTCTCTTCCCTCGGTCGTACATTTGTATACTCCTGCATCTTCCAGAACATGGGTAAATACGATTCCAATCTCTTTCTGAAGAATGCCATGGATGTTTTCTTTTGTGATTTCCGGATATTTCGGAAGAAACTTCTTAACCCACTCTGCATGTTTCTCAATCTGTTCATTTGAAGAAATATCTTTGCCTTCGAGAATATACTCTTCCAAAAGTTCCATCTCACCTTTTAATCTGACCGGAAGAACTGCAAGTCCCATAACTTCGATCAGACCGATATTTTCTTTCTTAATATGATGATATTCTGCATGCGGATGGTACACTCCCAGCGGATGTTCTTCTGTTGTGATGTTGTTCCTTAATGTCAGATCCAGTTCGTAGGTATCACCTACTTTACGTGCAATTGGTGTAATTGTATTATGTGGTTCTCCATTGGTCTCAGCATAAATAAATGCTTTTTCATCGGTATAGCCTCTCCATACTTCCAGCACATGTGTTGCCAGATCTACCAAACGGTTGGAATCTTTATGTCGAATACGAAGCACAGATAATGGCCATTTTACAATTCCAGCCTCTACATCTTCAAATCCCGGAAGTATTACATGCTGCTCAATTGGTGCTTTTGCCATTGCAAATGTATAATGTCCACCCTGGAAATGATCATGGCTTAGGATCGAACCACCTACGATCGGCAGGTCTGCATTAGATCCAAGGAAATAATGCGGAAACAGTTTTACAAAATCAAACAGTTTAATGAATGCATTTCTCTCGATTTTCATTGGAGTATGCTGGCAGTTAAATACAATACAATGCTCATTGTAATACACATACGGAGAATACTGGAAGCCCCAAGGAGTATCATTGATCATGATCGGAATAATCCTGTGGTTCTGCCTTGCCGGATGATTAACACGTCCCGCATATCTTTCATTTTCCGGGCAAAGAAGACATTTCGGATAGCTTCCGGATTTTACATTCCTTGCCGCGGCAATTGCTTTTGGATCTTTTTCCGGTTTGGACAAATTAATGGTAATATCAATCTCACCGTATGGACTGTCTACCTTCCACTTTTGATCCTTCTCTACGCGATATCTGCGGATATAATTGCTATCCTGACTCAGTTTATAAAATAATCAGTTGCTTCCTTTGGGCTTTCTTTATATTTATCCCAGAATTCTTTTTGCACCTGGCCCGGACGCGGCATCAGACAGTTCATTAATCTGGTATCAAATAGATCCCGGTATACAATACTGTCTTCGATCAGTCCTCTTTTTACAGCTTCGTCCAGCAATTCGCCCAATGTTGCTTCAAGATTAACAGGTTCCTCAATGCTGTCCGGTTTCTCATAGTCATCCTCATGAAAAACGTCCAGCAGAAGATTTGTTGTGTAATTTCTTTCACATTCTGGTGTCAGACCTGTTGTAATCCCATACTGTACCAGTTTTGCAATGCTTTCACTTAACATTTTTCTTCCTCCTGTGCTTCACTTTTAAATTTATATTTTTGGTAACATATATACCGATTTCCCTGATAAGTCAGCATACCTCGATCGCCTTTTTCCAATTCACGAAAATCTCCCTGTTGCATTTGAAATTCCATCAAACTTCCATCTGTCATCTCAAATACAACGCGAAACCAAGGTACATGTGATTCAGACTGCATATGGGTATAGATTCCTTGCTTCTTTTCAACTACAGTCGCATCAACAGATTCAACTGCCGCACTGCTGTTATTGCCAAAACTTAACAACATTTTGGTAAATACAAACATCATGATTATGAGTGCTGCTATACAGATTATAAATGCCATCCTATTTCTCCATTCCAGATATTTCATCCTGGGTCTGACTTATATATTGTTCATGATAAAGATTCCGGTATTCCCTTGACGTTACTTTATATCTTTCACGAAATACCCTGTTAAATGTCCTTTGGCTCTCAACTCCTGCATCCAGGCAAATGTCTGTGATGCTCTTACCAGTACATTCCAATTAATCTCCTGCAAGTTTTGTCTACTTTTTCTTCCCATTTGGCAAGTAATATACGTCTTCTGATATTATAATGTGCTTGTAAGATAAAGAAAGGAGGAAAACGAAATGAAAAGATTTAAAGCATACGTCAACTACCTCATGAACTTCTATGCCAACTACTTCAGAATTTACCGCTATATGTAAAGGACATTCCTGCCATCACAGGAATGTCCAATACGGAAACCCAGTTTCAATGGTTTCCCTTATTATACTCTAATTTAGTTGCATTTGTACATGAACAGGATTCTCGAAAACATAGACAAAATTGAACAGAATTATGAAAATACTCTTACCAAGTTTTTTGATTTGTCCAATTAATAATCTCTGAATTTCCATACATCTGATGGAGTTGCATTTTTCATACTCAGCATTCTTTGAAGCTGCTCTTCTGTAAACCACAGATCGTGCAGTATTTTTCCGAAATATAGAGGCTAGATATCAGACCGCTTCATTGCAATTATAAACTGTTGATTTACCAAGATTATTTACATATACGGTAATCAAGTCGCCTTTCTTAAGATCCGGCTTTTCCCATACCAAACGGCTTTTATGATAATACACTTTATCATGATATGTAAAACTATATAAAATCCTGTATGGAATCTGTCTTCTATATCTTGTGTATTTTTGCAAATATACTTTTTCTACCAAGCCCTTCACTTTTGTACCATTTTCGATTAATTGTAAATGTAATTTATCAAGCTTTGCAGTATAAATTCCAAGAGCAGCACTTATTATACACATAAGCACTCCCGTTATAGAAAACACAGTTCCCAACATGTCTGGATTCTGAATGCCTGAGTTTACTGCTGGTTTTAATATCCCAAGAAAACTTAAGACACCGGAAACAAGAAAGAATATTCCTATCCAAAAGAAGATAACTCTCAATAAATCTTCTGTATAATTAAGTTTTTTCATATTTATTTTCTCCACAAGCATTCCATCAAAATTTTTTATCCTGTTTCAATCATATCTAATTTTACTTCAATTTAGTTAAATCCTCTAAATACATTTCTGTATGTCCACACTCTGGACAGACTGCAACTTTAACATCATCTATAGTTGTCGTTTTTTGTTTTTCATCTACATCTACAACGATCCCATAGCCACCGCCATTAACTTTAAGTCTTAAATCCGCTCTCATGACTGTTCCACACTTTTCACATTTTCTCATTGCTGTCCTCCAAATATATGTTTCGCTTTCCTATTTTTCTTACTATATAATAGCAGACAAAATATTAACCACTGAATGATCTACCGTTCATACGATGCAATGATTTCCTTACTATCCGCTATTTTATAATCAAGCGTTTCCAAATTACCAATCAAATCAAATGTCATATCCGCATTAACTTGCAATTCATCTTCAATCTTAACTGCAGACGGCTCAACTTTTAGAAATACTGTTAATCCATAAGGCTTCGTTTCAGACTGTATCTGTATGCTATCATAAGAATATCCTTCCTGATACTCTTGCCCACTTACAATATTTATAACATTCGAAGAATCTCCTACATAATCTGTCTTGTACTGTGACAGGTTAGGAATCTCGTACAGTTCTTCTTTTCTGCCACATGCAGAAAGCAATATTGCTGATACCGTAAATAAAATAATTGGAATTACTTTTTTCATCATGAACCAGCTCCTCTTCACACTTTGATATAAAACAGCCTGCCCAATGAACCAGAAACTGCCATATATTTGCTTCTTTATTTATAAGCAAGTCTTCTGACCGCAAAGGCTGATATTTACAGTAACAATGCTCCTCTTTCATCATTTTATACAGGTTCTACTGTTTTTTACGATATTTTGCGCGTTCCCTTTTTAGTCCTTGTTTTCGCTACTCAAGTAGTCATTTAAACAAACGAAGCATAAATCATAAAAATTTCTGCGATCAATATAATTCCTAAAACACAATCAATCATCAGGTTATATTGACCAACTGTTAGCCAAGTCTTCGAATGCATCAGAACATACTTTATACTTTTTATACCACTCAAGATTGTAACAGTCAGAAGGAGTATCGGCATTAAAAAAATTTCTATCTTATTGCCAAAGTCATCTGCGACTCCATTCCCAGCAAAGTGAACGGGAATAATCTCCGGTAAGAAAAAGAAGCTTATTATTGCAATCGCAATGCCAGCGATGCAAATTCCCCATGTTAATTTCCTGCTGCTTATACCATCCATAACAGTGCCTCATCTGGAACGATATCTAGTAAATATGTTTCCTTAGAAGAAATTTTTTCAAGAAGTTTTTCCAGTAAATTTTCTTCCTTACCTTCTGCTATTGGCAGAAGTTCCTTATACAAAACCGTAGGAATTCCAATAGAATACTTTTCTTCCTCATATACGAGAGAGCCAAATGTCCAGTCTTCCTGTTCCTCTGGGCCTAATTCCACGATCAACTCAACAATCTGCAAATAATGACACATTTGTAGGAAACTTAAATTAACTTTTATCCGGCCTTCCTCGCCCTCTGGATCTTTTTCTATTATCTCTATTTTATCCTTTCCCGTTACGGTCATTACAATTTAAAGAATTGAAAATCTCAATATTCGTAAGAAACAATAATCTTTCTGCAGAAATCACAATTATAGGCAGCTATGCGGTCTCCAGATATCCTTGCTGCCAACTCTGGATCCGTATTTAACCGCAAACTCTCAGAGCCTTCTTTCCACTCCAGTCCTGCCCCTGCACCAACCGCATGCAACTGACCCTTGCGCATTTTTCCTTCACAATATGGCCATCTCATATTCACGTCATCTCCTTTAAGTAGTTAAAGTTCCTCTTGTTACCGAGTATTATCCTGTTCCTGGATAGCTTGTATATCTTCTTTCGCATATAATTTTTGCCTAAATGTTCTTTTCTATTTTTTCTCGTTTCATACGTTCTTTCATCAATAAAACAAATTGAAAGGTCCATATTACACACGCTGCAAAACACCCGATTCCACTGTATAATAAATCTATGGCTGCACCGACTACAAATGGCAGTGCCATCCACATCATCCGATTTCCATATACTCTGCACATTTCTTTTTCATCATACTGTTTTCGTTCTTCCTTAGATTTCATATTATAGCCAGACAAAAATGCAGCGGCCTTTCCATTTGATTTTACAAAGCAGATTCCGAATAAAAACATAATCACTGCCATTCCCAAATCAAAGATAACACAGATTATCATTGCAGACACCTCACTTCCCGCTCTGGCTATCAAATAAAAAAAGCCAAACACAACAGTAAAACTTATTATGTTTGGCTAGGTCAACTTGTTATTTTTTTATCACTTCTTATGGTTGTATTATACTATATATTTCTCTATAGTAAAACAATTTTTTATATTATTTTTTATTTTAATATTATATTTCTACTATCATCAATTTTTCAGATATTTCCAACGCATAAACAATGCTATTAGCTACAATATTTCCGGAAAATTCATCATAGGTCTGTGTTGCCACAAAGAAACGGCGGCTTTTTTTCTTTTACCGTCATGCGGCAGATAACCAATTCATTCTATTTTGAACTTCTTTTATGCTACCTGATGTCTGCAATAGGAATGAATTGCCAAGAATATAAACACAAATAATTCAATTCCTGCCGAAAGCAAAATAATCTGCGGTGTCCAGAAACTCATTCCACCGATATTCAGATAATTGAAATCTGCAAGCTGAGAAAGGAAAATGTTCTTCAAATCAATTCCGGCAGATGGAAGTATGGTAGAGAGCCATGTTGCTCCCATCGCCACATAAGCAAAAAGCGGCATGAGAAGAACTACAATAGAGATCAGCAAAACTGTCAATGTGTCTTTACATTTTGCAGACAGGAACAACGTACAGCTAACCGTTGCTAATACAGAAAGTAAGCCCACTGCTGCGAGAATTATCTGTAACTGCCCCAGATTGATGTTTGGCAGGTTAATGATAGAGTATCGCATCTGAAACGATGTTTTTAAGCAATCCGTCCCGAACGCTGCATGAAAAAGTATGCGCTGATTCCCTCTGCCACACTGCATATTGCTGTCATAATAAAATACTGTTCTTTAAGGTCCATCAGATGATATACATCATCTTCTGTCGCCTGTAGTCTCAAGGGCATCCATCCTTTCCGTCATGCCACGCTTATTTTATCCGGGGATTTCTTTTTTTCCTCTCGGCTTTTTATATAGTCTGTACATTCCCGGATGGTCTGTTCACACAGGTAATAAGAAAATTTCCCGATATGTGTGTCCTTTTCCCGGAGATTCAAACGGTTCTGAAGCCAGATATATGTGCTGTGTTTGGTCATATAACCATTTTTCCAGATTGCATCCAAAGCTCTGTGTGCTTCGATCCGCTTATTACGCAGATTGCTGTCAGCCATGGTTCCCATGGGACGCATACTTTTTTTGTGTGCCCCAATGTATGAATCACAGGAAGGATAGCCGCTGCATACATACAGGTATTTCTCCGGATCCAGGTTGTTATCCCCATAGACATAGGCTGCCGGCCTAAGTACCCCGGGTCTTTTGCAATATGGACAGTACAAGGTTTCCCGCATCTGTTTTTTCTTCTTTTTTGCCATCTGACGTCACTCCTTTCCATCTTTATCTCCGATGTTAAAGAAATCCCTTTTTCTGTGTCAACAGAATTCTTTGAAAATCATAAAAACATTTTCAGGAAGCTCTTTTGATAAGCCTTGTGATAATGCCTTCTGCCACTTCATAGTTGTCGTTGATGCGGGTCACCACAAATCCGATCTTATCTTTCTTTCCCGGAAGTGCGGACATATTGCAGGAATGTGCCACGGCATTGACTCCGATATCAAGGCGGATAAAATAGGTTCCCTTATAGACTTCCGTAATGATCCCTGTATATTTTCCCTGTTTATGGCATTTCCGGAGGTTATCTTTATTGATATTGGCTGTCGGACTCTTTGCATCCACTTCTATAATGATCTGGTCAACAGAGCTTGCTTCCACCTTATTGACCATGACCAGCACCAGATCACCTACCTGGAATTTTTCTCCGGCATCTACCATCCACTCCCAGGCCATGTCTCTGGCCCGGACAGATACTTCTACACCAAAGACTTCCAGGCGGACTGCTTTGGGAGCTACCGCGATCACCCTTGCTTCCACGATCCTGCCTTCATAGAGCATTGGTTTTTCTGTATCTTCCCCAAGGTAAAAAGTCTGTCTCTTTTTAAGCATTGCATCTTTTCTGGATGCTACAACGCTCCGGCTCTTGTTATCCAGATCTTTGATGATGAAATCAATATCACAGCCGAGCATGTTGTTAGCAATACGGACCTGACGGTTTAAGGTATCCGCGTTTTCACGCCCGTCTCCCTGAAGGTTGATCATCATTTCATTCATTGGGATAATGATCCGGAAACCATTAAAGTATGTAACAGCAACCATCCATCCACTCTCCAGTTTTTCAATGCCCCTAAGCTGGCCCGTCAGGATCTTTCTGGTACGATGTGCATTCAAAAGCTGATGCCATCTGGCTTCTTCCTGTTCCTCCATGCTTTCAACCTGCGCGTCTACATCGATTGTCAAAACACCATCGTAGACCGCACGCGGAACATCTTTTTCCCCGTTTCCCGCCAAAACTGTTTTTCTGGTATCCTCCATATACTTCCTCCTGTTCTTATTTATTTTTGTCTTCTCTGCTCCATCCAGAAAACTCCTTTTCCTCCGGTACTCAGGAAAGACAAAAGAAGACACAAAAAAAACAGCCCGTTTAAAGCTGCTTTCTTCATGCCTTCTTTTTACAGATACCATTCTATAATACATGGAATTCTATGTCAATATTACCTCGATTGCAATAGTGTCGCATATTAGTTCCTTTTATGAAGCCTGTACGACAGAAGGATTTGGTAACACTAAGAACTGCCAGATTCCTGTGTCCTTATAGAAAATTCCATCTCATATGTAATTGTTTCATTATATAGTGTTTATTTCTTCCTCTTAATCGTCCCCAATAAGACAACCGACCTTCTTGTACATTTTTAAACTATAGATATTACGGAACAGTTGCAGTAGATATATATTTTTTCAAATAGCTGAAGGATAATACCTGATTATCTGTTATTTATATACATAATACATATTGAATTTTAGTAAAACTAGAGGATACATAAAAATGCCATTAACCAAAGAACAATTTCTTAAACAATTAAATTCTGATTGTTATTTCTCCACATACTCTTCTGCCATATGTACTGCCATAGCACCATCTGCCACTGCTGTTACTATCTGACGAAGTAACTTTGTTCTGACATCTCCTACAGCATAAACACCCGGAATACTCGTTTCAGTGTTTTCACCTGCCACAATATATCCTTTATTATCCAGTTCTATCTGATTATCTAAAAAATCTGTTGTCGGTTTTCTTCCTATACTCACAAACAGGCCGTCACATTCTATAATGTTTTCTTCTCCTGTAACTGTATCTTTCAACCGCACACCAGTCAATCGTTCTCCATAAATCAGTTCATTTACTGTATTGTTCCATCGAAACTCTATATTTTCAGTTTTCATCAGCTGGTCATGGTAGATTTTCGTTGCACGTAATGTATCTCTTCGATGAACAATGATGACTTTCTTAGCAATTCGACTTAAAAGAACAGCATCTGATACAGCAGAATTTCCACCACCAACAACCACCACGATCTTATCTTTATAAAACATACCATCACAGGAGGCACAATAAGCAACCCCATGACCTATCAATTCTTTTTCTTTAGCAAGGCCAAGTTCTCTTGGATTTGCTCCAGTAGCAATCACTACTGTTTTCCCAATATAAATTCCCGAACTAGTTTCTACTCTCTTAAGCTTTCCTGTTAAATCCATATTATAAACTTCAGCATATTCACTTTTAGCATCAAATTTTTCCGCCTGTTTTTGCATTTTCTCTGCCAATGAAAATCCGTCAATTCCATTTTCAAAACCAGGATAGTTATCAATCTGCCAGGTCAATGACATCTGACCACCTGCAGATAATTTTTCTATAACAATTGTATCAAGTCCTGCTCTGGCTGCGTATAATGCTGAAGTATACCCTCCAGGTCCTCCCCCTACGATAATCATATCGTAAACATGATTTTCATTCATACAGCAGTCCTCCTTTTATTTTTCCAATGCTTCATTAATAAAATTCTCTATCATTATTTTTGATTCAGGTGCAACAATAGAATCTATTGCCTTTCCATTTCGATATAAAACCAGCGTAGGAATCACCTCAATCTTTTCAGCTTCTGCAATCTGCGGTTCTTCATCAATATTTACTTTTCCAGCAACAAGAATATCGCTGTATTCTTCACTTATTTTTTCATAAGCTGCTCCAATTCTACGGCAATAACCACACCACGGTGCCCAGAAATCAACCAAAACCGGTTTTTCCTTATGAATTAATTGTCCAAACTTTTCTTTATTTATATTTATAGATGTCATATTTTTCAACTCCTTCTCCTATTTGAACTTAATATACCCCAAATAAGTGCTTGCTTCCGTGATGATATCACAGAAAAGTTGATTTACTTTATTACGCTTTTTTACTTCTATTTACAGCATATGTCAGTTATATAATTGACTCTTCTCAATAAATTAAGTATACTCTCATCTTTGACAGTTACAAAAAGATGGGAGTATTATACGTTCAATTCATTATTTTCGGCAAGTAAGAAATAATCAATATGAGAATCACATAACACAAAAGGATGTACTGCGGTAACTTCTACATTACCTTGGCACATCCTTTCGTACTATTATTTTTTGCTATTCTTCTTAATGGCAGCTGTGGCTTCCACATCCATGCTCACCACATGTATGTCCTTCCCCGTGGTTGTGCTCATGGTGAGAACATTTCACATCCGGATTATACTCAAGTGTTTCATTGATAAAAGCTTCTACTGCTTCATCTGCATCTCCGGAAACTCCTCCGAAAAGCTTGATGCCTGCTGCCGCTAACGCTGTCTGTGCGCCGCCTCCGATTCCGCCACAAATCAAAACATCTGCATTCAATGCATTAAGAACTCCTGCCAATGCGCCATGTCCGCTTCCATTCGTATCTACTATTTCTGAATGTACTACTTTTCCTTCCTCTACATCGTAAATCTTAAATGTCTCTGTGTGTCCAAAGTGCTGGAAAATCTGTCCATTTTCATATGTTACTGCTATTCTCATAATACCTTCTCCTTTTTCTGCTGCATATTTTTTGTAAATTTCCTGTTTGTAACATCCTCCAAAGCTGCAGTTGCCGCTCTGACCGTCACAGATTCTGAAATCCCCGCCCTCAATTCTGAGCGGATGTCCGTCAATAAGTGCATCTGCTATTTTCTTCCGGGCAATCTCGTAAATCCGCTGGACCGTCGTTCTTGCGATCTGCATAGATACTGCACACTGCTCCTGACTATAACCTTTCTTGTCCAAAAGACGGATTGTCTCGTACTCATCTACCGTCAGAACAATGGGTGTTTTTTTCTCCGTATCATCTGCCGGAAGAAATTCTAAAACATTGGGGAAATGGCAGACTTTTCTGCATTTTACTGGTCTCGGCATAAACTGCTCCTTTCTCGCTTTTCTTATATAATAGTCCTATAAAAGACATATGTCAATAACGTTTTTGACATATGCCTTTTATGAATCACCTTATAGTATTACTTCTTTTCATTATTTTTTAATTTACAGATACCCTGCGTCATTGTTCCCATTGGACAAAATGTACACCAGGTTCGTGGCTTATATAACACCATTACAATCAACCCTAACAACAAAGATGTAAGCATCAAACTATAAAATCCAAAACTAAACTGTGCCACCCAATCAGCTACTGTTCCGGCAGTGTATGTCCATCCCCACGGAACACGGAAGGTCCAGAATAATTTGATGGCTTCACGTAAGGATGATGCTCCGGCACCAACTAAATATGTCTGAAATACCATATTCCCAAACATTGTAAGGAAAAATATCAAAAAGCCGTATCGGAACCATTTTGAACTCATCCATCGCGGGGTTGGTTTATTTCTTGAGCATTTTAAATCTCCACCAAGCTTACTAAAAAGCTGGCCACGTCCACACAAATGATTACAGAAAAATTTATTTCCACCGAATATTGCTATTCCTAACGGCAACAGGAAATCAATCATCCCAAACCAGGCGAACAAAATATTAAAAAAACCGAGTGTAAAATAAAGGATCGCCCATATCCATAAATAATCATACCAATGTTTCTTTTTCTTCACATCGCTGTCCTCTCTTTCATTTCAATACAACCTGCCGGACAGGACTTTGCACATTTTCCACATCCTACACACACTGTTTCTTCTATCACAGCATAACATCCATGGTAAACTTTGGCCGCTGCCAGCGGACAAGTATTTTCACATACTCCGCAGGCAACACATCTTTTTTTATCGACACTTGCCACTCTTTTTGCCAATGCTTTGTTCCCCTTTCAAATTTTGTATCTCTATTGTACCTGAAAAAGGTAAATCCTTCTGTGACATTATTACATAAGAATTTACCTTGAACGCTAATCATTACAATGACATATTTTTATTATACATTACCTTTATATTTATATATGATGTTTAGAATCTCCTCAGTTGTTCGAATAATTTCTTTTTGTTTTTCTTTCATTGTTATAGATTTGCTTTCTTCTTCAGCTAACGAAGAGTAAAGGTGAATGGTATTAGCATGATTCCATATCTCATCGCAAATTTTCTCGATTTCATCAGAACTCCGAAATGCCTGGTCTGTTTGCATTTGCAAGTGTTCTCGTTGCTCTTCCAGATGATTCATCCGTTCTTGTAACTGATCCCTTTCTTTCTGCAATCGATCATGTTGTGCTTGCAGTTGATCTATTTGTATTTTAATTTCACTCATCTTTTCTTTCTGTCTCCGCATAAGCATCATCAAATATACAACTACAAATACAAATAATAGTATTATGTACAGCATAAACTTCTCCTCACGACACATATATTTCGACGGTTTTCCGCAAATCAACTATTGATAATGGCATAGAAAGAACAGTTAGTTTTCCTGAATTCTTTTTAATCTCAACAGCATCAGGATTGCCTGTGATTAAAATTACAGGTGTTGTCCTGTCCGCACGCCATGGCTGATTCGGTTGGCTCGTCATATCTTCGGTAACAATCCAAAGATCCGGCTTATGTCTGCCTAATTTTGTTTTAGCACTTTCCGGTGTATAAAACAGCATGATCTGATCTGAAATAAACTGCAATGTTTCTTTTAATCCTTTTGCATAACGTTCACTGCCACAGACTAGTGCAATAATAGAAGCAGCTTTCTTTTTTTGTGTTACCTGAACAAAATCCAAAACTGGTGTATTATAGAGACTAAAGTCTTTTTCCAAATGAACTTTATCATAATAACTCTTTGCTGCCTTGCACATCCTCAGACAAAACTGTTCTATGTCTATATGAACATCGTTTCCGTTCTCCTGTATGTTCATACTGTCCAACTGACAAACTGACATTCCACAGTTTAGTCCAAGATGAAAGCGTATATTATTTTCATCATTCAAAAATCCTTTATTTTGATGAAGATATTCACATCGAAGCTGCCAACAGCGTTCTCCGCAAATATATGGCTTTTCACCAGATTGAGATAGTTTAAAGTAGTCCCCTGCATATTCATCAAACCAGCGAATATACTGGGTTCCCACATCACGGGTCGGATTCTTTTGCCGATCCAGCATAACCCGGCCATCTCGATAATGTTTAACAATTTCCGGGAAAGCAATACCTCCACAAATATCTGGCAAAGTCAATGCCAATGCCAGTGCAGACTGCCATCGTCCATCTACAATATTCAGTTCTACTTCTTCAATTCGGTCCAAAAATGTAAAACTGACATCTCCCTGCATTATTTATCCCTCCCTCATATTTACAACCGTCATGTACTATAGTCAGTATATTTTTATTTATGGCATATGTCAATTATTTAATTGACGCATCTTAAAAAAGCAAGTATACTATGTTCGTAAAGGAGATGACTGCTATGAGCTTCGAAAATTATTTTCCACTATGGAATGACTTAAATACAGCACAGAAAAAACTAATTTCAGACAATTTAATCACACGGGATGTAAAAAAAGGAACGATCATTCACAATGGAAACCTGGACTGTACTGGATTATTACTGGTTAAATCCGGGCAGCTTCGAACTTACATACTTTCAGATGAAGGACGGGAGATTACACTTTACCGTCTGTTCGATATGGATATGTGTCTTTTATCCGCCTCATGTATCATGCGGTCTATTCAATTTGAAGTAACCATTGAAGCAGAAAAAGATACGGATCTTTGGATCATCCCTGCTGAAATCTATAAGGGCATCATGAAAGAATCTGCTCCTGTCGCAAACTATACCAATGAGTTAATGGCTACCCGTTTTTCTGATGTCATGTGGCTGATTGAACAGATTATGTGGAAGAGTTTGGATAAGCGTGTTGCTTCATTTCTTTTAGAAGAAACATCCATTGAAGGAACAAATGAACTGAAAATCACTCACGAAACTATCGCAAACCATCTTGGTTCCCACAGGGAAGTTATCACTCGAATGCTTCGATACTTTCAAGGCGAAGGACTCGTCAGACTCTCTCGCGGCAAAATAGCAATCCTTGATTCGAAAAGACTGGAAACACTACAAAGATCATAAAACGTTTTTTTCTCTAAAGAATCCTCCATTTATCAGAATTATGAAAGTCATTCTAATAAATGGGGGATCTTTTTATACTACAATCAAACTATAAAAATATTTTATTTATTTCTAATAATCCATACCACATGCATATGATCTTTCAATCAGTGCATGGTCATTAGCCACTGCATCATAAAAGCGGAATCCACCTGAAAAGTTGTATGTTTCATATCCATTTCCTTCCAAAATACGGCTTGCAATATAACTGCGTAGCCCACTCTGGCATATCAGGTAAACGGGCTTTCCCTTCTCAATTTCATTGATACGTTCCCTTAGTTCATCTACAGGAATGTTTTTGAATCCATCCATATGCCCCCTGTTAAATTCACCTACAGTTCTCACATCCAGCAACACAACACTTTTATCTCTAGAAATCTTATCCATATCTTCCAGATGCCATTGTTTTAAGGTACCTTTTGCTATATTGTCTATCATGAATCCTGCCATATTTACAGGATCCTTGGCAGAGGAATAAGGCGGTGCATATGCGAGATCCAAATCCTTCAGCTGGGTTGCCTTCAGCCCTGCATGAATTGCTGTTGCCAGCACATCAATACGTTTATCAACTCCTTCATATCCAATAATCTGAGCACCAAGCAAACGATAGGTCTCTTTTTCAAAAACCACCTTCATGGTCATCACTTTTCCACCAGGATAGTAACCGGCATGACTCATAGGAGAAAGAATTACTGTATCTACCTCTAATCCTGACTTTTTGGCATTGGTTTCATTGATACCTGTAGTGGCTGCTGTCATATCAAACACTTTTATAACGGAGCTTCCCTGACTGCCCAGGTAACGACTATCACCGCCACAAATATTATCAGCGATGATTCTGCCCTGTTTATTGGCTGGTCCTGCCAAAGAAATCAGCGCATCATTACCCGTAACATAATGTTTTACCTGAACTGCATCACCTGCAGCATAAATATCCGGTACAGAGGTTTCCATTCTGTCATTCACTACAATACTTTCCTTGATGCCAAGTTCCAGACCGGCTTCTTTTGCTAATACTGTGTCTGGTGTGACTCCGATTGCCAGAACTACCATATCAGCCTGAAGGGATGGATTATCTTTCAACAGGACCTCCACTCCGGTGTCTTTTTCTTTAAATCCTTCTACTGTATAGCCCAGTACCAGTTTTATCCCATGTTTTCTCATTTCATTATGGATCATGGATGCCATATCCGGGTCAAAAGGGTTCATCAGCTGCTTAGGCCGCTGGACAATCGTAACATCCATGCCAAGCTCCCTCAAATTTTCTGCCAGTTCCAGACCAATAAAACCACCACCTGCCAATACAGCCGATTTTGGATGATTCTTATTTATATATTCCTTTATCCGAAAAGTGTCTTCTACAGTACGAAGTGTAAAAAGTTTATCAATACCTACTCCGGGAAGTCTCGGCTGTGTTGGCTTTGCACCTGGAGAGAGGATCAGCTTATCATATTTTTCTTCAAATATCTCACCATTCTCTAAATTTTTCACTGAAACCGTTTTACGTTCCGGATGTATGGAGATAACTTCATGATGAATTTTCATGTTAATACGGAAGCGTTTAAAAAAACTCTCTGGTGTCTGTAGTGTAAGTTCTTCCGGGTCTGTGATCACGTCTCCAATATAATATGGAAGTCCACAATTTGCATAGGATATGTATCCGGATCTTTCAAACACAGTAATTTCAGCATGTTCATTCAGTCTGCGTATTCTTGCTGCGGCTGTAGCTCCTCCGGCTACACCTCCTACAATTATTACCTTCATCTTATTTTTCCACCTTTCCTGAGTAAGCTACAATGCCACCGATATTATTTACTTTAGAATATCCCATTCGTTGCAGTATCCCAGTTGCCTGGCGGCTTCGTGAACCGGAATAACAGTATACAAACAGTGGGATATCCTTATTCTTCGCTACAGAAGCAATATTGTCAAGTTGCTGCAACGGCACATTTTTACTTTCTGGTATATGTCCTTCCTGATATTCCTGCGGTGTACGTACATCCAGCAGAACTGCATCATCAGTCCTTTTATATTCTTCTATGCCTTGATTAATATTCGACTGTTTAAAGAGATCAAAAAATCCCATTAGCACACCCCCCCTAAAGCATTTCTAAAATCGCATTCTTAGGTCTCGCCCCTGAAACCTGCTGTACAATCTTCCCATTCTTCATAACCACTAAAGTTGGAATGCTCATAATACTGAACTTATTTGCCAGTTCAGGCTCTTCATCTACATTAATCTTTCCAACTTTAATATCTCTACGCTCACTTGCAATCTCCTCTACAATAGGTACTACCATACGGCAAGGCGCACACCAAGATGCCCAAAAATCTAAAAGAACGGGTTTATCGGAATTCAGTACTTCGTTCTGAAAATTATTTTTATTGATATTAATAGCAGACATTTTACAGTCCTCCTTATCTTTCTCTTTTTGTAGATTTATTATAGTCTTAATTTCATTTATTTTCCGTGATTACATCACCATACCTCATTAACTTAACTTCTTGCCATACCATCTACACTTAATATAACACCTGTAATGTAACTCGCCTCATCTGAAGCAAGAAACACAAACGCGTTGGCAATATCTTCTGGCTGTCCAAGACGACGCAATGGAATTCTTTCAATCATAGGTTCGATAACTTCCTTTGGCACGGCCTTCATCATATCAGTTTCTGTAATCCCAGGTGCAACAGCATTAACACGAATACCTTTAGGTCCTAGTTCTCTTGCTAATGATACAGTCAATCCGTTTACTGCAAACTTCGATGCCGGATAAGCAAACCCACTTGGCTGTCCCGAAATACTCACCATGGAAGAAGTTGAGAGAATGACCCCCTTGCCTCTTGCCACCATACATTCTGCTGCTACACGAGTAGTATTAAATACTCCTTTTACATTTAGATCCATGACTTTATCAAAAGTCTCCTCTGTATAATCCATAAATGAGGTGTTTTCTGAAATCCCTGCATTATTTACCAGTATGTCGACACATCCATATTTTTCAGTTGCCTCTTTAAAAGCCTTTCTGACAGACTCCATGCTTGCCAGATTTGGACTAATTCCAGCAACTATTGCATTGGGATATTTTTCTTTTAATTTATCTACAGCAACATCTGCCGATTCCTGTGAACTTGCTGCCAACACAACTGAAGCACCTTCCTTCAAGAATTTATCAGCTGTAGCAAATCCTATACCACGGCTTCCACCCGTAATGATTGCAACTTTATCTTTTAATCTCATTTAGACTACCTCCTTACTTAGTTTCTAACTACATTATAAGCAAAAGGTAGATTATTTTCTGTGATATCATCACAAAATATCGCAATAAAAAACCCTGTTGCTCACGCACCAGGGTTTTGGTTTATCCATCTGTATTTAACACAAGATTAGGCTTCTATTCAACTTCTGAAAACTGATCTTTTCCAACATTACATAATGGGCATTCAAAATCTTCTGGAACATCCTCCCACTTTGTTCCTGGTGCAATACCACCTTCAGGATAACCTTCCTCTTCATCATATTCCCATCCGCAAACGTCACATACATATTTCATTAGTTTATTCCTCCTTATAAATATATTAATACACAGCATATATTACTGTTGTATCTGAATTATTTTGTAATCTTAGCACGAAAGTCAAGTGTTTTTAGCATTTCCAGAGTCCATGAAGATTGCAGTATGCGTATACTTCTTCTACATATTCTCCATCACAGAGGCAGAAATCCGCAATAGGTTCCTGTCCTGGAATTAGCTGTTTTCTATAAATACCCTGATTTGTATTTAGTGTAATCCATTCAATGAAATGATTATCAAGCATTGGATGTTTTATTTCACCGACCACAACATGTACATGCTGTTTGTCCACTGTATATACAGGTACATGCTTCTCAACAGCAGCATCTGTCACTCCAGCTTTTAACTCATGCATAGCCTCTCCGCAACACATTACTGGTACGCCTTGATCCTTTAACATTTCAATAATGTTTCCACAATGATTGCATACATAATATTTTACTTCCATCTTTTTTATCTTCCTATGTTTAAAATTTAAAATCCAATTGTTTCTATAACTTTCTTCAAAGCATCCGTCGATTCTTAAACTTTAATGCTTCTTTACCAACCGATGCAGAACCAACAAAGCCACAGCCTATCATTACTGCTTTTTTTAATAATCACTTTCTTCTTTGTAATAATCTCCTTCTCTTTAATAGTTCTCTTCACGTATTTCGAAATAACTCTGTGGATGGTTACATACTGGACATATCTCAGGTGCCTTTGTTCCTACCACAACATGTCCACAGTTACGGCATTCCCATACCTTAACTTCACTCTTTTCAAACACCTGTGCAGTTTCAATATTCTTAAGAAGTGCACGATATCTCTCTTCGTGGTGCATCTCAATCTGTTTATTGTCAATAAATAATAGTAATAATTACTATTATTATAATAATCAATATTACTGATTACCTTTTATTTAAAATAATCATTCAATCATCATTTTTTCCGTTCAAAAACATATTCTGCATCTGATGATAAATCAGAGCGGAATGAATAGCCTAGTCTATCAAATTTCTTAATATCCTCAGGATTTTCAATTCTGTTTTCAGCCATGAACCTAACCATTTCACCACGGGCCATCTTAGCATATGTACCTTTTGTCACCAGTTTATCTCCTGATAACTCACAAAATGTAATCGTAATGTATCTATCCTGTCGTGTCAGATATTTTTCTATGCACTTAGAGTATTCTTTCGATGCCAGATTGATTATAATCCTGCTGTTATCAATCACTGAGCGGTATAATAAATCTCCCCAGTACTCATACAGATTTTTTGTTTCTCCTATTCCAACCTTCGCCTGCATTTCCAAACGATAAGGTGTCACACCATCCCTTGGTTTTAGCACACCATAAAATGCAGATATTATTCTCAAATGATTTTGTACATACTCGAATTGACTGTCCTCAAACACGGATGGAGCCATATATTGAAAAGCAATTCCTTCATATGATAAGACAGCTGGGGTAAGTAAATGATAAAGATCCATGTTTTCCAATCTATTGAAGTTCTGTTCTGTAATTTTGTCATTACATTTCCAGATAGTCTTCAGTTCTTCTTTTGACTTACTTTTCAACCAACTTTGTATCTCTGTCGTCTTTTCAATAAATTCAGGCAATCCATCCGGCGCTATGCTGTCAGTATCTGTAATCATCTTTTTAGCAGGGGATAATATTATCTTCATTAATCTAATTCCTTGAGCATATTTTCAGGATCATCTGCAGCCTTGACTTTATCATTTGCCTTTATAATAATCCCCTGTTCATCAATAAGATATGTGGTTCTTACTACTCCCATAGAGACTTTGCCATAATTTTTCTTTTCTTTCCATACATCATATGCTTCAATAACTTTCCGCTCTGGATCTGCTAAAAGTGTAAATGTCAATCCATATTTTTCCTCAAATCTCTTATGAGAGGATACAGAATCCTTACTGACTCCAAGAATAACTGCTCCTTTTTCGGTAAACTGAGGGTATCGCTCAGAAAACCCACATGCCTGTTTCGTGCATCCCGCTGTATTATCCTTGGGATAGAAATATAAAATCACTTTTTTTCCTGTATAATCCGATAATCTATGTATTTTCCCATTTTGATCTGGCAACTCAAAATCCGGTGCCTTAACCCCTACTTCCAACATTATTTATCCCTCCCTTTCTGTATCTTTCTCTTTATTCGCCTTTTTCTTCCTATTCCCGGTAATCATTTTATGACCTGTATATATCGCCATTACCATACATAACATAGAACTTAAAGCAAAGTATTTGTGACTTGATTTTTGCTTTTTATATCCAGTGTAAAAAGTCCCAAGCATTGTGATCAATGCTCCTACTGACCAATATTTATGTGCTTTCATGTAATTCCTCCATTTTTTCAGTGTATTCAATTCTAATTATACGCTACCATATTCCTATGTCAATTTGATAATAGAGCATTCCTATAAATTTTTTCAAAATATCATTGTCAAAACTATGTATTGTTATCCTTTAATTTTTCTTTGAAATAATTGACAAAAAGCTTGCTTTCAGGAGATTACTATTTAATCTCTTTTCCATCTATATATAGTTGAAATTTATCAGGATTATTGACAACATCATAGTCCTTTCCGTATTCTACAGGTCTATATTCGGCTGTCATTACCGATTCCCCGTCTTCAATATCCTCTTTCCATAAATAGATGTTCATATCAATGCTCGTCGCATATCCTCTGTCTGTGGAGAATTTTGTCGAATGAAAAGAGACTTTACAACTTAAAATTGGATAAAAAGGACAAAAAAAAGAAGAGCTGCTTGCTCTTCCCATATAGTAGTAGTAAAATAATATGTCATGCCAGCGCAATATATTACCTAGAATATCGCTATAACAGGAAAGGGGCTGCATTGTGACAGCCCCTAATTTACTTCATCACGTTGTCTACATTCTGAGTGAACTCGTTCCCTGGTTTATTTTAGCATCGGTCTGGATTTTGTTTCATAAAGATAAATTTTGCCACAGAGCGGTCGTATGTTTTAATGTGTCCAAACAGCCAGTCGATTACATTTTTCTGTACAAGTTCACTGAACCGATCTGTTGGTCCTTCATACTCCTGAAGGTATTCATACAGTTCTTGAATTGTCTTTTTAAACTCTTCATGTTTTTCATAATGTTTTTCACGCTCTGGATAACCGGATTTTTCCTGAAGCTTTTCCTCTTCTTTGAAATGAAAGTCAGTATATTCATCCAGATAATCCAGCATTTTGATTGCTTTTACTTTGCTGTCGCCATTTTGACAGGCAGTTACAAAGTTCTGGATACGGTCAATCAATTCTTTGTGCTGTGTATCGATTGTTTTATTTCCTGTTACTAAATTGTCATCAAAGGTAATGTTTAAATCGTAAGTCATAATTTGACCTCCATTTCTTTTATATGTTCTCTTAGGCTCTTTTAATGTCTGGCAGTTTCGTACCTGCATTTTCTGCTTAGTCTTCTACAGGAACGAAAACATCTTTTCCTAATCCGCAGATTGGGCATGTCCAGTCATCTGGAATATCCTCAAATGCAGTTTCTGGAGCGATACCGGCGTCTGGATCTCCTACTGCCGGATCATAAATATATCCACATGGTTCACATTCATATTTTTTCATAGTCATTTTCCATTTTCAATGTCGATTTATTTTTGTTACCAAGTTCCTAGCAATTTTTCTAACACTTTGTTTCTTGTATATCTGTATTATACATGATAATTATTCTTTTGTCAATAATAGTAATTATTATTATTTTTGCACTTAGCATAAACTGATATTTGAATTGCACATTTACATATTGTATATATCATGGGAATAGTTGAATAAAAAAATGAACTCTATTCATTAAAGACAGAGTTGCTGGAAATTATTTCTCTCCAACAACTTTCTTCGTCTTTAAGTCCTTGAAACACAATACTGTCCCATCAGGTTCATCCAACTGTTATATTTATTCTTTTCACACACCTTTCGACAAATTTCATTTTCCATCAATACACAGAACATCTTATCATAATCAAATGCCCAAACAGCACCATTCACATGGTTTTCCACTGCTTTCTGATCTATGTACTTTAAACGTGTGACCATTTTTTCAATTTCTCCATTTCTCAAGTTACCGATATTTTTGCAGATAAACCGAAAGAAATTCAACGTTGCATATTCGTCATGCCAATGGAACTCTTCTGGATTGTTTTTAATTTTACTGGCTCGCTGCTGTTCTTTGATTATTTGATCAGCTACACCTTTCATCGAATCTTCGTATCTCATATTACTCACCTACTCTTCCTCAACGCCCAGTGACGGTTTAAATCTTTTATCCTTTGCCTGCGGTACCACGATCTCGTAAAAATAAAATCCTAAATATCCAAGTGCCTGCTTCTTCATTTTATAAAAAGAAGTCCTGCCTATTCCTAGCTCCTGCTGTACTTCCACATCTGTCTTATTATAATGACTGCAAAAACAGGAATGAAGGATTTCACTGAGCATCACACCATTCGGTGCATAGAACTTCACCAGTGTCATTCCACGATAGATCATATCAGACAAGCCATAAATGATCATCAGGTTATTCATTTCCCGGTGCATCTTTGGCACATTCAGCTGATTGTTATAAATGCTCAAATAACTCAATGCATATGCCATATCTTCATTGATTTTCTCCTGGCACTCCATATCCAGTTCTTCCAATACAACTGGTTTTCTAAAATCAGTTTCTGGTAGCTTGTCATCAGTTCTTTAATATCAGTATAATGTCTTAATCCTGTGCATGACTTGCCATATGGAAGGTAATTTCTTTCACTGATTTAATTGCATAATCTCTGTCTGTCATCAGTTTCAAAATCTCCTTATCATCATCACACTAACTGGCGGTCTTTCAGACCAGTTCGCTTTCCCCATGATTTTGATGGGAAGCAATTACTTACTACAACTTGCAGAAGCGGATATCCAAAAGGCATTGTGGGAGCTGCCTTTGCTGACCGAAATCCATCTTCTTATGTAAAACCTGCAGGAATATAAAGGGAAAGTGACTATCCCTGCCGATTAATAATCCAAATAATATCGTCTATACCAATCTCTCCTTATTTTTCAAAGCATCTGTAAAATCGTTTTCTATCATTTGGTTATAAAGTCTCTTCTGCGCCAGTTCATCTGTATAATACGCATAGTCATGATTATAATCTTCCATAACTGTTTCTGCCGCCATAGATGCATAATCATATATGGTAGCTATTGAAAGATTCTTATCTATATTTTTGTAAATACCATATTTAATCTTTATTCCTTTAATCGGAGCATTCTCTACAAACTCATTAATAACATTGTCCATTCTCCGATGATCCAGCTCACAATCATCACTTAATAAGCAGAGAAAAGATGCTTTTTCTTTTCTCACCGGTGCTGCTCAAGTTCATAATGCCTAACTCATCTAATCTTATATCTGAATCCTCACTTGCAAACGCAAACACTATTTTTTCGAATGTATCTGCATTTCCAATTCTTGCACATTTCATACGATAACGCAAAATATCATTACCATTTTTTATCCTGTAATGTATTGTGAACTGTGAGACCAGTTGCAGTTGTTTGCATATATTATTAAAATCCGTAGCAACCAGCATTTTATTTCTGTCTTCTTCAAATACATTGGTCTCTATATACTTTTGTATTACGGTTTCATATGTTTTCTTCTCGTTCATTAATTCATCTAACTCTGTGTTTTCATTTAGATGTCTATAAATCTGAATGTACTGATCTTGACGATTTACGCAATATATACTACTAAACTCATTCCCCAAAATGTTAATAATATCCGTAATCAGCATTTTTCCCCTTACTCTTCATTTACATATCATTTTATTGTAATCCCTTGATCTTTTTCAAAGATACTTTCGCTGTTGTTCCAAAGTTTCCATGTCTCTCTTTCTTTAAAATACAACGAAAAGTGAACTCTTATGTACTTGAAGAATCTGAAATACGATTCCTCCCTGTAAATATCAATCTGTTCCACAAAGCAAGTGACATGCTCCCACCACTTAAATCTTACGATTTTGAAGTGGGGGCTTCCTGCTCGATTACCCTTTAGGGCAAAGCTAAAACAGGCTATCCCCGCGTGTCCCGCGGTTTTGTTTTTTATGTTTATCCGGTTACGGATTTTTTTCTTGTGCCGTCAGGCACATTCTTTATAGATTCTTTTTCCTTCTTCACGGATGTTGACTGCTGCATTCACATCCCGGTCTATCCTATTTCCACATTCACAAACATACATTCTGTCCGACAATGCCAGTTCCTTTTTCTTATGTCCGCATACACTGCAGATCTTACTGGATGCAAAATAACGGTCTACTTTTATAAGATGTTTTCCATATTCTTCCAGCTTGTATCCCAACATGAACAGAAACTGCCCGTACCCGTTATCCTGCACACCTTTCCCAAGGTGCAGCCCTCCGGACATTCCCTTCAGATTCAGATTTTCCACACATACTGCATCATATCTTTCCGCAAGCTCCCTGCTGAGCTTATGCTGGAAATCTTTTCTCTGGTTCTTTATCTTTTCATGACATAAAGCTACCCTTTTTTTCTGTTTCTGATAGTTCCGGCTTTCTTTTTCACAGTGGGAGAGCTTTCTCTGTTCTCTTGCAAGTTTTTTCTCTGCTTTTCTGTAAAACATAGGGTACCCGGCTCTTTCTCCTGTAGAA
>NZ_FMUW01000065.1:0-5945 GCF_900101315.1 Blautia sp. SF-50
AGCACTGAAACAGATACAGAACACCTTTACTGGTGCGAACTGGTTTGTGGAAGGAGATATACACGCTTGTTTTGACAGTTTCGACCACCATGTAGTTATCGACCTCTTGAAAAAGAGGATTGATGACGAAGCGTTTATCCAGCTTATATGGAAATTCCTAAAAGCAGGATATATGGAACAATGGACATTCAACAGAACCTATAGCGGAGTGCCGCAGGGGTCGGGAGTCAGTCCAGTGATGGCAAATATTTACCTTCATGAATTGGACAAATTTATGGAAAATTATGCAGAAAACTTCAATACAGAAGCTAAGAAGAAACATTTTTCTACTGCATATAAGTCCAGTGTCGGTAAGGCATACAGATATAGGAAAAAGGGCAGAGAGATATGGGATAGTCTGTCTGACGAAGAAAAGAAAATCAGATGCAAAAATCTTAAGGAACTGGAAATGATTGAAAAATCTACAACACCTTACGTCTATAACGACAGTAATTATAAAAGGGTGCAGTATACGAGATATGCGGATGATTTTATCATCGGGGTTATTGGTAGCAAAGCAGACGCAGAAGCTATCAAGAAAGACGTGAAAATATTCCTGCAAAAAGCATTGAAATTAGAAATGTCAGACACTAAGACAAAGGTTACGCACACTGGAGACAGAGCAAGATTTCTAGGTTACGACATTACGGTATCAAGAGTGCAGACGCTACAGAAGGCTTCTAACGGAAGGGTTCAGAGATGTCAGACAGGAGTTGTTAAACTGTACGTTCCACGCGAAAAATGGGTAGGTAAGTTAATTGAATACAAAGCAATGAAAATCAAAATCAACGAAAACGGAAAAGAGAGATTTGTAGCCCTTCATAGGGGAAAACTGGTAAACCAGAGCGATATTGAAATTCTCGCAAGATACAATGCAGAAGTCCGTGGACTATATAATTATTACACCATAGCGAATGACTCCTTTAAAATAGGGAGATTTGCCAATGTAATGAAATACAGCATGTATAAAACATTTGCGTGCAAGTATAAGACGAATGTTCATGAGATTAAGCGGAGATATTGCAGAAACGAATTATTTACAGTTGCGTATGAAACAAGGCAGGGAATGAAAACAACAACATTCTACAGGGATGGTTATAAACGGAAGGAATGTGCTACAAAGTTTGATAATGTAAGCGAGCTTCCGCAGTTTTCAAGATATGCCAAAACTAACACTCTCAAACAGAGAGTGGAACGTCATACTTGTGAATTATGCCAAAAAGACTGTAGAAATCTGGTAATACACCAAGTTAAGAAACTCAAAGATTTAAAGGGAAATACAGAGTGGGTATTACTCATGCGAAAAAGGAGACGGAAAACACTCGTGGTATGCCCCGAATGCCATAATTTAATTCATTCGTAACACCGCAAATGATAAGCGGAAAGCCGTATACATCGAGAGGTGTACGTGCGGTTTGGGAGGGAGTGGATGCAAGTCCTTTTCGAAGGATGAGCTGAAGCTTACCTCATGACACTGTTCTTTTCCTTGGTGGAAAGGAAAGTTCCACACTGAAAGAAATATCAGAAACCCTGGGAAAGGAAACCATTGATCTTTACAACACATCAGACACCAGAGGCAGCAACCGGTCCTATGGGCTGAACTATCAAAAGACAGGAAAAGAACTGATGAGTAGAGATGAGCTGGCGGTCATGGATGGAGAAAAATGTATCTTACAGCTTCGTGGAGTCCGGCCGTTTTTAAGCAACAAATATGACATCACAAAGCATAAACGGTACAAAGAGCTTGCCGATTTCAATAAGAATAATGCGTTTGATGTCGAAAAATATCTGGCACACCGACTGGTGATGTCGAAAGATACAGAATTTGAAATGTATGAAGTAACTGTAACACAAGAAGATGTATCAGCGATTGAAGCTGAGGAAGGTGAGGACTGATATGAAAGAAAGAATTCGAGCACCCTGCTACTACTGATAAGGGTACAAAAAGGTCTGAATAAAAGGGAAAGGAGTAGAGCCAAACGCTTACAGACCATAAGAAAAGCGTTTGTTCATACATTTGATTATGGCTTTTTTTAGCAGTGCAATCAATATCCTTCAGACACTGGTCGTTGCAATCGGTGCCGGTCTTGGTGTCTGGGGTGTAATCAACCTGATGGAAGGTTATGGAAACGACAACCCGGGTGCAAAATCCCAGGGAATTAAACAGCTGATGAGCGGTGGTGGTGTTATCCTGATCGGAACACAGCTGATCCCGCTTCTGAGTGGATTATTTGGTTAAGAGAAAGGAGTAGAGATCCATGTTCAGTCAGATTTTTGATGCGATTGAGGAATGGATGAGGGAACTCTTAACCGGGATGATCACTTCCAACCTGGACACGATGTTTACTGATGTTAATCAAAAGACCGGTGAGATCGCTACCCAGGTTGGACAGACCCCGCAAGGGTGGAACGGCAACATATTCAGTATGATCCGGAACTTATCGGATTCCGTGATCATGCCGATCGCAGGTATTATTATCACACTCGTACTCTGCTACGAATTGATTTCTATGCTGACCGAGCGCAACAACATGCATGATATTGATACCTGGATGTTTTTCAAGTACTTCGTAAAAATGTGGATCGCTGTATATCTGGTGAGTAACACATTTACGATCACAATGGCGGTATTCGATGTGGGCCAGCACGTAGTTAATTCTGCGGCCGGTGTTATCACAGGAAGTACCGCCATTGATATTTCTTCAGCATTGACGGATCTTTCCGCAACCCTGGAAAGTATGGAAATCGGAGAACTTGTTGTATTGGCGCTGGAAACCCTTATTGCCGGCTTCTGTATGAGAATCCTGTCTGTACTGATCACAGTGATTATGTATGGACGTATGATAGAGATTTACCTATATACCTCAGTTGCGCCGATTCCATTCGCAACTATGAGTAACAGAGAATGGGGACAGATCGGCACAAATTATTTCAGAGGACTCTTTGCCCTGGCTTTCCAGGCATTTCTGATGATGGTATGCGTTGCAATCTATGCAGTGCTTGTTGCAGGTATCCAGTATTCAGATAATCTGAGTTCTTCATTATTTGGCGTTATGGCTTACACGGTGATCTTATGTTACAGCCTCTTTAAGACGGCATCCTTAAGTAAGTCGATATTTAACGCGCACTAAATTACAGGAAGGAGTGAAAATCATGGCATATGTCAGCGTACCGAAAGATTTAACGAAGGTAAAGAATAAAGTAGCATTTAACCTGACCAAAAGACAGCTGATCTGTATCGGGATAGGTGCTGCAATGGGAATTCCAAGCTATTTCCTCTTGCGTAATGTGATGGGAAATAGTAATGCAGCAACGGTCATGGTGCTTTTGATGTTACCGGCATTTTTATTTGCCATGTACGAAAAAGACGGGATGCATCTGGAAGATGTTCTGATGCATATGATCCGGGTGAAGTTTCTTCGTCCACCCGTTAGAAAATATGAAACTGAAAACTATTATGAGACAGATCCGGAACAGATCAAGCAGTCTCCGGATACAGGAAAACTGAAAGGAGGAAAAACGGTTGCGAAAAAAGAAAAATAAGAAAACTGTCGCAGATACCGGATACAAAAAAGTAGACAGAAAAGAGAAAAAGAAAAAGGAAAAGCAGGAGGAAAAACGCAGGCAGAAAAAACTGTCTGTTCAGCAGTCGATCGCTTATAAGGAAATGGGAAGAGATGGAATCTGCAGGGTACAGGGAAAAACGTATTCTAAGTGCATCCGCTTCTATGACATCAACTACCAGCTGGCTCAGAACGAAGATAAAAATGCAATCTTTGAAAACTGGTGTGATTTCCTCAATTACTTTGATGCCAGTATCCATTTTCAGCTGAGCTTTATCAACCATAAGAGCAGCATGAAGGAGTTTGAGCAGGTCATCCGGATCCGACCACAGGAGGATGCTTTTGATGATGTCCGTATGGAATACGCAAAGATGTTGAAACAGCAGCTGGCAAAAGGAAACAACGGTCTGGTGAAGTCAAAATATATCACCTTTTCCATCGAAGCGGATAATATCCGGGAAGCAAAGCCAAAGCTGGAACGTATTGAATCAGATATCCTGAACAACTTCAAGATCCTTGGAGTTCCAGCCTATCCATTGAATGGAGTGGAAAGATTGCAGATTTTGTATGAGACTTTCAATCCGGATATCATGACAGACTTCCAGTTTGATTATGGTTCCATGATCCGTACTGGACTCAATACCAAAGATTATGTGGCACCGACCAGTTTTGTATTCAAGGACAGAAATACATTCCGTATGGGAAATACCATCGGAGCAGTCTCTTATTTACAGATCCTGGCACCAGAGCTTACAGATAAAATGCTGGCAGAATTTCTGGATATTGATAAGAATCTCATCGTCAACCTGCATGTCCAGTCTGTGGATCAGATGAAGGCAATCAAGCTGGTAAAAAGCAAAGTGACGGATATCAACCGTATGAAAATCGAAGAACAGAAAAAAGCAGTCCGGGCCGGATACGATATGGATATCATTCCATCGGATCTGAACACGTATGGCGGAGAAGCTAAGCGTCTGTTAGAAGACCTGCAGTCACGAAATGAGCGTATGTTCCTTGTAACAGCGCTCTTTTTAAATACAGCAAAGACCAAACAGGCACTGGACAATGCCATCTTCCAGACTGCCGGAATTGCACAGAAATACAACTGTGTACTGAAACGTCTGGACTATCAGCAGGAAGAAGGACTGATGAGCAGTGTTCCGCTGGGAGTCAATCATATCCCCATCAAACGTGCACTGACCACGACCAGCACTGCTATCTTCGTACCGTTTACCACTCAGGAACTTTTTATGGCAGGAGAATCCCTGTATTACGGATTAAATGCACTCAGCAACAACATGATTATGGTGGATCGTAAAAAGCTGAAAAACCCGAATGGACTAATCCTTGGTACACCTGGATCCGGTAAATCCTTTGCTGCAAAAAGAGAAATCACCAACGCTTTCTTTGTCACGAAGGATGACATTATCATCGGAGATCCGGAGGGTGAGTATTATCCACTGGTCCATGCACTTGGCGGACAGGTCGTACACATTTCACCGACCAGTAAGGATTATATCAATCCGATGGATATCAATATGGATTATTCCGATGATGACAATCCACTTGGAGTGAAATCCGATTTTGTCCTGTCTTTATGCGAGCTGATCATGGGAAGCAGGGATGGAATTGAAGCAGAGGAAAAATCAGTGATCGACCGCTGTCTTCCACTGGTGTATCAGAAGTACTTTGCAGATCCAAAACCGGAAAATATGCCGGTTCTCGGTGACCTGTATGACTGTCTTAGAAAGCAGAAAGAACCGCAGGCCCAGAGAATTGCAACAGCGTTGGAAATCTATGTAAATGGATCACTGAAAGTATTTAACCATAGAACCAATGTGGAATTGAATAACCGTATTGTCTGCTTTGATATCAAAGAACTTGGAAAGCAGCTGAAAAAGATTGGAATGCTCATCGTTCAGGATCAGGTATGGAACAGAGTTACGATCAACCGTGGCATCAAATCTACCAGGTACTATATCGATGAGTTTCATCGGACGAGACGTTCCGCTTGTTGAATAGACAGCGGGGTCAGTAGCCGTCCGTAAAAAGAAAAGCTACTGATACAACTGATATGGTGTTGTTCAAATGAAGGGGTAACGCCCGGAAGGGACACACACAAACTCCCTACAGCGTGATAGTTGTGCAAGAACTGTCGGGTTGTCAAAAGTTAGGGTGAAGAGCAAAAAGCAGGTCCTAACAGGTAAGGCTGAGGAAAGATTCACAGAGGTGTGGGTTGCCTGTGATTATGTAGTGAAGCTGTATATGGTGAGTATCCACGGAAGTGGGGACGAACTGACGATTTAAAGAGTCTAAAATTCGAATGCGTTGAAAAGCGTATGC